>CAYVEI010000286.1:0-4699 GCA_964450515.1 uncultured Terrimonas sp. | reverse complement strand
AATAGACCCTACCTGGCGCATGGCGGATGTGAACAGGAAAAACAATAAGCTGGAGCTGAAATGGTAGATGATAATGTGAAAATGTGAGAAATGTGGTATTTAAACGTCATTGGGAGACCCTAAACGGATATGAATGATGTTTACTATTTTTAAAGGGTCGAAGCAATCTCCAGGACCGGAGACGAATCATATTTCTTTAAATTGGCCTACTGCTCCGCTTCACTTCAATAGGATTGCTTCGGCGTGTATAGTTCTTCTAACATCTGGCATGTGTTTAACACCTCGCAAAGACGGGCCTTTTATGGCTTCGGATTTAATATTTGAATTTTATTTGGTTCTTGTTATTTGATTCTTGTTATTTGGTTCTTGATGCTTTCCCTTCGGATTTCGGATTTTAGACTTCGGATTTGTAATTTATTTGGTTGTTTGTTATTTGGCGATTTTGTATTTGCCCCTGCTATCCTGCTCTACTCTGCCGGAAATTAAGTATATTACACAGGAGAGTTGTTTACTTGCTTTACCATCCGGGCATTTTTGTATGAAGCGATTTTTACTATATTTTTTTCTTCTCTCCTTTTTCCCTGTATTCGCACTTGGGCAAAAGGTAATTGCTATACAAATTGACGGAACCATTAATCCCGCATCTGCAGATTTTATCCATAATGCTATTGAAAAGGCAGGTGAAGAAAAAGCGGAATGCCTGATTATCCGGCTTAATACGCCCGGCGGATTATTAACATCAACAAGGAGCATTGTCAGCGATTTGCTGGTATCGCCGGTACCTGTAATTGTATATGTATCTCCCGGTGGCGCCCATGCCGGTTCGGCGGGTGTTTTTATAACCATGGCTGCGAATATTGCTGCAATGGCGCCTGCTACCAATATTGGTGCAGCGCATCCTGTAGCCATGCAGGGCGGAATGGACAGTACGATGAACAGTAAAGCAACCAATGATGCGGCGGCTTTTATACGCAGCATTGCCGAGAAGCGCAACCGGAATCTCGACTGGGCGGAAGACGCGGTAAGAAACAGTGTTTCTATAACTGAAACAGAAGCCCTGCAGAAAAATGTTATTGATATTATTGCCGTTACTGAAAAGGATCTGCTCAGCCAGATAGATGGAAAAGTAGTCAGGCTTCCCTTCGGAGAGCATGTGCTGCAAACTAAAAATGCTGAAGTACAAACCTACAGCATGAGCGTTTGGGAAAAGATACTGAATATCATCAGTGATCCCAGCATCGCTTACATTTTGCTGCTGCTGGGCATGTATGGATTAATGTTTGAGTTGTATAATCCCGGCGCTATGCTGCCGGGTATAGTAGGTGTTATTAGTCTTATACTTGCTTTTTATTCCATGCATTCGCTGCCCGTTAACTATGCCGGACTGGCCCTTATTGTTTTTGGAATAATTCTTTTTATCCTGGAAATTAAAATAGTGAGCAACGGCTTATTAACCATTGGCGGTATTGTTTCCCTTTTGCTTGGTTCAATGATGCTTATCCGCACCACGTCGGGACTGGAGCTGGCAAGAATTTCCCGGGTGGTTATTTTTTCTGCCACATTGGTTACTGCCCTGTTTTTCCTTTTTGTAGTTGGGGTGGGATTAAGAGCCCAGCGGCGGAAAGTAGTTACCGGCCGGGAAGGACTGGGAGGTATTACCGGTATAGCTATGGAAACCCTCAATCCTGTAGGTATTATTATGCTGGAAGGAGAAATATGGAATGCAGAATCTGTTGGAGGCGAAATTAAAAAAGGAGAAAGCGTAAAGGTTCGGGAAATGAAAGACCTGAAAGTATATGTTGAAAAGGCTAATGTTTAATTCATAATATAAAACAAAGATCATGGACCAACTTCCAATCGGACTTATTGTACTCCTCTTTTTTGTGATCATCATTCTTGCCAATTCCGTTCGCATCTTACGCGAATATGAAAGGGGCGTTATTTTCAGGCTCGGCCGCCTGATCGGGGGCGATGGAGTAAAAGGCCCCGGGCTTATTATACTCATTCCTGTTATAGATAAAATGGTAAAAGTGAGCCTTCGTGTGGTGGTAATGGATGTGCCTACGCAGGATATCATTACGCAGGATAATGTTTCGGTTAAGGTAAGTGCGGTAGTATATTGCCGGGTGGTTGAGCCGCAGAAGGCTATAGTAGCTGTTGAAAATTACCTGATGGCTACTTCTCAGTTCTCGCAAACCACGCTGCGGAGCGTACTGGGTCAATCGGAGCTGGATGACCTGCTTTCGCAGCGCGAAAAAATAAATATCAAGCTGCAGCAAATCATTGATATGCATACCGAACCCTGGGGCGTTAAAGTATCCAATGTTGAAGTAAAGCAAATTGATCTTCCCCAGGAAATGCAAAGGGCGATGGCCAAACAGGCAGAAGCAGAAAGAGAGCGGAGAAGCAAGGTGATTGCCGCTGAAGGTGAGTTCCAGGCTTCACAGCGCCTTGCCGATGCTGCAAAAATATTAGCAGACCAGCCCAGCGCCTTAACCCTGCGCTACCTGCAAACCCTGCGGGAAATTGCTACCGAAAACAATTCAACCACTATCTTCCCGATACCCATAGATATATTGAAACCTTTTTTGAATAAGCCGGAAAAGTAAAGATTTGAGCAAAATATGATCCGCTTCAATCATTGGATATGCCTCCCACTGATAAAAGAATTGATGCTGGCATGGGTGGAAGAAGGTAAAATAAGGAACTGGAAGTATTTGAGGAGGTAGCGCTGAAGCTTCAGTGTTTATGTGCACAGCAGCGCGCGGAAAATACTGCTTGCTGTTTTGGAGTGCGATCATCCGGGGCTATTCACTTTGCTCCTTTCTTTACCTTACGTACAAAATCTTCACTTACACCGGCATAGCCGGCAATTTCGGCAATAGTGAACTTACCGGTTGCCAAAAGATTCTTTACAAATTCCCGGCTTTTTTGCTCCGCACCTTTTTCCATACCTTTTTCCATACCTTTTTCCATACCTTTTTCTTCTGCCGTTTTCAGTACGGAATAGGCCGTCCATTTATCCAGCAGGTTCTTTTCGTACAACATATATTCCTCCTTTTTTAAATTGGATATTTCAGAAATTTGAAATAATTTCTGAAATATCCGTTTATTCAAAATTACTGGAATTTTTTCAAATTTTGCCATATTACGAAGAACGTAGAGCCAGCGATCCAGGTCTGTTTTAATATCTTTTTCACCCAGGTTAAAATTGGGTAGTTCTATAAATATAAATCCCAGCTTATCATAAAATGTATGTCCTGTTTCTTCTTCGGCAAGTTTTATACGGTGCAGGTATTTTTCCGTTGTAGTGTTATCAAAATTAAAATCCATCAACGCAATAAAATACAGTTCTTTGAGTTCAAAATCCCAGTCTTTCCTGCCTTTTGGACCTTGCTCGTATAATTTACATGCTGTGTAAAAAACGGCTCTGTCAGTAAAAAATCTTTGCTCTGCCCGCTGCATTTCAATAATAAAAGTTTCTCCATCAGCGCCGGTACATGTTAAATCAAAAATGGCTTTTCTGTAATGTTTTGCCGGACCACCTTGCTCCTGCTGATTATATGCCAGATCGTGAATTACTTTCCGGCCTTTAAACAGTTCATTAAGAAAAGCAATCAGCAATTCTTTATTAGGCTCAGAACCAAAAATTTTCTTAAAGCCAAAATCAGTCAGTGGATCAATATACCGGCCAATAGGCGGAATATCCGGGTTTCTTATCTTTGCCATAACCAAAGTTACAAAGAGGAAGGTTTGATTGAGCTATTATCCAAAGTAATCCTCTGTTATTTGAGCGTGGGTTGTTCCTGAGGCTAACCATTGTTGCATTGGCTCCTTGCCTGACATCACTTGCCTGCCATTTTTGAGTATGCGCTTTCATTCCGTATCTCCCTGTTGCGTATCTTTCATGAATAAAAAGAAGAAGAAGTATGAAATTCATTGTCTCTTTTTTGCTGCTGGCATTGCAGGTGCAGATTTTAGCGGCTCAAACGGAAACCACCTATGCCGAAAAATTAGGATACCCGAAAGGCGCTAAGATCATCATTTTGCATATTGATGATATGGGCATGTCTTACGATTCGAACATTGGCGGCATTGAAGCCATGACAAAAGGGGTTGCTAACTCCTGCAGTGTTATGATGCCCTGCCCGTGGGTACCGGGATTCGTACATTATATGAAAGCGCACCCGGGGTTAGATGCGGGGCTGCATCTTACTTTAACATCTGAATGGAAAGATTACCGCTGGGGTCCGTTAAGCGGTAAACCTCAAACGCCCGGCTTAACCGACGCCGAAGGCGCCATGTGGCGTGGTGTGGCCGATGTGGTGAAGCATGCCAGCGCCGATGAGGTGGAAACCGAAATAAGAGCGCAGGTTGACAGGGCAAAAACGATGGGTTTTGAACCCACGCATCTCGACTCGCATATGGGCACCCTGTTTGCCACACCTGCATTTATTGAACGTTATATTAAAGTGGGCATTGAGTACCAAATCCCGGTAATGTTTCCCGGCGGGCATAATACTTTAATTGCGCAGGAGCTGAAAAACACTTCGGCCGATATGCAGATGGCGCGCGCTGTTGGCAAAAAACTGTGGGATGCCGGCTTGCCGGTGCTGGATGATCTGTATAACGACAGCTATAGCTGGAAACCCACGCCGGACATATATGCAAGTGATACAAAATTACAATCCTATAAAAC
>CAYVEI010000285.1:0-4715 GCA_964450515.1 uncultured Terrimonas sp. | reverse complement strand
TTTGATCAAAAGAAGTCGCCATTGCCGTAGTAGTAAATAATGGTTCAAATGCTGAGCTGCCCTGATCTTATCTTTTTATATCATAAAGGAAAGACTGTTTCTTAATATAATCCAGGTTATATTTTTAACTTATCCGGCAATAGCCTCAATAAAATATAATGCCTGGTAGGTTTTTGCGATCAAAGACCAGTCATGGTTTTGCTTAATTTTTTCTGATGGAATGTTATAATGATTAAGATTTATTATTAAAATATGCAACTTCTGTTTAATTTCTTTCGTCGAAAAGCCATGTACCTTTTCTCCTATTTTCTCTTTATAAAATCCATCTATACCTTCATTATGGGTATATAAAACAGGCAGACCTTGTAGCAGTGATTCCATATATACCAGGCCAAAAGTCTCATATCGTGAAGGCATAGCAAAAATATCGCAGTTTCTGAAAATCCAGAGCAATTCCTCTTTATCATAAACCTTGCCGTAATATTTAAATAGGTCCGGGAATGCCTTTATTTGTTTTAAGACCTTTTTTGTCCTGCTGCCGTCGCCACCAACAATATGCAATTTTACTTTAATCCCGGATTCTTTATGCAGAAGGACAACAGCTTCCTGTAGAGCTGTGATATTTTTATCTTTTGTAAACTTACCTATAAACAGAATATTAAAAATGTCCTGTGTTTCTTTTTTGGATTCTTTTGTTCTTGAATGTTCAATCCAGAAAGGATCCACGCCGTTAGGGATTATCTTAATTTTGTTTTCAAGCCCTTTTATAATGGATTGCAGCGAAGACAAATTCAACACCCTTGACTTATAGGAAGCCGCAATTAAGACAATACTTTTTGCCTCCTCTAAAATTTTTTTCCCGAATGCTCTTTCATGAATCAAATATTTTTGAAAAACATTTAGGTCAGAATTTCGTACTGTCACTACATAAGGGATATTGTATTTCTTTGAAAGCAGGTAAGCTACCCCGCCATCGCTGTACCAGGTATGTGCATGTATAAGTTTAACCCGTGAAAAATCTACTTTTGACTCGATATCGTTAAGTATCTTTTTTACTTTGAGCCTGTAAAATATTCTGTCAACTGAGTTGTTCAGAATATTGGAATAAATGATTTCCGAATCCGCAGTTTGTAGTTCAATTTCATTTTTTCCAATACTTAGGGCTGTTTTCACCGGCGTATATACAATTTGTTCTATCTTCTGATGATCCAATTCCCCGATCAAGTTTTTATAGACCGTAGAGCCGGAATAATCGTTTGCTATGTGTAATATTTTCTGTCTATCCACCTGCGAGTTGTTTTTTATTCAGATTTGCTTTAAACTGTAATTCCTGGTTATATTTTTTAAGCATTTTACCATCGGCTTCAAAATTTTTAAAAATTGCCTGTACTGCTGTATCGTAATCTGCAAGTTTTACCCAGCCATCTGCTACAAAATTTCCCCATCCTGGGCGTGAAGGATCCGTTGAGCCATCAACATTATCGCGAAAGCTATTGTCTTCCTTATTGTATAAAACAAGTTTTACCGTATTGCACAGTTTATCAACGTCCTCAAGGATCCAGTTTTTATCTCCCATTTTATAGGCTGCAACAATATAGGATACTACATGATTCCCATGGGAAACATCCTGTATTCTAACCGAGCCGGGCTTCAGAGCGCCTGTTCCATCGGTATTATCATAGGAAGAATTCCAACAGTAGGCAGAAGGATATAATGGATTGGGCTTTAGATTACGCTTCAACAGCAAATTATAATCCTTCAATAATTTTTCACATTCTTTTTTGATCAATGAATCGGAAGTTATTTCCTTCAAATAGATAGCAAACTGCGCCCAATTCGATCCCATATCTGTTGTGCTTCTTAAAAAATAGCTGTAATTATTTTTATGAATTTTATGACTTCTGGTATACCATTTATTCCAAATATTTTGTTCTAGAAATGATAAAGTTTCTTGCCACCAAGCCAAATTTTCGGAAGAAGAGCTGATCCAATGATTCTTTTTTAAAGAATATAGAAACCTGGTAATATAGGAAAAAGAATATCCTTCATATAATACGACTTCCTGATTATAAACACTGTTTTCGGTAGTTGAAATCCAGCCTTTATATTCGTCCCGGAAGGGTGACAGATTGTTCGAAATGTTTTTTGAGACTCTTGCGTTATTGATTATATTGTCAATCAACATCCTTTGGTAATCTATAACTTCCGAATCGGGAGTTATTGACACCAATGCATTATTAGCACCTAAATAAGCCCTCAAACTCATTAATTTGTGTGTATTTCCACTACTGCTAAGATCTATTGATTTTTCATGCAACACTTCCGCCCTATCTTTGTCAAATAGTTTCAGAAAATAAGAAGGAGGACTACTTTTCTGGGCAAATGCCTGTGGTGAGAAAGCAACTACAATCAAAAGGAAAGAAAAGCAACAACGACATTCCATGTTTCAGTTTTAGTAAATCATTTGTATTATATCAGTTTTTTGATAACCTTTCCAAGACCATACGGCTCATTTTTTTCTGCTTATCTTTTACAATATTTTCCAGCAGTGAACTTATTTTTTTTGCTCTGTTTTTGAGCGATTGCTCTCCTCTATTTAGTTTAAGGGTTTCTTCCATTGCCTTGCGGGTGGCGTTATTGTTTTTAAGCTTATGTATAGCTGCTGCAATTTCATCAATCCTCAAAGGATCCAATAATATCCCGGTAGTACTATCTATTTGCGTCTCTACGCTAGTACCCAGTGAACTTACAATAGGAATACAGCATGCTTTAGCCTCTTCAATGGCATTGCAATGTCCTTCGCTGAGTGTGGGAAGTACGAAGATATCGAACGCATTGTATATTGCCGGCAGTTGATAATTAGGTATGGGAGTAATGGTTTTGGTAAAGTTGTTAGATATTAAATTTCCTTTGCCACCTACGCAAACCAACTGGATGTCCTTATCGTCTAATTGCTTTATTGCTTCAATGATCCTGTTCGGTCCTTTTCTGTGAATAAAATTCCCTACAAAACCTACAACAAAGGTATTACCCGGAATTCCTAATTGTTCTTTACAGGTATTTTTTTCCAGGGGTTTAAATAAAGAACAATCAACTGCGTTAGGAATCACGCTCATTTTATTTTCATCAAATCCTGCTTCTGTTAATCCTTTTTTGTTCGTGCCTGATACACAGATAAAATGATCTGTATGATCCTTTAAGTCCTGTAAAAATTTTTCGGGCATCTTTAGCAGGGATGAATAAGACGATTCGCCCGAAGCTATGACCAAAGGAATAGAATGCTTTTTCAGGTAATGAAAATCAAACTCAGCATTCTGTATAAAATGGGCATATATGATGTCGGGTTTAACGGGTAAATTGGCTATGCACTTATTCACTGCCCTGGCTTTGAGATGCCGGCTCCAGTTATCGGAATCTATCCCCATAAACCTCTTGTTGCTAAAAGAAAAATATAAGGGTCTGTATATCTTACAGCTTTCTTTACCATACCCCTTCGATTTGGATTTAAGCAGATCGTGTACTTTAAAAGGCGCTATTACGCTAATTGTATGATACCGGCTTAGTTCCTGGATCAGGTTATAAACGAATGCTCCTTTATTGGGCATTTTGTTGGAAGGATAATTATCAGAGATAACTAAAATGTTCATATTGTAATAGATTATAAAATCATTCCAGTTCCTTTGATTCGGATCCTACCAGGCACCCTAATATAATGGCCCGCAGATAGCCTTCCTGTAGCGACATATATCCCATCGAAAAGAAGCTTATAAAAAGCCATATGAGCATTACGCACAACAGCATGATTTTCTTTGAAGGAAGCCATTTATTTGAGATAATGATTTTGAAGCCATGGTAAAACAACACTAAATATAGAAGTACCCCCATAATTCCGAAATTCGAAAGCAGTTCCAGCCAGTCGTTGTGTGCAAAATTTCCTACCAATTTGAACGATGAAGCAAAGCCAAATCCAAGCAGTAGCTGTATGAAATTGCCTTGAAGCCAGCCTTCGAGCACAAGTGTATAAATCAGATCCCGTCCGCTGCTGTTACCTTCCTCTATAGACTGTAAACGGGAAAGCAAATATTCATTGTTTTCCAGGAATTGATTTAAATAATAAATCATGATACCCAGACCTGCAGATACGAAAAAAAAACCTTTTAACCTGTTTTTCCGTTTGATGGTTTTGATCTGATAGGAAATGAACAACAGAAACCCAATTGCACCGGCTATTAATGCTCCTCTTTTTGCGCTCTGAATAATAAAGATCATCAGAATTACCATTAAAATATTGGCGATGTTCTTTTTATCCTTAAACAGGAAAATAAAAGGAATTAATCCTACAAATGTATAGGCTGTATTATTTACCACCTCTATATTATCAACTGATAGTCTCTCCGCTAAAATTCGATTTTCATTGGTATAATACTGTAAAATAGTGATAGGCATCATTACAATCAGAAAAAACTTGAGATATTTAATCTCTAAAGTATTTTTTCTGGCAAAGTAGTAAAACGGAAAGAAGGGTAGCGAACTGAATAATACCCCTTTAAACATACCAAAGTAAACAGGGTGCGCCAGGTCCTGCGTAAAAATATATCCAAAAATATTTATAACCAGGAGCAGCCCCCATATTCTGGAGAATGGATCTTTAGTAATTCCCGAAAACCAATATTTGATAAAGTAATATGCAGATATCAGAATTACCAAAGCTAATG
>CAYVEI010000284.1:0-4736 GCA_964450515.1 uncultured Terrimonas sp. | reverse complement strand
ACCGGGCCTTATGTTTCGCTTGATGTAATGAATAAAGAAATGCTGCACGTGCAGGTGATCAGGCAAAATATTACCCAGATCTATTTACTGGCGGCCATCCTGTCGGCAACCGGTGAAAAAAATCCCGGGCTTGCCTGGCATTTGAATACGCAAAGCCTGCTGAACGTACTGGATATTGCACGGGAAGAGCAACTGCAAAAGGTATATTGGCCAAGCAGTATCGCCGTATTCGGGCCTACTTCTCCACGGCAAAACTGCCCGCAGCAAACGATAATAGAACCCATCACGGTATACGGTATAAGCAAATACGCGGGAGAGTTCTGGTGTAATTATTACAACCGGCGTTTTGGCGTAGACGTAAGAAGCCTGCGATACCCGGGACTGATCAGCTACAAATCTTCACCGGGCGGCGGTACTACGGATTATGCGGTGGAAATTTTTAATGAGGCGATGGAAGAAAAAAAGTATACCAGCTTTTTATCTGCCGGCACCTATCTTCCCATGATGTATATGTCCGATGCCATCAGGGCTACTATTGAATTAATGGAATCCCCTGCCGATAAAATTTCCATCCGCACATCCTATAACCTTGCTGCCATAAGCTTTTCGCCTGCTGACATTGCGGCGGAAATACAAAAGCATATACCCGGTTTCGCTATTTCTTATAAACCAGATTACAGGCAGGCTATTGCCGATAGCTGGCCGCAAAGCATTGACGATAGCGTTGCCCGGAAGGATTGGGGCTGGAAGCACGAATATGACCTGCCGGGCATAACCGCCGATATGCTGCTTAACCTGCGGCAGGAATAAGTTTTGTATTTTTGTGTTTTATACAACCAACTTTATGAAACAAACAATATGGGCGCTAACCCTGTTAATAAGCGGTTTATATGGTGCGGCGCAGCAAAAGAATAAACTCTCCGCCGGGCAATGGCGCGGTGAGCTGGAAAGAGCAGACGGCAATAATATTGTATTCAATTTTGAGGTAACCGAAAATGCGGGTAAGCAAATGCTATATATCCGCAATGCTGCAGAACGGTTAGCCGTTGATGATATTACGGTACGCGGTGACTCTGTATTTATACGACTTCCTTTTTTTGATTCACAATTCAGGGCTGTGTTTATTAGTAACCGGCAGCTAAAGGGCGTTTGGATAAAACGGCTGGCAGACCGCAACACGGTAATGCCTTTTGTTGCGGTAAACGAAGGCAAAAAGGGTTACCGGTTTAAAACAACCAATAAAAAACCGGCTTCGGATATTACAGGGCGCTGGGCAACTGCTTTTTCTGATCCGGGTAATGAACGCGTGGTAAAAGCAGTAGGTGTTTTTAACCAGAAGGGAACGGTATTAACAGGCTCATTTCTTACCTCATCGGGCGACTATCGCTATCTTGAAGGCGTGGTAGATGGCGACTCGCTTAAGCTTTCCGGCTTCGATGGTGGGTATGCTCTTTATTTTACGGCGAAGATTGATGATGCACAAACGATCAGGGGGGGTAAGTATTTTTCCGGCGTGGGTGCTGTGCCCAGGATTTGGGAAGCGCAAAAAGATGCGGCAGCCCAATTGCCGGATAACCTTTCCGCAACGCGGCTCAGGCCCGGTGCATCTCCCAAATTAAACTTCACTTTTAATGATGTGGATGGAAAGCCGGTGTCTGTTAATGAACAAAGGTTTAAAGATAAGGTAGTGATCGTACAGATTTTGGGATCGTGGTGCCCCAACTGTATGGATGAAACCGCTTTTATGAATGAAATCTATAAGAAGTATAAATCAAGGGGGGTAGAGATACTGGGGCTGGCATACGAAAGAACAGCCGATTTTACCCGTTCGCAGCAAAGCGTAAAAAATTTCATGAAACGTTTGAAAGTAGAATATCCCGTGCTTATTACCCCGGTTGCTGTAGGCGATCCGCAACGTGCGGAAAAGACATTACCCCAGTTAGAAAGCATACCTGCTTTTCCTACCACTATTTTTGTAGACAGGAAAGGGGAGATTCAAAAAATACATGCAGGGTTTAACGGTCCCGGAACAGGGGCTGATTATGAAAAGCAGAAAAAAGAATATATAGCGATCATTGAAGATTTGCTGGCACAACAGTAAAACCTATGCTATTGGCTCACGCTGTATATCAGTATGCATATCACCAGTGTGATGAGCAGCACAATAAGCGGATAATACTTTTCCCAGTAATGTTGCCGCTTAGCTTTTTTTACAAAATCTGTTATCATTTTTATAGTGGTATCATCTGTGCCGGCTATCATTTTTAAGGAAGCGGCAACTGGACCAATATGTTTAAAAGATAATGCCGAAGAAGCGGACAACAACCGGGTGATCAGTTTTTGGTTTAAAATTTCGTCTTTATGATCCAGGAGCATGTTGATATTGGATTCAGAAAGTATTTTTTTTACCCGGAGGAATATGGCTTCCTTATTCATTCTGAATATATCCATGGCAGCTATCTGTTTATTGAGCTGAATGCTTTCATTGAAAATGGTGAAAGGCGTATGCTCCCAGGCCATATTGATATCGGTGTGCGGAAAATGTAATTTCCATTCGTAATGATATTTTGCTCTTTTTGAAGGATGCGATAACGTTTCATACGCTTCCTGCAATTCCCTGAACCGCAGGGTGGCAAACTCGTTGCCTGCATTAATATCGGGATGATACTGCAATGCAAGCTTTCTGAACTCTTTTTTAATAGCATCCAAACTCGTATTGGGAGAAACACCTAATGTTCTATAATGATTCTTAAAAGCCATGCCCGGGTGTGCAAATTTCCCAAAAACAAATTACAGTGCCTAAAAAAAATCGGACGGGTATTGTAATTCTCTGTACAACAAAAGCCCGCAAGGTTTTAATATGACACGAATACAAGAAATGAATGTACCAAAATACATTAAACAGGGTTTTGGTGATTTTGCCACAAAGGCACAAGGTCACAAAGGAAAACTTCATTAAAAGCTATTGTGGGCAGTATACCCTGGCACTTAGTATTTCCACAATGTTACTACACGAACAACGACCTGGCTGTGCAGTGCAGCCCTGTATCGGAAATTACATACAAATACGTATAGCCCTGTATATGCTTGCATATAATATTTTATAAAAGCGCCCAACCCCTCGTAATTTATTTGCTGTATATCATAAATAATTTTACCTTGTACAGGCTATGCTATTGACACCACACCATATTAACCACTACAGCAACCGCAGCCCACCGCTATTGTAGCCCATCTTTTGTTACACACTATTTGTACACTTAACCGAAAAATAAATGAACAAGATCATAATGCTTGCACTGTGCATGCTCCTGTCCGGCTTTGCCGCTGACGCGCAGATCACCAAAGGCAACTGGATGATGGGGGGAAATGTGGGCTTTTCGGCAACGAAAGAAAGAGGAGCGGCTAAGATCAACAGGACTCTTTTTGACATACAACCCGGCACAGGGTATTTTTTTGCAGATAAGCTTGTTGCCGGGCTGAAACTTGGTTATTCCAACGGTACAAACAGAACGATCGAAGATAATACTTATTCAGAGGGAAAGGTTATTAAATACACTTTCGGGCCTTTTGCCCGCTATTATTTTTTGCCCACCGGCAACTCTTTTAATATCCTGGCTGACGCCGGCTACCGGTATGGTATCCGCAGGGGCAGGGGAGGCTCACCGGGTACTGCTACACCCTGGTCTAAATACGATACCCATACGTTCACCTTTAGCACCGGTACGGTCCTGTTCCTGAATACCTGCGTGGGGCTGGAGCTTTTATTAGGTTATTCCACGGAAAAAGTTGTACACTATCGCGGCAACAATGGCAGCCTCCTGCTCAATGCGGGGTTGCAAATACATCTCGAAAAGGGTGACCGTTAATAAATTTAATAAATAACCGGCTTATGCCAAAACCATCATGAGTATGCTCAGATTCATTTTATTGATATGCATTGCAGCGTTCTGCTCCGTGCAGGTACAAAGCCAGGTAGAGAAAAACAACTGGCTTGCCGGCGGGGATATTGTTTTTAGCTCAACGCGGCAAAGGAGTGAAGCCTCCGCAGGTTTAACGGTGAGCAGCCTTAAGGCTGAGCCTGCTATCGGGTATTTTGTTATTGACAAATTTGCTGCAGGACTTAAGCTGGGGTACACCAACCTGCTGAACAGGGAAAGTGCCGACCAGAGCAAAAGGGACATTATTTACTCGGCCGGGCCATTTGTCCGTTATTATTTTTTGCCTGCAGGCAAACCCTACAATATTTTGATAAATGGTGAATATATGTATAACCTGATGCGGTTTACCAGCAGACGCCCCGGTAATAATGCCAGCCGTTCCAAATCGCATACAACCGCCTTTGCCTTTGACGCCGGCACTGTTGTGTTCTTAAATAATACAGTGGGGCTGGAGTTGTTGATAGGATACCACGGGGAGCAGTATAGCCAGCTCTATGCCGGTACCCTGCAGGCAACGGTTGGGTTACAGGTGTACATGGGGAAAAATGAATAAACGATTTTATAAACCGAAACAGATAGTTGCGGCAATTATATACAACCACATATATCCATGTATATGCTTTCATATAGTATTCTTAAAAGCACCCAACCCCTTATAATTCATTTGCTGTATGCTATAAATGAACTTATCTTGTAGAAGCTATGCTATTGAGGTTACACCATATTGATCACTACCGCGACCACGACCCGCCGTTATTGTAGCACCTTCCTTTTGTTACACACTATTTGTACACT
>CAYVEI010000283.1:0-4807 GCA_964450515.1 uncultured Terrimonas sp. | reverse complement strand
TACAGATTCCACCAGTAATTAAATTTCAATACAAAAGCTCTTGTCTTTACCGCAAACGGCCCCGGGTAGTAATTATCAGTGTATACGAGAAACAGGTCTGAAGCGGGCTTATAGCGCCACTGGAGCCTGGCATTGATATTGAGGTTCTCTAATTGCTCGTTATACTGGATATAGGTGGTAAAAAAGAGGGTATTCGTAAACGTTACGTCAATACGAGGCCCCACCAGTAAAAAATCAGTATTAGCCCAGGGCTGCGCTAACAACAGCCGGTTATAGCTGGCACTCATGGTAATATTCACATAAGGTTGAAAACGGTAGCCCATATCACCACCGGCAGTGAACAAATGACCATTGGCATAATAGCCGCCATACCGCACAGACGCGGCGTAGGTAAACAGGTGCTGGGGTGCAGAAACATAATCGAAGCCAATGGTATTCCAGTTGTGCTTTGATCCGGCAGCCAGTGAATCTTTCCCAAGATTGGTAGGGTCGAAGGGGTTCAGCAATTGCACATAATCATTTTGCGCAACAAAATTGACTGTGCTCTTGGAACGAAATGTTATGAGGTAAGATAATATATTGGAGTGATCCGTTTCTTTAAACGCCGAATTGAAGTAAAACACGCTGCTCCATTGCGGCCCGTGTGTGAGTACATTTCCTCCTTTAGGAAAAAAGTAATGCGTGATAAGCGGGTTGAGCTTAATATACCCTTTGCGCGGCACATAGCCTGCTTCTGAAGTATAGTTTTTACCTACATGCTGAAACTGCGCCGTAATAAGCCATTTGCGGCTGCTATACTGCATGTTCGCTGCTTGCGTCCAGTCATCACCGGCAGTTCCCGGTTGAAAAGATTTAAGCACCATCGCTTTACCCGTCCACTGGTTACCCGAAGACGCAAGGTTATATTCCATCCCGATATTCCGGTTATACCGCGAGTAAATATTTTTACTGCTGTCGGCTTCACCGGGATGATAATTCAGGGATGCTTTATCAATATATATAAAGCCTATATTCGATCGCCTGAACACTTTTCGTTGTAAGGATAACACGGCAAAGTTCTGGGCAGGCAAATCGCGTTCTGCCACCTTCGCCGTTTGCATATTCATAATACCTATACGCCAGTTCTTATCCAGCTTTCCGCTTAACCGGGCGCCAAAATTAATGGGAACGCCCAGCCCTATTCTCCTGGAAAAGAATGGACGGATGTCTGCATAGCCAAAATTGGCGAACAGGTCGCCGTTTTCTAAGAAGAACTGCCGTCGTTCGGGAAAGAACAGCTCAAACCGGCTGAGGTTGGTAACCTGCTTATCTACTTCCACCTGCGAAAAATCGGGACGCACGGTGAGGTCAAGGTTAAGTGAAGGCCCGATGGAAACCTTAACATCGCCGCCAATACCCTTATCAAAAACGGTTTTGGATTGGTTGGTATAATTTTTTGCAGCGCTGCCCAGCACATAGGGTATAACGGAGATATTAGAGCGGGGAGCGGGTGGTGCTTCATCCCAGATAATGGATCCGGTATAGGCGAGCGAAGCTGTGGGAAACTGGCGCGGCACGGGTGTCCAGCTCGATTTTTCAGTGGTCTTCAGGTCATTTCTTCCGAAGTTGATGCCCCATTGCTTCGCGTCTTTTTTATAGCGGATCGTTTTAAACGGAATAGCTGCTTCAAATATCCATTTATCCGGATAATTTTTCACAGCGGAAGTCCATTTGTTATCCCAGTTCAGGTCTACTTTCCCGCCTTCATACATAGCGCCGTCCCATTGCGCGCCAAAGGCGTTGGCGCCAAAAGAAAAACCTGTTGTCTGATCTTCAAAGGTATCCATGAATAACAGGAAGTTATCGTTCTTCAAAAAAGAAAAATCCCTTCTGAGCGATTCCACCATGTGCCTTCCTTCACCATAATTATAACAAACCGCCAGCAGGTAAAGATTCTCGTTATCATAGGTCATGCTTACATCGGTACGAACTAAAGCACCGCTGGTATCCATAGGTAAAACCATACGGAAATCGCCGGCAACTTCCGCATTGAGCCAGCCTTCTTCATCCGCTATTCCATCTATATGGATAGGTGCGTTGGTTTTATGGATATGCAGTTGAAAAGCGGCATTCTTTTTTTGAGCGTCAGCGTTCAAGACAGAGAGTAAGAAAAAACAGAAAATAAGATAACGACTCAAGGGAAAAATATTTGATAAAAAGAGTGGAAGTTATAGAAAATATGGCATACTGTTATTCTGCACATAATTTGTAAAAATATCTAACGTTTTAATTTCGCTGTTTCTCCTGTTTGAGAGAACACTAACAGATGTACTATGGAGAAAAGGAAGATATTATGTTGTATTATGATATTGTCACTTGCATTCATTGCGTGCACCAGAGATGAGGAACCGCCGGTATTGCCTGATATTCCGGATACTGAAAATCCAGATGCTGAAAATTCCGTGAATACCTTACCAACCGGATGGTCAAAAGTAGATTTGGGAACAAATAAACTTTTCGCTGATGTATTTTTCGTGGGAGATACGGGTTTCGCTTTTTCTGGACCAGATCTATATCGTTCCGTCAACGGGGGAAGCGATTGGCAAAAGCAGAAATCGGTCAGTCGTCAATTTAAAAACCTTGGCATGGGTAGTAACAAAAATGCCGTAGTTCTCGCACATGGAACCTACAATGTTTTCATTACAAAAAATGCAGGCGTAGAGTTTGACAGTGTTGCCATAAATGATGATTTGTTAGCAGATGTGTTTTTTATCAATGCTGATATTGCTTATATCGTAGGGAGAAAGTTCTGGAAAACAACGGATGGCGGATATACATGGCAAAAGCTAAGCGACCTTAATCACCAAAAATATGCTGTATATTCTTCGCTTTATTTTGTAAATGAGCAGCATGGCTATCTTAACCTTTCTACAGGAATATATTCTACAAAAGACGGAGGAGTTAACTGGCAAAAATTAAATACCGGTTCTATTAAAACCGATGATGGTGCAGGGGCAGTTTTTTTTAGTGATACAGCACATGGCTTTATCAGCACTTATCATGAAGCAGGGAAATACATTCAAAGCACCTCGTCAATAGAGCGAAACATATCCTTAAATCTTAATTATCATGATATACATTTTACCAGCCAGGATACAGGATATATTACAGATGGACACTCCATCTTGAAAACTACAAATGGTGGCGCTAGCTGGAGCAAAGAATTATCAGGAGAAGACCTAATTTCTGAGATTCATTTTACGGATGCTAATCATGGATGGGCAAGCAGCATGGGATGTATTTACAAGTATATAAAACCGTGAATAGTAAACCACTATTTACTTACCCAATAATATAAAAGACTGATTTTTCAATCACCCTTCAGTTTGTCAAGAGCCACAGCCTTTTTAAGAAACTTATTACTGTTATGAAAGATGAAATCTGTTACCAAGACCTATAAGGTCTACTTCTTCATAAATCAGAAATCACACATCAGAAATTACAACTTTATCTCTTCTTCATTACTGTCAAAAAAGTGGAACTCGGTAAGGTAGTAATTGTTGTTGGTTTTTAGCTTCATTTTCTGCTTGTATTTCCAGCTCCACTTTCTGCGGATGGAAAAGAGCCAGCCCTTGGTAAGATAGGCGTAGATGATAGGATGTACAACAATAGTGAGCCCGGTATGTTTTTGCATTACTAAATAACTCAGGTTCTTCTCAATCTCATCTTCCAGCACTAATGTGGAGGATATTTTGCCGGTGCCGTTACAGGTAGGACAAACTTCCTGGGTATTGATATTCATTTCCGGCTTCATGCGCTGCCGGGTGATCTGCATTAGCCCGAATTTTGAAATAGGAAGCACTGCATGCTTTGCCCTGTCGGCCCGCATACAATCTTCCATTGCCTCAATAAGCCTGCGTTTATTGTCGGGCAGCTTCATATCAATAAAATCCACCACAATAATACCGCCTATATCCCGCAGGCGTAACTGCCGTGCAATTTCGGCCGCGGCTTCTAAGTTGGTTTCCAGGGCGTTCATTTCCTGGTTATTGCTAACGCTTTTATAGCCGCTGTTTACATCAATAACGTGCAGGGCTTCCGTATGCTCAATGATCAGGTAAGCGCCGCTGGGAAGGTTTACCGTTTTACCAAAAGAAGCTTTTACCTGCTTGGTAACGCCGTACTGGTCAAAAATGGGCGTACCATTATGGTATAAAGAAACAATCTCTTTTTTCTCGGGAGCTATCTTTTGAATATAATTACGGGTATCGTTGTAAATATTCTTATCATTCACCACAATGCGGTTAAAATCTTCATTCAGAAGATCCCTCAGCATACTGGTGGTTTTGGTTTGTTCGCTTAATATTTTGCAGGGGGCCGTTGCACCTTTAAGGTTATGCTGGAGGTTTTTCCAGCTCTGCACCAGCATGATCAGGTCTTCATGCAGTTCAGCTGTGTTCTTGCCTTCAGCAGCGGTTCTTACAATAACACCAAAATTTTTTGGTTTGATGGATTCCACAATCTTATGGAGCCGCTTTCTTTCTTCCGAAGAATGTATTTTGCGCGAAACCGCGATAATATCATTAAAGGGAGTAACTACCACGAACCGTCCGGGCAGCGAAATTTCACAGCTCAGCCTGGGGCCTTTGGCCGCAATAGGTTCTTTTAAAATTTGAACCAGTATATTAGGCTTTTGACCTAATACTTCATTTATTTTACCAGTTTTAACGATCTCCGCTTCCGTCTGAAACTGTGAAAAATCAAACTCGGCCTGTGGATTATCGTTCATTGCCTGGTGGGTGAACTTGAGCAAAGAACGGGCATACGG
>CAYVEI010000282.1:0-4836 GCA_964450515.1 uncultured Terrimonas sp. | reverse complement strand
GCATAAAGATATAAAAACCATAACCCGGAGCAATTACGAAAAACCACCAGTAATTGCTATAATGAATATCTTAAGAGGAAATGGCTGGTGAATAATCATTGGAAAGAATAACTTTCTCATTTCTTGCAAATGCTTTATTTTGCTGAAATTCAATGGGAATATTAAGCACAACCATATCGCAACTGGCCCGTATGCGCCTGTGGCGTATTGAAGCATGGGTACAGCATCCCATCGCTTCTCAGCGGGAGGTACTGCAGGACCTGGTTACCTCGGCACAGTATACCGAGTTCGGCCGCAAGTACAATTTTTCTTCCTTGTTTTCTACACGCGATTTTAAAAAAGCAGTACCTATACACGAGTACGATGACCTGAAACCTTATATACAGCGCATGATGGATGGCGAAGAAAATATTTTGTGGAATACGCCAATCCGCTGGTTTGCTAAAAGCAGCGGCACCACCAGCGATAAAAGCAAGTTCATTCCCATCAGCAAAGAAAGCTTAGAAGACTGCCACTATAAAGGCGCCAAGGATACGCTTACCATGTATTACAATTTCAACCCCGATTCAGACCTGTTAACAGGTAAGGGGCTGGTCATTGGCGGCAGCCATACCATTAACCAGGTAAATGAGGAGGTGCACTATGGCGACCTGAGCGCCGTACTTCTGCAAAATTCTCCTGCCTGGGGACAATGGATCCGCACCCCGGAACTGTCTATTGCCCTGATGGATGAATGGGAAACCAAGATTGAAAAGCTGGCCGAAACCACTATTACAGAAAACGTTACTTCCATTTCGGGCGTACCTACCTGGACAATGGTGCTATTCAAAAGAATACTCGAAATTACCGGCAAAACCTGTATTGCCGAAGTATGGCCATCCCTTGAATTGTATATTCACGGCGGTGTGTCGTTTACACCCTACCGTGAGCAGTTCAGAAAAATAATAGGAAAGGATATTTACTATATAGACAGCTATAATGCCAGTGAAGGATTTTTTGCCGCACAGGACAAACCGGGTGAAGAGGGCATGTTGCTGTATCTTGACCATGGGGTATTCATGGAGTTCATGCCTTTTGAAGAATACGGAAAAGAAGACCCCCAGACCATTGGGCTGAAAGATGTGGAGACGGGTAAAAATTATGCGCCTGTGATCAGTACCAACGGAGGGCTGTGGCGCTACTTATTGGGTGATACCATACAGTTTACCACCCTGTACCCTTTCCGGATTAAAGTAAGCGGAAGGTTAAAACATTTTATCAATGCCTTTGGCGAAGAAGTGATTGTAAACAATACCGATAAAGCGGTTTCCATGGCATGCGAAAAAACAGGCGCCATTGTAAATGATTATACGGCCGCCCCGGTTTACTTCAGCGATAACGGGAATGGCGCACATGAATGGCTGGTGGAGTTTGATAAGGAACCTTCCAGCCTGGATCATTTTGCTGTTGAATTAGACAAGGCGCTGCAAAGCATCAATAGCGATTATGAAGCAAAACGCTATAAAGATATTGCCCTTCACCTGCCCCGGCTGCACATGATGCCCAAAGGATTGTTTAATGAATGGCTGAAAAGCAAAGGCAAGCTGGGCGGACAGCATAAAGTACCGAGGCTGAGCAATGAACGAACGCTTATTGAAGAAATTCTCCGGTTCAAATTATAATATGTGGCAGCGGAAGCCACACCAACTTTATATTCTTTCTGTTATCTTGCAGCAATAATTCAGTAATATTCATGAAACTACTCAACAACAAAGTAGCTATTGTAACCGGCGCCGCCCGCGGCATAGGGGAAGCCATTGCGCTTAAGCTTGCTGCACATGGCGCCCATATTGCCTTTACCTACGTTAGCGACAGCAGCAGCGAAAAGGCCGCAGCACTGCAGGAAAAATTACAGGCATTGGGCGTAAAGGCAAAAGCTTACCAAAGCAATGCAGGCGATTTTGCACAAAGTGAAACCTTTGTAAATGATGTGCTCAAAGAACTTGGCGCTATTGATATTTGCGTTAACAATGCAGGTATTTCAAAAGATAATTTATTGCTCCGCATGTCGGCCGAACAATGGGACGAGGTAATAAACACCAACCTGAAAAGTGTATTCAATATGACCAAACAGGTTATACGACCCATGATGAAAGCCAAAAGTGGCAGCATCATCAATATGAGCTCTATCATTGGCATTACGGGCAATGCCGGACAAAGCAGCTATGCGGCCAGTAAAGCAGGCATCATTGGATTTACCAAAAGCATTGCTAAAGAAATGGGCAGCCGCAATATCCGGTGCAATGCTATAGCGCCCGGCTTTATTGAAACCGATATGACCGGCTATCTTAAAGAAGGAGACGCTGCTGAAAAATACAAAAGCAGCATCCCCCTGGGCCGTTTTGGAACAGGTGAAGATATTGCAGATGTGGTGCTCTTCCTGGCCAGCGACTGGAGCAGCTATATAACCGGGCAGGCAATCAGTGTTTGCGGGGGATTGAATACTTAACCGCATTTTTTTTACTTCGCTTCTTCTTATATGCAACTCATCTTATACAGGCAACGTCTGTAAGAATATAAAATTGATTGCATATGAGATATTTCCTCTTACAAACTGATGACCTCCTGAGCAAAGGAAGCAATATTGCATCCAAATTTATTGACCAGGCCATTGCATACACGCCAAAGATCCTGGGAGCGATCATTTTTTTCCTTATCGGCAACTGGATCATTGGCCGGCTGGGCATACTGCTTCGCAAAACCCTCACTACACGTAAGTTTGATCATTCCCTCCAATCCTTTCTGGTTTCCTTTTTTAAGATTACCTGTCAGGTTTTATTGGTCATTACTATTTTTGGCATACTGGGCGTAAACACCTCCTCGTTCGCCGCGTTAATTGTTGGAGCAGGCATTGCTATCGGCTCTGCGCTGAATGGCACGCTGGGTAATTTTGCAGGCGGAGTTATGATGCTGATATTCAAACCCTTTAAAATAGGTGATATTATTG
Source organism: uncultured Terrimonas sp. (assembly GCA_964450515.1). Classification (GTDB taxonomy): domain Bacteria; phylum Bacteroidota; class Bacteroidia; order Chitinophagales; family Chitinophagaceae; genus Agriterribacter. The sequence continues at coordinate 1,850 of CAYVEI010000282.1, read as the reverse complement.
AGGCACAGGGCGCAACCGGAGCCGTTACAGACCAGGGTGTATTTAATACTACCTTGCTTACACCCGATAATAAAACCGTTATACTGCCCAATGGACCGCTTTCAACCGGGGTAATTACCAATTTTAATACGCATGGTAACCTGCGGGTTGATCTGAGCCTGGCTATAGCACTCGATGTATCTGTAGAAAAAGCACGCACCGTAGCTATCGAAGCCATGTTAAAGCATCCGAAAGTACTAAAAGACCCTAAGCCTGAAGTAAGTGTATTGAAAATAGGAGATGGCATGACAACATTGGCCATTCGTCCTTATACTACGCAGTCTGATTACTGGGATGTATATTTTGGTGTACAGGAATCAGTGAAGGCTGCTTTTGATGCAAATGATATTGCCGCACCTATACCCCGCAGACTTATTATACAAAAGCAATAAATGTTGATCACTAACACAACGAAAGCTCCGCCTGTTTGCGGGGCTTATTTTTTGCCATATCCCGGCGTATCTTTGCAGCAGCAAATAAAACAACAATAATGAGCAAAAAACGCAAAGGCATCTTTACCGCCCTGGTATGGCTTACAACAGCATTCGCCGGAACCGCATATGTTGCATCAGTTCCTTTAAACGTTCCAACAGACCTTATTCCGGCAATGGCTCAGCTTCAGCCTTTCACCGACACCGTGCATTACCCTGAAGAAAAGCATTTTAAGAATATACAGCAGCTTACTTTTGGCGGCGACAACGCTGAAGCATACTGGAGCTATGATAGTAAGTACCTTGTATTTCAGCGTACTAACCCCAGGGAAGGATTGAACTGCGACCAGATATTTATTGGCAAAGTGCCCCGGCACCCCGGCGAAAAATTTGAATATAAACTGGTAAGCACAGGCAAAGGAAGAACCACCTGCCCCTTCTTTACCAGAGATGGCAGGCATATTATTTACGCGTCTACCCACCTGGCGGCAGATAGCTGTCCGCCTATACCCGACCGGACAAAATATGGCAACAGGTACATTTGGCCTTTATACAACAGTTATGATATTTTTATGGCAGACCTCGATGGAAACATCGTAAAGCAGCTTACCAATGCCAAAGGCTATGATGCAGAAGCTACCCTTTCACCCGACGGCAAAAAAATGATCTATACCAGCGATAAAGATGGAGATCTTGAGCTGTATATCATGGATCTGAAATCGGGAAAGGAAAAAAGGGTTACCCATACGGTAGGGTATGATGGCGGCGCATGGTTCAGCCCCGATGGCAAAAAATTAATCTGGCGTGCCTCGCGTCCGCAAACGGAGGCGGAAGTAAAAGAATATAAGGAACTGCTTGCCGAAGGACTGGTGGCGCCTACGAATATGGAAGTTTGGGTGGCCGATGCAGATGGCAGCAATGCCCGCCAAATTACAGCCTACGGACAAGCCAACTGGGCCCCTGCTTTTATGCCCGACAGCAAACGGATCATTTTTGCTTCCAATCACGAATACCAAAGAGGATTTCCTTTTAACCTGTATACCATTAACGGAGATGGCGGTAACCTGCAGAAAATAAGCCGCGACAAAGGATTCGATGCTTTCCCCATGTTTTCTCCTGATGGTAAAAAAATTGCTTTTTGCAGTAACCGTAATAATGGCGGAACAAGGGATACCAATATTTTTATAGCGGATTGGGTGGAATAGACTATCCGGAGGGTGGTGATATCGCGGGTTAGCGATAGGTATTTTGTTTTCCTGCGTATTTGATCTTATGCTGCGGGCAATATCATTTTAACCACAAAGTGCACGAAGGTTGCGCGAAGTTTCGCAAAGAAGATATCCTGTGTATAGAGGAATACTCTTAAGGGGCAAAAAGTTT
>CAYVEI010000281.1:3098-4846 GCA_964450515.1 uncultured Terrimonas sp. | reverse complement strand
TGATACAGTTCCAGGTAGTTCGTATCGCCCCATCTTATTTGTACATTGGCTTTTATATCTTCTTTGCCATTATTGTACTTTACATTAGTGAACGCAGGGCCATCTGAAGCGGGAGGAAGAAAACCCATGCTTGCTTTTTCTACCTGGGGAATGGCATTTATTTTCCGCAATAATACATACCTGCTGTTCATGGAGGTATCCCTGGGAACAGCGAAGTTTACAATTGCATCTTTTTTAAATCCAAGATCTTTATTGATGGCAAAGCGGATCTGCTTGCTCACCAGCACCGTGGCCATAACAAATACCTGGGCTATTACAAATTGTGAAACGGTAAGTGCTTTTCTAACCCAGGCTCTTCTTGTTTGGCCTGAAACTACCAGTTGGTTTTTTAAAACAGATACAGGCCTGAAGCCAGACAATACCAGGGCGGGATAGCATCCGGAGAGCAAACTCACTACCACGGCAAGCAACAATAGGAACAATACAACATAAGGCTGGTGAAGGAGATCAAAATGTACTTCTTCCGGAATGAAATCTGCAAATACGCGCAGTAAAAAAGGAGTTAAGATAACCGATACAACAGTTGCTGCAAGCGTAACAAAAAATGTTTCTCCCAGGAACTGAAAAATTAAATGTTTCCTGGAACCACCCATTGTTTTGCGTATACCTATTTCTTTTGCTCTTTCGGCGCTCTGTGCCGTAGTGAGATTGATAAAATTGATACAACCCAGCAATAATAAAAAAGCTGCAACTGCAAGCAAACCATACAAGGTGGGTTTGTGTGCCGTTCTTTGCCCCACACTTCCATAATTAAAATGCACATCGCTTAAAGGCTGTAGCCTGAAAGCCATAGTATGCGAAGGATTTTTATTGGCTTCTTTATTATATTTCTGCAACAGGCTGTTCATGTTGGCTTCTGCCCGTTCAACCGTATTGCTTTTTGAAAGTTTTACAAACAACTGCGAATAAGCCATCCAGTCGTTCCATACATCCATCATGAAATTATCTTTCAATGCTGTATGCATAACGGTTGCAAGCGAAATGAATTCGCCGGCTGTAAAAAAGGTATGCTCGTTAAGGTCTTTTACAACGCCTGTAACCATTGTTTTAAGCGAATCGCCATATATAATATAGCGCCCTGCCACATCCCCCGCAGGAACGCCGGGAAAATACTGCTGCGCCCTGCGCTCTGTAAGTACAACTGCAAATGGATCCTGCAATGCGGTAACCGGTGAACCAGCCAGCCATTCATAGGTCAGCATTTCAAAATATTGCCTGTTGGTAAAAATAATATTGGGTTGATTTTTATATACAACAGGCTTATCGGAGTTGTCTCTTATAACAGAAACAGTGGTTGTTGCATCTCCCTGGAACTGAAAAAGCGGGACAGTTTGCTCAAGACCTGTCATTTCAGCTTCGGCAGCGCTGCCCAGGGGCGCCGGAACGGCAGCGCTATAATTGATTTCACCATCATTCTTTCCTTCAACTACCACACGATAAATGCTATCGCTGTCTTTTTCAAATTTGTCGAAGCTGAATTCATAATGCACGATCAAAAAAATAACCAGGGCGGCGCTGATGCCAATAGACAATCCCAGGACATTAATGGTGGAAAAAGTCTTATTACGCCAGAAATTTCTGAATGCAATTTTTAAATAGTTTTTGAACATAGTTATAAGCTTTGAGCCGTCAGCCGTTGGTGATCAACCATCAGCTTTCAGCAATTATTTAACATTTACGTAATCTTA
>CAYVEI010000281.1:0-2998 GCA_964450515.1 uncultured Terrimonas sp. | reverse complement strand
TCCGCTCGCAAACTCTTCACCGGGTTCGCCATGGCCGCTTTCAGACTCTGCAGGCAAACCGTCAGCAAAACAATCAGCAGCAATACCAATGGCGGCAGCATAAACATGAGCCAGCTTAGTTTGATATGGAATACATAATTATTCAGCCATTCATTGGCCGCCCAGTAAATAACCGGAACAGCAACCACGGCCGAAAGCAAAACCAGTTTTATAAAATCTTTTGAAACCAGAATTAATATGTCCGATAGCGAAGAGCCTAATATTTTACGGATACCAATTTCTTTGGTACGCATTTTTATAACAAAAGCTGAAAGCCCGAGCAACCCAAGACATGCAACAATGATTGCAAGCAACGCGAATACCCCGAACACATTCCCCAAACGCTGATCAGAGAGGTATTGGTTATTAAAAAAATCATCCAGGAAAAAAAATTCGAATGGCTTTCCGGGGAATGTTTTTTTAAACAAAGACTCTATACCGGAAATGCTTTTATCAAGACCATCTGCACCTGTACTTATGTTTAAAGAGATATTATCCCATCCCCAGTTATTGTAAGAAGGATAAACGAATAAGATGGGTTCGTATGCTTCCTTCAAAGAGCGCTGATGAAAGTTTTTCACGACACCTTTTATAGTAGCAAAGTATTCTGCATCACCAATAATAATAATTTTTTGGTTTACGGCTTCACTTGCGGATTTAAAGCCCAGGCTTTTTGCAAGTTCTTCATTAACCAGCACTTTCAAATTCTTATCCATTCCAAGCACGCCTGTTCCGCCACGGCTCAAAACTTCTGAACTATCCGCAGGTGAAAGGTTGCTGCCCGCTACAAGAGATACCTGGTAAGTATTGATAAAATCGTGATCAACCTGGCAATAAGACGTTGAGAAACTATGTTGTTTATCCTGTTCGGCTCTTCTTATATCCCGGTGATCATTTATCGGCCTTCCGGGCACATCCCCGGTATATGATATATTTTTTACAGAAGAAAACTGTCGCAATACTTCCTGTTTAAAATAATTCAATTTGGCCGCATGGGTTGAATCGGTAAATGCCGATAAGATTTTAACAACCAATAACTGATTTTTTTTATAGCCCAGGTCTCCCTTGCGCATAAAGTTTAATTGTGCGAATACAACCAGCGTAGCGGCAATCAGCATAATAGAAAGAAAGAACTGAAAAGAAAGCAGTGCCCGCCGTAGCGACAGGTTTGTATTTGATTTTATGATCAGTCCTTTAAGCACCCTGACCGGGTTGAAAGAAGATAAAATAAACGCGGGATAGGCGCCTACCAGCAGGGTGCCTGAAAGAAAAATTACCACAGCCCAAAACCAGAAAGATGGATGGCTTCCCATTCCGCTTGTAAAGAATGCCGCACTGATATTTTTTCCGACAAGCTGGTTAAACAGTGGCATGGTTTGAGTAATAATCATAATAGTGATCACCAGCGCCAGTAAATTAATGAGTAATGACTCTATAAGAAACTGAATAATCAATTGCTGTTTAGCTGCGCCCGACACTTTGCGTATGCCCACTTCCTTAGCTCTTTCCAGTGATTTAGCAGTTGAAAGATTGATATAATTCGTCCAGGCAATCAGCAGAATGAACACACCAATAACAGACAGAAAAAAAACTTCTTTCTCATCGCCGTTTACTTCAGCTTCATTAATATAATGTGATTTAAGGTGAATGCCCGTAAGCGGCTGCAAGTGAAAATAAGACCGGAAATTCATTTCCTTCATTATTTTACCCAGGTATTTATCAATTAGAGCAGGGAATTTTGCTTCCACCTTTTTAGCATCTGATCCGGGTTTCAACTGCACGTAGGTATAAAAAACCGGCCAGGTCCAAAGCTCGCCCGATCCCCATGCCTTCAACGCTGGCTCCAAAGGTACCAGTGCATCGAATTTCAGGTGTGAATTTTCAGGAATATCCGCAAAAACACCTGTAACTTTCATGGGGAATGTATTTGAAACCAATATTTTACCTATAGGGTCCTGATCCCCAAAATATTTTTTCGCCATGGATTCAGAGATCACAATTGCGTTCCATTCAGAAAGACAATGCCTCTTATCGCCGCGAATCAGGGGATAAGAAAACACCCTGAAAAAAGAAGCATCTACGAAGTAAATATCGTTTTCGTAAAATACTTTTTTTTGCCTGCCTTCCTGGTAAGACAGATAATTCGAAGTAGAAAAAGACTTATAGCTTAGCATTCTTACATAATCAACCACCTCAGGAATATCCCTTTTCAAAGCAGGTCCTAAAGCGGGATGGTTCGTCACCGAGGGTTGTGCTGATAAACTTCCTGAGTAAGAAACAGGAACACGATAAATGTTCGGGGCATTTGTATTAAACCGGTCGTAGCCCGTTTCGAAGTTTACATACTGGAATATAAAAAAACAGGCCGTCATACCAAGCGCCAGCCCAAGAATATTTATAATGGAGTATACCTTATTCCTTACTAGGTTCCGCCATGCGGTTTTGAAGTAGTTTTTAAGCATAATTGTAAGTTTTGAGCTGTCGGCCGTTGACGATCAGCCATCAGCTTTCAGCAATTATTATTTTACAAGCTCCTGCATTCGGATATGCCGTTTCTTTCATCGCGTGCCAGCTGTTTCATTTTCACATTTCCCACATTTCCCCGCGGTCTGACACTCCTTTCGTCGCGTGCCGACCGCTTCATTTTTACGTTACTACTTTTTCCTGTCATTTTCAAATTTTCAAATCACCACATTTTCAAATTAACTTCACTCTGTTCGCAACGATTTCACCGGGTTTGCAACTGCTGCTTTGATGGCCTGGAAGCTTACCGTAAGCAATGCTATAACCAGGGCCGTTATTCCGGCCACAATAAATACGCCTCCGCTCAGTTCAATCCTGTAGGCAAAATCTTCCAGCCATTTGTTCATTGCATACCATGCAATGGGTATAGCAATGCACAAGGCGATGAGCACAAGCTTTAAAAAATCTTTTGATAATAAAACCACAATGCCTGCCA
>CAYVEI010000280.1:0-4849 GCA_964450515.1 uncultured Terrimonas sp. | reverse complement strand
TTACGCCTATATCGCGGTTACCGGGTATGTTCAGAAAAGCCACCTGGGAAGGCTTGGACGGGTCGCTGTTGTCAATGATATGAATGCCCTTGTCTACCTCATTGAGGTAAATAAATTTATCCTTGATATAAATTTTCCCCGCCTGCTGAACCGCTTCGGAAGGGTTGCCGTTTATAGCCGCCAGAACATCTGCTTTGGCCTTTAATACAGGCGTCATTATAGTGTAAGTAACAGTGTGCGTGGAGGTTGCTTTATCCTTTATGCAACCGGTGGGAAAGACGAGCATGAAGCCCGTTGCCAATAATGCTAACAACCATGAAGAAATTCTTTTTGTCATAGCAATCGTTTTCAATGCCTGACAACGTAAGGAAAGAAAGCGTTGCACCGGGGCTATATTCTTTTCAATAGCACGGTATCCCTATTTGGAGTGATACTAAGCCGCACGAGAAATCATAAATGGATCATGAGTGCAGCTATGAAATTCTGACGAAGGGAAGTTTTCAATTTCGCCGGGTTTACCCAAGCGTTTGTTGACTAAGCACTTCTTCTTTGAATAGGATGTAAGATTCTATGACTGCACATTTCAGCTAACAGGGCAAAAGTAATAGAAGCAATTGTTTGACAATATTCTTTTGGAAAATCTAAATCATTACTTTGTGCCTGGCCATAGCCACCTTCAGTCTCAATTGATTTTGTAACCATGAGTCTATTATTAAAAATATTACCCAACTCTTCATCATGAATTTTTACTGAAAATAATTGAGTACCTACAACATTGAAGCCCTCAGCCTGGTATTCTTTACCATTATGGGAAAAAGTGAATGTGTATAACATAATATAGATATTTTTACAAAGGTAAATATCAAATTAATATCACCTAATTTATTGAGCAAATATTGCTAATAAATGTAGCTCCCAATATATAATATAAATCCGAAGACGAAAAGAATAAAAATCTGATCTTTAAATAGATTTAGCTAAAAAGATGAGGCAACATCAATCAAAACGAAAAATAAGACTTCGATTAATTAAAAACCTACTTCTTGGAACAATAGCTATTTTGGCTGCGATTTATTTTGTTTATTCTGCGACAGGAAACCCCTACCATGAATATTTACTAATTACAAAAGGAGTAACAACAACAGGCCTTATCACTGATGCTGATGAAATGGTTGAAAATAGGGATGATGGAGGAGTATATTTCAGCCACTATTATAGTTACACTTTTAAAATAGCTAACGGCAAGGAACTTATTTCACATGGTAAAGGTGAAGGAAGACTGCCTGAAGAATTGACTGACTTAAGAAAGCCATCCCCCATTGAAGTTATTTACCTCCAAAGTAACCCCGAGGTAAATAAGATAAAAAATACAATTTCTAAAAGCATCAGTGAGTTGCTATGGGCAAAAGTTGGGCTGGGAATGGTTTTACTTATTGCTTTTTCATCCATTGGATATGTGCTAATAAAGAATGCAATAAAAGAATATTCTTCAGCTACGAAAAAACAAGTCCCGCTATAATGTTCATAAAGTTCCTTTTCTAGAAGCTTTTGCACTAAAGGTGGATTACTGTCGAAGATCCTCAGTCACATCAAAATAAAAATAAGAAGGATTATAAAATAAATTGATTTTTCCATATTTCCTTTGCTCTTTGATATACCCTTTTTTGATTGCATCTTTGGATTTAATCTTTATTATTTTATTTACATAAAACTTATGATCTATATAGCTTTCTCTGACAAAATCTTCGGAGGTAGAGATAGTAAGAAAATTCCTGAAATTAATAGGAGTATTAGTGTCATCGAATAAAGCAGACTTCCCTTTAACTTGCTTAGTTTTAGGACGTAGGATATCCGCATTCTTTAATTGATCTTTTAAATTTATTTTTTCATTGGGCATGAGTCTAAACTTTTCTTTAAAAATATAGGATTGAGGAGCAATAAATGTTATCTTCTCTGGAATAACAGTGGCTTCCCCGCTTATAGACAAAGAAGAAGATCCTGACAAAGCTAGCAATGAACCCACTGCATCTGTCGCAATTAAGCTACTACCTAATTTGTCATTTTTAGTGATTCGGTTAGTAATCGCCTCTTCTCTCCAATAATCCATTTTCCTTGAATTGAGGACGAAAGAGCTTCGTTTCCAGTTAATATATAAAGGGGTTGAGAGTTTATTGTACAGTGAAAAAGCTAAAACTCCGCCGTCAGCCCAAAAGGCATACACCATTCTTAATGTATCATTCTCATAAACAAAAAAATCTTTATCATCCTTGAAAAGGCCTGGTGCTATTTCCTTCGTTTCCTGTATGTAGGTAAATTTTCCACAGGAAGATATTAATAGACAAAGTAGGCAAGCTATATTAACTCTCATGATTTGGGTGAAATATACCTCTGTCCCAAGGGGTAGTTTAAAATAAATATGCGTGGGACTAATAAGCCGTCTGTTCAACACTACCAATTCCTGCATATACCTTCATGCACATTTCACAGTACGTTTGATATATACTTACGTTTTTCTTATAAAATGGTAGCATTTTAGAAACAAGGCTAACTAAACGCAATACTTTTACATCAGACTAAAATTATATATAAATAAAATAGCAACCAAAAAGTAGTGTTCAATAAAATCAAAACTTTTCTTACTACTAAAGTTGAGCCCAACGGGGTCTCCGCAGCAGGAAAACTGTGATAAGAGTGAGACCCGTCGAATCTTTCAGCGCCAGGGTCTCGTAGCTGCCCGCAATGGCTTTTCACGAAGCCCCCAACGCAATTCATGTTGAAAGGAGCACTTTCTACAAGGTAGCAGCCCTTTCCTTAAGCCTTGCACTAATGTTTCATAGAAGCACTTCATTTGTCATATTGCAAAACTAATGTTGGCAGTTCGTTGTTTTCCGTCCGTTTTATTTAAGTTTCTTAATGGCTTTACTTTCAATCAGCGATTTCATTTGAGTAATGGCAACTTTGTTGAGTTGTATGAGTCGTTCGCTTTGAGTTAAACCTTTTTGTATCAGCAATGCGTTAATGCCTTCCATATTGCTCAACACTACCAACTGTTCTAATGTTGCATAATCTCTGATGTTTCCTCTGTTGTCGAGGTTACTGTCCCGCCATGCCTTTGCCGTAATTCCGAAAAGTGCCACGTTCAGTAAATCGGCTTCGTTGGCATAAACAAAGTTTGCTTGTTGTTTTGTGATTTCTTTCGGTATCAGGTTTTCCTTGATTGCGTCCGTGTGTATGCGATAATTGATTTTGGAAATGGTGCGTTGCAAGTTCCATTCTAACTGTAAACGGTAGTTTTCGTCCTGCTTTAGACGTTTGAACTCTGTAATCAAATACAATTTAAACTCCGATGAAATCCACGAAGCAAACTCGAAAGCAATGTCGGTATGGGCAAATGTCCCTCCATATCTACCTGATTTTGAAATGATTCCGATTGCGCTGGTGCTTTCAATCCACCTTTGAGGTGACAAAACAAAATAGTTGCTTCCTGCTTCATTTCTAAACCTATCGAATTCGATAGGTTTAAAATCCGGGTTGTTCAGTTTTTCCCAAAGTCCCAAAAATTCGATGGTACTTCTGCTCCGCATCCAATTGTTTATTATGGAAAAAGGTTCAATAGGGCTTCTGTATTTCGCAATGTCGGTAAGCGAAATATAATCGCCTGTTTCCTTATTGATAAAGGTGATTTCGGTTTCCTGAACGATTATTTTTGAACTTGATTTTTCCACTCCTTATATACTCTTTACTCTCGCGAAGCTACAAAAACAACATTCACTATAGCTCTAATATCTTCGGAAGTCCATAAATAATGCTATTTGAAATATTGGTATTTCTATCGGTATTTTCTTTGGGTCCCAACGAGGTCTCCACAGCAAGGCAACTGTGATAAATGGGACCCCGGCGAATCATTAGCGCCAGGATTCTCATAGCTGCCAGCAATGGCCATTCATGAAGACCCCGGCGCGACTTAAAGACACGAAGTCCTGATCTTAAGATTTCATTTTCTTCGTGCCTTAGTGACTTTGTGGCAAAAAAAAATTTAAAATTTAAAAACAAAAAAGCGCTATCCAAAAGGATAACGCTATACTATTAAGAATGAAAATGTTTTAAGAAACGGCAGTCTTTCTCTTTTCACCGGATGGCGTTGGACCGGAGCTCTCATTCCTGAACACCACGGTATTATCAAACACATCTACTAAAACAGGGTTTGTTTTATCAATATCGCCTGCCAGTATTCTTTTACTCAACTGGTTCACAATCTCTTTCTGTATCAGCCGCTTCAATGGCCTGGCGCCAAACTGCGGATCATAGCCGTTTTCTGCAAGAAAGTCGAGCGCATAATCGGTGAACTCTAATGTAATACCGTTCAGCGACACCAGGTTTTTTAAATGGTTGAGCTGTATATTGATAATGCCGCGTATTTCACTCTTCATCAGCGGCTGGAACATAATGATATCATCAATGCGGTTTAAAAATTCCGGGCGAATGGTTTGTCGCAGTATATTCAATACTTCACGTTTGGTATTTTCAACTACTTCTTCTTTATTGCTTTCGGTTACATTCTCAAAATTGTCCTGTATTACCTGGCTGCCCATATTGCTGGTCATGATGATAATGGTATTTTTAAAATTCACCACGCGGCCTTTGTTATCTGTTAAGCGGCCATCATCTAATACCTGCAACAACACATTAAACACATCGGGATGCGCTTTTTCAATTTCATCCAATAATACCACGCTATACGGTTTACGCCTAACGGCTTCGGTTAGCTGCCCGCCTTCATCGTAACCCACATATCCCGGAGGAGCGCCCACCAAGCGGCTAACGGTATGCTTTTCCTGGTATTCGCTCA
>CAYVEI010000279.1:0-4857 GCA_964450515.1 uncultured Terrimonas sp. | reverse complement strand
GAGTTTGAGTTTTAGGGTTGAGCCACAAAGCCACGAAGCCACAAAGCTGCACGGATATTTCTGGGGTAATGGGTTTGCTTTCACTTAGAGTCATTGCTCCTTTTCGGTCTTTGCGTGAAACATTTGAACCGTGCATCCATACCCCCAAACAGTATGATGCCAAAACAAAAAAATGTACGGGCTAAATACATCCGGCCGCTCCCCTTACAGCCTCACATTGGAGGAATTTAAAAAGCGTGGATTGTCTAATGTTCCTATTCTTTTTTACTCCATTACATTCTCTAATTCTTCCAGGGTTTTGCCCATTGTTTCTTTCACCTTCCACCAAATAAAACAAAGCCCCAATGCACATATTACGGAATAGATATAAAATGATTTTTCCTGTAGTTTCTCAAATAAAACAGGAAAAGTAAAAACGAGGATAAAATATGCGGCCCACAGGCTGACTACTGCAACGGCTGTAGCTTCGCCACGTACTTTATTAGGGAATATTTCAGAGATCAACACCCAGGTTACAGGCGCCAGCGACATGGCGTAAATACCAATAGAAGCTAATAAAAGCCAGGATACCTGCGGTGAATACACTCCCAAAAGGATCACTATAATTACATATGTAATGGCGAGACCACCCGCACCAATCAACATGAGAGGCTTTCTGCCTAATTTATCAACAAGTAACATCGCGAGTATCGTAAATACCAGGTTTACCCCCCCGATAAAAACGGTTTGCAATAATTGATCGTCCTGCGAGGCGCCGATACTTTCAAATATTTTAGGAGCATAATTGAAAACCGTATTAATACCGCACAACTGCTGAAATACTGCCAGTCCTATACCTACCAAAACAGCAGGCAATACAGCTTTTTTAAAAATGTCTGCATAACGGGTTTTAACAACGCCTTTTAAAGATGTTGCAATATTGCTTACAGATTCATTTACAAAACCTGCATCTCCTATTTTTCCCAGTACCCTGGTTGCCTGTATGTTTTTTCCTGCTTTCATCAACCAGCGCGGGCTTTCGGGCAACCACAGCGCTCCCATAAAAAATAAAACGGAGGGAACAAAACCCAACCCGAACATCCAGCGCCAGGCGTCTTCGCCGGAATTGCGTAATGCATAATTAATGAGGTTAGTAAAAAGAATGCCCAGCACAATTGTCAACTGGTTGATGGCAACCATACGGCCACGTATATGCGCTGGAGAAATTTCTGCAATATACATAGGCGATAACATAGAAGCCATACCCACACCTATCCCTGCACAAAACCGGGCGGCAATAAAAGCATCTCTTGAAAAAGAGAATGCCATCGCCAGGGAGGAAAGAGCAAAAATAGCCGCGGCAATCAACAGCCCCGGCTTACGCCCGTATTTATCCGATACAGATCCTGCAACCATACAGCCGATGATAGCGCCGAGGGCCAGGCTTCCTGTTGCAAAACCTTCCCAATAAGCGTCTAAAGAAAAATGTTTTTGCAAAAAAGGTAAAGCGCCTGCAATTACTGCAAAGTCGAACCCAAACAAATAACCGCCCAAAGCAGAAATAAAAGAAATGCCTAAAATATAACGAGTGTTATAGGAATATTTTTTACTGGTCTGATGCGTATTATCATTTATGGCTGCATTCATTCATTATAACTTTTAGTATAATCTGTAGTGTGCTGTTTGCTCCACTATTTTATAATTGAATAAGAAAATGCTCTTTATAAGCTCCTCATTGCAAGAGAATAGCGGAAGGCTTATTATACCCAGGCTAAAAATCTATCTTATCAAAAACCGGTATATAGTTGTTTGCTGATATTCTTCTTCCGGAAGCAGCCCTATGGATGGGAACTGGTAATGATTGGGCGCATCGGGAAAGCCCTGGGCTTCCAATGCAAGGCCACTACTGCTGAAATACCGTTGCCCGCTTTTACCCACATCCGTTCCATCAAACAGCCATGCATTATAAAACTGGATACCCGGCTGATCGGTATATACTTCCATGATCCTTCCGGTTTCTTTTTCTTCTACCGTTGCTGCTAATTGCAAAGCTTTACCGGAATTATTCAAAACATAAGATACTACATACCCTTTTCCCGGGAACAATTGTCCGGGAAACGATTCACCAACACGGGATCCGATAGTTATCGGCCGCCTGAAATCGAGTGCTGTATCTTTTATAGAAATTATATTACCTGTAGGAATTAATTCCTCATCACATTCCACACTGTTTTCAGAATGAATACAAACAAAATGATCCAGCACATTTTTATTCATATCACCATAAAGATTGAAATAAGCGTGATTGGTAAGATTAACGATGGTTGCTTTATCTGTATGCGCTGAATAATTTATTCGCATAGAATTATCATTGCCCAACGTATACACCACTCTTACTTCAAGGTTTCCGGGATATCCTTCTTCCCCATCTTTTGAAAGGTATCTAAACTCTAACATCTCTTCTCCGCGGTCGTTTACTAATATCGCACCACTCCAAACCTGGAAACTGAATCCATCAAAACCTCCGTGCAAATGATTTTTTACGGAACTCCCGAACAGATCATTATTTGTCAGTTGATATTGCACGCCTTCCAATTCAAAAATTCCCTTACCAATCCGCCCACACACACGGCCTACAACTGCGCTGTAATATTTTTCTTTGGCACCCAGGTATTCCTCCAGGCTTTCAAATCCGAGCACTACATCTGCCCATTGGTTGTGTTTATCAGGCACCCACATAGATAGCCAGCGGGCTCCGTAATTGGTAAACTGTGCTACACAACCACTCTTATTACGAAGTGTAAATAATTTTACTTCTCCGCCTTTTATAATACTTCTGAAATTTTCTTCTTTTAATAATTCCATTTATTTATTTTCCGGAGTGATCCTTGCTAGCCAGCCGCCACCTGCTGCCAATGTAAGCTTCAGTGTTTCTCCTGCGTTGATCTCACGCCGGGAGTGTTTATAATCGGTTGCAGCAGTGCCTGCATTTATTCCATCTTCAATAATTTCTAGCTGGTATTTACCTGGTTTTAAAAAATCAGTGGATAGCTCTAATGTTCGCCGGGCATCGTTGGTGATCGCACCGATATGCCAATCGGTTCCGGATCTGCGTGCTAACACCGTGTATTTGCTGATCTTACCCATTAAAAGTTTGGTCTCATCCCACTCAACAGGTATTCTTGCCAGGAAATCCGTACACGCTTTCTCCCGGTAGTAATCAGAAGGTGAACCGGGCAACATCGTCATGGGGCTATTTAAAATTATAAACAAGGCCATGGCATGCGCCCTGGTACCCCAACCCATCGGGTAATCCCAGAAATGCCTGAAATTGTTTTTGTTTCCGTTGCGCATGGTAGCAGGGATATAGTCCATTGCACCGGTAAACATGCGGATATAAGGCAAAAGATTATGGTGTTCAGGATTATCATTGTTGGATACACCGCTTTGTTCAAATTCAATCAATGCTTCCCGTGTTAACACATTCGGATATTTGCGGCTTAACCCACAAGGTTTGTAAGCACCATGAAAATTAACTACCATCTTTTTTTCTGCGGCTTTTCGAGCAAGCGCTTCGTAAAACTCCACCATCTGCTGATCATCGCGGTTCATGAAATCTGTTTTGATTCCTTTGATCCCCCAACGTTCAAACTGGTCAAAAGCCTCCTGCCATTGATCCCTCAGTGTATTCCAGATCACCCATACCATCACGTCTACTCCTTTGGTTTTTGCATAAGCGGTAACCTCCTCCATATTTAAACCGGCAACAGGATGCAGCAGGTCATCTTTGGGGCTCCATCCATCATCAAAAAGAAAATAGCGAAATCCGTTTTCAGCACAAAAATCTATAAAGTATTTGGCTGTTTCGGTGTTAACGCCTGCTTTAAAATCAACGCCGTAAATATTATTCTTACCCCACCAGTCAAACATAACCACACCCGGTTTGATCCATGAAACATCCCTGAGTTCCGTAGGCGAAGCCAGCAAATAAACCATATTGTTACTGATCAGTCCATCTTCCTGATCTGCCACTGCAAAAATCCGCCAGGGATAGTTTCGTTTACCGGCTACTCTTGCAATATAATCGTAGGTTTCGCCCACCTGCCCGCTGGCGTAGCGGTTTTTTGTAGTTACCAGTGTTTTAGGATAACGTGGATTGGTTGCCGAAAGCTGTGACGCCCCGGCACTTTTCATCCACAAGCCAGGGTAATTGTAAAGATCCGATTCAGTGATCATCACAAATTTACCATCCTGTTTTTCTACAAGCACTGGCAGGTTGTAAAGCCTGGCGGGATCTAATTCGCTCACCTTTTTAAATTCATACGGCTGCTCATACGCCGAATTGAAAGATTTCTCAGACTGGAAGCGGATGGAATCGCCCTCGTTCAATTCTATACTGAGGGTTTCCTTCATTATTGTCAAACTATCTTTGGCAGACGTTGAAAAACGATAGGCCATTCCTTCGTTGAAAAGCCTGAATGTTAACGACTGATCTGATTTGAATGTGAGCACCAGTTCGTTGTATTCATTCCTGTATGTTTCGCTCTTCTCTTTAACAACCGGTCTCACATCTTCATTTACCGTATTCCTTTTTATCTTTTTTACCTGCAGGGGTTCTGCTTTCGTTTGATCGCTAATCATGCCAAGGTCCGACAAACTCAGAACAGGATCCGCTCCTTTCGTCATTTTCAACTTTATTCCCTGCCGGTTGCTTTCAATTTCAACCGACAGTTTTTTATCAGGAGAAAGCAGCACATACTTCTGCGCATTGGCTGCAATACTAAAAAGAGACAAAAACAACAGGATTGAAAAGCCTTTCATAATACAAATTCATTTTATAGCATTATTTTTTCAATATAGATGCATATCAATATACAG
>CAYVEI010000278.1:0-4874 GCA_964450515.1 uncultured Terrimonas sp. | reverse complement strand
ATCTCAGATCTCAAATTCTTCCCTTATCTCAGCAACGTAATATCTCCCTTTTTGGTTGCTTTGCTTCCATCCGTAAATTCTACTTCTAATGTATAGGCGTATGCATCCATGGGTTGCAGCACCCCTTTATATTTTCCATCCCAGCCCTGATTGCGGTCTGTTGACTCATATACCAATTGTCCCCACCTGTTGTAAATCCGGAAAACCATTTTCCCGATTGCATATCCTCTTACATATACTTTATCATTTACACCATCGCCATTGGGCGAAAAGGCATTGGCTACGGCGATTAAGGGAGATACGATTGCCGACACGGTTTGGCAAACCGTATCAGGGCAGCCATACTGGTTGTATGCAATGAGGCAGGTATTGAAGTCGCCGTTCATATTAAACTGGTGCACAGGGTTAGCCAGTGCAGAAGTATCTCCATCACCAAAATACCATTTATAGCTTACGGCATTCATAGACGTATTGGTATAAGCAGTTGGCGTATTCTCCAATGGTGGTACAGGGCTGAAAGTAAAGCCTGCTGTTGGTGTAGGCCGCACATTGATCGTAAAAAATGTGGAATCAGATTTATTACAGGTCATGGAATCCACTACTATTAATTTTACCCTGTAAGTACCTACCGAAGTATATTCGTGTTCCGGGGCAAACTCAGTTGAGATAGGGCTGCCATCCCCAAAATCCCAGTAAAATGATTGCCCGGCCTCCGAAGTATTATCAAATACCGCATGGTGCGGCACGCATCCTTCAGGAGGAGTTTCGAAGCGGGCCCTAACGTTCGGGGCTACACGCATGATAAGTGTAAAGGTATCAGGCGCGTTACAATAATTGGTGTCGGCAAGTGAAAGCTTTACGTGATAGGTACCTGGTGCCGGAAATTCATGCTTTATATTACCGGTTCCGGTCGTTACGGGAACCGATCCATCGCCAAAATCCCAGGTAAAAATGGCACCCTGGAAAGGCTTGCCCGGCGGCGCTACCGATGTATTCGTAAACTCAAAATTAAGACTTTCGCAGGGAAGCAGCTTGTCAGCGGTAGCGCCTATTACCGCTCTGTCTGTTCTTACCCTGATGGTAGTGTACGCCGTATCGCTTATAATACATTTGCTGGAATCTACAGAGATAAGACTTACGTTATAAGAGCCAACAACGTTATACGTATGACTGGTGCCCGGTGTAGTTGTGGTAGCTGTATTACCATCACCGAAATCCCACAGGTATGTTTTTCCTTTTTGCAAAGTATCTAAAAAATCTACCGTAACCGGCACACAGCCATAATCCCTGTAGGCTTTGCCCTCGATAGTTGTCCGGAGTCCATTGGTAACGCCGGAAAAGTCCATTTCAATTTTAACGGCTGCAAGATTACATTCTCTTGGGTTCCCCGATCTTGGCCGCCATACGCCAGGCGTTACAGGGAATGTAGTTCCGGGAAAATTGCTGATAAAACAGGCCGCACAAATGGACTGGTAAATTACCCCGTTGGCATCGAAGCGGCTGGTGCCGCCGTCCACGTGGTCTCCAAACCCTCCTTTTTGCCCGTAAAAAGCGCCAAATAATATATCCTTTGCATTTTTTTCCAGTACAAAAAAGTAAAAGTCGCTGCCATCGGTAGTACATCCGTTGGGTAGTACATTGCAATCCTTCGTTGGCATTCCAAATGTTCCCGAAGTGTGGAACTGGTCATCTGCCGAAGGTGATAATCTGCCGCCCCATCCGGCTACATATACATTTTCGCATTTATCTACAGCAAAGGCCACCGGTGAAATATTATACGTTGCCGTTCCGCTGCCAAATACGGTTGAATAAACGCTTGCCGAAAGATCGGGCTGCATTTTTACAATGAACTGTTTGGTTCCCGGGTTATTATATATACCGGCAGGGCTAACCGGCCAGGTTCCCAAAGTAACGCCTGTTACATAAGGGAAACCACTGGGATCAAACTTTAAACCATATATGGCGTCCATGCTGTTGGTGCCTAAGTAAGTAGCTTTTTGTAAAGTACCGGTGTTACTAAAAATGGCTATGAACGCATCTGCCGTACCACCCTGGTAGGAAGATGCTATTACTCCTGTAGCAGGCACGCCGGGCAGGTTGTTGCTTCTTGTTGACCCGCCTACATAAATATTATTGTTTTGAGGATGAAGCGCAAGCACAAAAGTACCATCGTCTTCAACGCCGCCAAATAAGGTGCTGAACAATACTGTTCCCACATCGGGAGCTATTTTCATTAATACGCCATCCTGCTTTCCGCCCGGGCTGGTTTGCGATGCGCCGGCGGTTGTGGGGAAGTTACCGGACTGTGTGCAACTGGTAATATAAATATTGTCATTATCATCTAATATTACTTCACTTCTTGAATCATCACCATAAAAAACCGACAGGCTGTTGGGCGACCGGGACGTAGATATATTAACGCCATCCGAATTGGAGCCGCCAATTCTTTTTGATCCGATAAGACCGGTTCCTGAAGCGTTGAGTTTGGTAACTACAATATCGAAGCCGCCTCCGCTGCCTAATGTATTGTCCTGCGGCTGCAAGGGATAATTGCCGGAATTTGTTCTGCCCAGTATCACAAGGTTACCCTGGCTGTCTTCTATAAGACTGTGGGGCTGATCGGCGCCACCGCCGCCGATATAGGTAGCATATACCCTGTTGGTGCCGGCACTGTTGAATTTCATAATGCCGATATCAAAAGATTCGTTGCCCGATCCCCCGCTATAATTGGTTTGAAAAGCGCCGGTTGATACCGGGAAGCCGGCACCAAAAACAATGCCGCCGGAGTACAGGCTTCCGTCTGCTCCGTATGTTGCCGTAAATCCCCACTGGCTTGAAGTGCTGCCTGTAAAAGTGGCGAATATAAGCGTGGGGTCTATAACTAATACCTGGGAAGGATCATATTGCCTTACTTTAAATTTAACCTTGTCCTTTCCTTCAAGCACATATCTGCAGTCCAGTTCATTTTTACCCGCATCGTTAATTTGGTAAGAATAGGGTGATAATTCTTTTACATCGCCAACGGAGGTTTTAATGTATAGCTCCCGGTTCCTGATCTGTAATTTATCGGCGCCATCATATTGCATAACAATATCATTGATGTTTGCACCCGGGTAAACAATGATATCATATTTTAACTGCCCGCCCTGTGCATAATACCGCACGTCAATATTGGGGTAGATATTTTTATAAGTAACCGCCTGGAATATCCTGCAATTGGCTGCCCATTGGGCAGGGTCGTTGCCGGTAAAATAATTTTCATAGGAATTTATTGGTTTCTCACTTATTACGGTTGCATTGGTATCAGCTCCGGCAAAGCGCATGGCATAGGCATGTGAGCGTAAAGCTATGCCGGCGTCCGGATCCGGCTGATTGCCATGGCCGGGACGGGGATGAGCGGTTCTCTTGCTGGTGTTGTGGTTTGTTTGCCCTTCAGCCGCATGTCCATGAATTTGCTCAGCAAGCTGTTGCATGTCATCTTCATTATGCAGTAATACGGTAAACCCGTTGCGCTGAAGAAAAAAAGCGCCGTTATTAATTTCTCCCCTGAATAAAACGCTATTGTTCCACTGGCCCCTGTTTTCTGTAAACTCCACTGCCTGCTGGGCGTAAGCCGCCAGCACACTGCATAATAATAACCAGGTAAGAAATATGTGGGATTTAGATGTCAATGGTAGTTTCTATTAAATGTACAGATTTATAATGCGAATTTACCCTTAATTACACATTTACGATATCTTACTCCAAAGGGTTTGTCCTTTTTGCTGCTGAAGATAGTTTTTTAACTTCTGGTTAACTGCTAAATCCAGTTCCGGATCTTCATTTAAGATGCTTTCCGCATGTTTTTTGGCTAAATCTAACAAATGTTTATCCTGTACAATGCTTGCTAATTTAAAATTGAGCATTCCGCTTTGCCGGGTACCCGCAATATCGCCGGGTCCGCGTATCTCAAGATCCTTTTCGGCTATGGCAAAACCATCATTCGTGGCGCACATCATTTTCAACCGCTCCCGTGCATCGGCACTTAACTTATTGCCGGTTAGTAAGATACAATAGCTTTTTTCGCCACCTCTGCCTACTCTTCCACGCAACTGGTGCAGTTGCGATAACCCGAATTTTTCGGCGCTTTCAATAACCATAACGGTTGCATTCGGCACGTTTACACCTACTTCAATAACGGTGGTGGATACCATGATCTGAGTATCCTTTTGTACAAAACGTTGCATGTTCGCATCTTTCTGGGCCGCTTTCATTTTTCCGTGCACCATGCTTATCCGGTATTTCGGTTCGGGGAAATATGCTTTCACATTTTCATAACCTTTCATCAGGTTTTCATAATCCAGCTTTTCACTTTCTTCTATCAGCGGAAAAATGATATAGGCCTGCCTGCCTTTTTGAATTTCGGCTTTTATAAAATCCATTACCTGCGACCGGGCGGTTTCATAACGGTGAACGGTAGTAATGGGTATTCTTCCCGGGGGAAGCTCATCCATGATGCTGTAATCAAGGTCGCCATAGGCGGTCATGGCCAGGGTTCTGGGGATAGGCGTTGCCGTCATTACCAGCACATGCGGCGGAATTTGGCCTTTCTCCCACAACTTTGCCCTTTGCGCCACGCCAAAACGGTGTTGTTCATCCACTACGGCGAATCCAAGCTTGTGAAACTGTACCTGGTCTTCAATGAGGGCATGCGTACCCGTTAGTATGTGAAGACTTCCGTCTGCGGCTTTCGCCAGTATTTCTTTTCGTTTAGCCTTTGGCGTTGATCCGGTGAGTAACGCCGTTTCAACGGGCATTCCTTTTAAAAGCTGGCTTATGTTGTCGTAATGCTGCCGGGCTAAAATTTCTGTAGGCGCCATCATGCAGCTCTGGTA
>CAYVEI010000277.1:3483-4889 GCA_964450515.1 uncultured Terrimonas sp. | reverse complement strand
TAGGCATATAGCCGCTCATAGTTTTTTTCTTGCTATTGTGAATCACAACTTGATAAATATCTTCTTCCGGTAAAGTATATACGCGGGAATAAAGTTAACGGCAACAAAAAACAATGCGTATAACCAGCTTGCCAGTTCGGGCTGCATCCCGGCCTGCACCAGTTGGTTAACCACCAGCTCATTAAGCGGCATCCCGCCAAACGCTAACCTGTAAAAAAACAATGCCAGCACATCGGCCAGCACATATACCGCAATGGCGTTAGCACCAAATATAACGCCCGTGCGTACTCCTTTCTTGTACCCCAGTATATCCACTATAAAGTACAATGCGCCCAGCAGTAAAGCAGCCAGGCCTGAAGTTACCAGCACAAAAGAGCTGGTCCACAGGTTTTCATTTACCGGGAAAGTCAATCCCCAGAAATATCCGGCGATAGCCGAAAAAAGCCCTGCCGTCATAAGATAATTTACTTTTTCACCGGAACTAAGCCTGCTGATCATTAACCGCCCGGCAAGCATACCCGTAATGCCACTCACAATAGCGGGTATGGTACTCAGGATACTTTCCGGATCCCAGGTACCCTGCCACATTTTACCCGGCAGGTATTTACTGTCTACCCAGGCCACAATGTTAACGCCCGGTTCCAGCATTACCTTACCAACGCCGGGGGTAGGAATAAGCGTTAGCGCCAGCCAGTAGGCCACAAGCAAAACAGCAGCTATCCACGCCTGTTGTTTCCAGTTGGTATTGAGGAAGAGGATAGCGCAAAACATAAAAACAATGGCAATGCGGTGCAGGGTTCCCGTCCAGCGCAGGTTGCCGAAATCAAAATCGGGCATAAGATTAAGGAACATGCCCACAGCAAATATTTTGAGCGAACGGAAGAGTATCTTTTTGTATAAGCTGCTTTTAGGTGTGCCGTCGCTTAGCCTTTTGGTGTAAGCGTAAACGATAGAAACACCAATTACAAAAAGAAAGACCGGTGCAATGGTGTCGGTAAAAGATAAACCGTTCCATTTGCTATGGCGGAGCGTAAAATATACGTACTGTTCATTTCCGGGGAAATTTACCATGATCATTGCGGCAATGGTAAAGCCACGCAGGGCATCAAGCGAAATAAGCCGGTTAGATTGCAGTAACATACAGTAAAATTGGCAGCTAAAGGGTTTTAGTATTCCGGGGTTCACTTTTGGCTATACCTGTCATATAGCAATCTCTTCATTTGTCAGCAATGAAAGAGCAGGTTTATGTGTAATGATACTGCCAGGGTAATATGAAAATGTGGAAAATGAAGCAGAATCTCGGGTTTGCAGGATCGGAGAAGCGTAACGCTGGGAAAACAGGGAATAAGAATCCTCCGGAACGAAACCGGCAATCCTTAACATTAGCCCTACCCTATACCTCACAC
>CAYVEI010000277.1:0-3383 GCA_964450515.1 uncultured Terrimonas sp. | reverse complement strand
CTCACACCTCCCCCTCCATCAATATACATTCTTCGGGCAGGGTATTCCCTTTCCTGCGTTGCCACGGTTAAAATCGCGGTCGTTAAACAGCCTGTAGCTCAATGTGATTCCTGAAAAATAGTACCAGTCTTTGGTTTTCGGATTTCCTCTCACCGTTCCTGCCGCCGGATAAACCGGGTTACCATCTTTCAGTTCGCCGCCACGGTATGCCATTTCCACAGCCTTTGGCCCCCTGGCAGCCAGTAAAATGTTACGGTCAACATATTGGGTACTCACATTATCTAAGTAATCGGTAAATGTTTTATTGAACCGGAACTCCCAGCCTAAGGAAACATTGCGGGTAACGGCAAAGCGTATGCCCCCGCCAAAAGGAATAGAAATATTCTGACTGCTGCTCCTTTTCCGGCCGGGATACTCAGGTAGCCCCTGCCCCTCGGTACTCAAATTACCCAAACCTATTTTTTTGCCTAATGAATCATAGGCATAAGGCCCCATATTAAAGACCGAAACGCCTGCAAATACATACGGCGTATACCTTTTTTCCATGATATCGAAGAATTCGTATACACCGGCAAGACTGGCATCATAAATTTTAGAATAAAAGCTGAGGTTACGCTGGCGGCGCTGCAAATTGCTGCTATAGCTGTCTGCACCCTGGATATTACCATAGGTAATAAGCCCTCTTAAAGAAATTTTATCGGTTAAGGCGTAGCTTGCGCCCAAGGCTCCCGCAGGCTTCGCCTGGGAAAAAGTGTAGGTGCTTTCCTGTAGCTCTCCCTGGTAATTGGCAAAGCCCCCAAAGGCTTCTATGCTTACATTTTTCAATATCCCCTGCGAATATGCAGCAGAGGTGCTAAGCAATAATGCTAACAGATATATTTGTTTCACCGGCATTCTTTTAGAGATACGGTATAATAACGCACAAGTTGGGTAAAAATTAAGTGGCATGGAAATAAAACAGTAACAACGCTAAAAACAATGCCATTTTTACTGTTTTCTTCTGCAAATACCCGGTATACTTAATTTTCGTTCCCCTCTTAAACAGTTCCCCACAGGCTTTGAGGATATTCGCCTTTGCCAACCAATGCATTAATGTTGCTTTCCACTCCCGGAGCGTCTTCCTTATAGGTTACGCCAAACCACTCGGAGTGGGTAGGAATAACTTTTAAAGCATTATCGGGCATTTTAATGAATTCGGCGCCCACATCCACCACGTAAATTTCGGCTTTGGGCTGATTGATATTTTTTTGTAAAAATGTGTTAAACATTTCTTTACAGATACTGAAAACATAAGGTGTAAAGCACCAGAAGTTCATAGAAACCTTCGAATCGGAGGGAACCTCCGTTTTGTTACCATCCTCTTCATATACTATTTTGCCGCCATCGCGGTATATTTTTGTACGTTCCGCAATTTCCACCAGATTACCGGATGCATCTACTTTGCATACTCCCCGGCTAACCGAACCATTATCGGAAAGCGTTTTAATTAATTCGTACCCGATTAAGCCAAACACATGATCATTGGCCTGTGTTGTTAAAAACTGGTATGCTTTTTCAAAAGCGTCGCGGCCATAAAAATCATCGGCATTAATTACAATAAACGGTTCGTGTACCGCAGCGGAGGCACATAAAACTGCGTGCGCCGTTCCCCAGGGCTTGGTCCGGTCTGCCGGTATATCGTAGCCTTCTGCAAATAACTGCATATCCTGGAATACATAATCAATAGCAATTTTTCCTTTGAGCTTAGGTTCAAAAATGGCTTTGAAATCTTCTTCAAATTCTTTCCTGATAATAAATACCACTTTACCAAATCCTGCACGGCAGGCATCGTAAATAGAATAATCCATGATCGTTTCACCCGAAGGGCCAAACCGTTGTATTTGCTTTAAGCTGCCATACCGGGAAGCCATTCCCGCTGCCATAATGACTAATGTAGGTTTCATCATATTTTTGCTGTTAACTTGATTGATATGCTTTTCCACTTCCTCTTTCATGCTTCAAACAGGTGCGAAAATAAAGAATTAACGCTAAACCGGGGTTAACCAATGATAGTTAATATATTTAAGTAATGTAACAGCACATGCTTTTCTTCCTTATTTTTATTGCGGTAACAGTATCGGCGAACCTTTTACCGCTCCCTGTTTTTTATTGCTTTGTATTATGCATCATCCTCATTCAGAAAAAGTAACCCTTGAAATAGATGCCAGGGCGCAACTTGGTGAAGGCGCATTATGGCATCCCACAGAATATAAATTGTACTGGGTAAATATTGAAGGCAGAACGCTTCATATATACGATCCCGTTACCAAAGAAAATCAGTCTTTTTGGGTAAAAGACAGGGTGGGTACAGTGGTTCCCGTAGCAGGCGGCGGCGCTTTGGTTGCCCTGCAAAACGGTATTCATTTTATCAATACCCAAACCGGCGCATTACAGTTCATTACCAACCCTGTTACCGATAGTGCTATCCGCTTTAACGATGGCAAATGCGACCCCTCGGGCAGGTTTTGGGTGGGCGGCATGCATCTCCGGTTTACAGAAGGAGTAGCTTCGCTATACCGGATGAACAGAGATAAAACAGTGCATAAGATGCTGGATGGCGTTACGGTTTCTAACGGTATTGCCTGGACGAAAGACAAACAAACAATGTATTATGTTGACAGCCACCTGCGCAGGATAGACGCTTTCGATTATAATGATGCGGATGGATCCATTGCCAACAGAAGAACAGTAGTAACCATACCGGAAGGTGGCGGCTCGCCCGATGGCATTACGCTGGATACGGAGGGCAAAATATGGGCAGCGCTCTGGGGCGCTAACGCGGTGGGCAGATTTGATCCGCAGACAGGCGAACTATTACAGCAAATTGAAGTACCGGCGCCCAACGTTTCTTCCTGTGCTTTTGGAGGAAAAAACTTAGACACATTATACATTACTACTGCCCGCGGAGAATTATCGGAAGCGCAACTGGCAACTTACCCGTTAAGCGGCGGATTGTTTTCGGTAAACCCGGGAGCAAAGGGGGTGCCTGCTGAGTTTTATACAGGAATGATCGCTGAATAAGGTAAATAAAGCTAACCGTGGTTATGGTGTAAATATTCCTGCAGGATAATAGTAGCCGCAATTTCATCAATTATGGCTTTATTGCGACGTTGTTTCTTTTTCATTCCCATATCTATCATAGCCTGTACCGCCATTTTAGAAGTATACCGCTCATCTGCTTTTTCAACGGGTATGCCGGGAAAAGCCTTTTTTATTTTTTCAACTGCTTTTTGCACCAATGCTGTGGCGTGTGTAGCTGAATCATCAAGATTTTTGGGCTCCCCGATGATTATTTTTTCTACCTGTTCCCGTTCAAAATAGCTTTTCAGAAAATCAATAAGTTT
>CAYVEI010000276.1:0-4916 GCA_964450515.1 uncultured Terrimonas sp. | reverse complement strand
CCCTGTTAGCTTCTTTTCCTTTATTATTGATGTTGACCATGGTTAGCCTGTCCTGTTCAAAAAAAGACGGGGCCGGTGATGGTCCAAAAATCAGCAGCATATCTCCGTCAAGCGCATTAACCGGCGCAACAATTACTATAGCAGGTAGCAATCTTTCAGGTTCGTCTGTAACTATCGGAGGCATTAGCTGCCAGGTGGATGACAATACTTCAACATCTGTCATCACCTCTATTCCGGCCGGAGCTGCAACAGGTGAGCAGCAGGTATTGGTTCAGAATTCGCTGGGTAAAGCTACATCAAAGATTACCGTAACAGGTGCAGGTGCAGGCCCGGTAATTACTTCTATAACGCCGGCGGAAGTAGCAGTAGGGCAAGCAATAACGATCAGGGGTACAGGCTTGTCCAATGCAGTTGTTGAAGTTTACAAGAAATTAGCGACCGTAACTGCCAACACGGCTACCAGTATCACAGCTACCGTACCAACAGGCATCCCGGTAGGACAGGCGGCAGTAGATGTTACCACCCCTCTTGGCCATACCGTAAGTACTGTTATTATTAAATAACAAAGCACAATGCTCCGGAAATGGCAGGTTAAAGCGTGGTACAGGCACTCAGCTCCATTAATTTGAGATGCCCGGCAATAGTTTGGAATTTTATCGTTTTTTATCAGACTTTTGGTGCTGCCATTGCTTTCTTAAACCTGTTAATCTGAATATAAATGGTAACGCTTTGTTTTGATTTTGGCAATACAAGACTTAAATATGCTGTATTTAACGGGCGCGAGTTGCAGTTTGTAGAAGTATTGGATGATGCGGAGCCGGATACCATTACCCGGCTGGTACGGCAAATTCAACCTCAGAAAAGTATTCTATCTTCTGTGATCAACCATAACAGGGAGATAGAGCGTGTTTTGGCAGCACATTCAAAATTTCATTTACTCACCAACCTTACCCAACTGCCTTTTACTGCGCCGGTTACAAAGCCGGAAACGATTGGCGCCGACAGGCTGGCCCTATCGGCCGGAGCTACTGCTTTTTTCCCGGGTAAGCATAACCTGGTAATAGGCTTAGGTACCTGCATTACCTATAATTTTATTAGCAAATACAACCAGTTTTTGGGAGGGGGCATCTCTCCCGGAATGGAAATGAGGCTTAAATCGTTAAGAGATTATACCGCCAAATTACCTTTGGTAAAGGCCGACTGGAACTTTCCATTGGTGGGATATGACACAAAAACCAACATAACCAGTGGGGTAATACTGGGCATGGCAAAAGAAATTGACGGCATAATTGACGCATATTCAGAGCGGTATAACAACTTTAACGTGCTTTTAACCGGGGGCGATTCAGCCTATTTTGCTCAAGTGCTGAAAAATAAGATATTTGCAGACCCTCATCTAATTTATAAAGGCTTGTATGCGATCAGTGAGTATAATAACTAACTGCAGAATATTTTTTTTGTTCAGCGTGGTTTTGTTGGTAATCAATAGCGCTTCGGCGCAGGAAAATTCTCCCTATTCCCGGTATGGCCTGGGCGATATCGTACCCAGTCAGAATATTGTAAACCGCGCTATGGGGGGGGCATCGGCTGCATATTACGACCCGGTAACCGTAAATTTTATTAACCCGGCATCCTACGCCCGTTTAAAATATACCACATTTGATGTGGGACTTGACTATACCGGCCGTACCCTCAAAGCTACCGACCCGGTTCGCACGCTGAGCTCAGGCTATCTTATTCCATCCTATGTTCAGGTGGGTTTTCCCTTATCTAAAAAAAACAACTGGGGTATGAACATCGGATTGCGCCCGCTTACCCGTATCAATTACGAGTTGCAGCAAACCACCCGCTTGCCCGGCATAGACAGTGTGCTTACTTCTTTTAGCGGACAGGGAGGCTCCTACCAGGCCTACATGGGAACCGGCATAGGCAGCAAACATTTTACGGTGGGCGTTAATGCGGGGTATTCATTTGGTAGTAAAAATTATGTTACCGAACGGCTTTTTATCAATGACAGTGTTTTGTATGAAAAGGGGAAATGGGCCGACAGTACTTTCTTCGGCGGCATTTTTGTACATGCGGGAGCGCAGTATTCAACCCGTATCAGCAAAAATCTTACACTTAAGCTGGGCGCATATGCACAGCTTAAAAACACATTGAATGCTTCAAGGAATATTATCAGGGAAACCTTCGAATACAATGCCTCTCTGGGAGAAACACAAAAAGACAGCGTATATATTTCAAAAGACAACAAAGGTAAAATTATAGTGCCTGCTACCTATGGAGCAGGCATTACTATTGAAAAAGACCTTACCTGGTCGGTGAGCGCTGAATACAGTTTGTCGCAATGGGCAGATTACCGGTATTACGACCAAAAGGATGAAGTAAAAGATAGCTGGCTGTTCAGGCTGGGCGGATCGGTAATACCGAATTATAAAAGCACGAGCTACTGGGCACAGGTGCAATACCGCGCCGGATTTTATATAGGTCCCGATTATATTACTGTTAATAAGAGCCTGCCGGCATATGCCGTTACTTTTGGCGCTTCCTTTCCTGTTCGCAAGTATGGCTATAGCTTATATTCCGGACAGTATACCAGCGTTAATACCGCTTTTGAGATCGGCGCCCGCGGCAATAAGAGCAATTCGCTCCGCGAAACCTTTTACAGAATTTCGGTAGGACTGTCTTTAAGCGATATATGGTTTATCAAACGCACATACCAATAATGCGTACCGCCAGGCGTAAAACACTTTTTATCTGTGCATCCTTTTGCATACTCCTTTTGTTAACGGCCGGCTGCGAAAACAGCGAGCAGGAAATAAGAGCGCTTACAGAAAAGAAAATAGGTGTTGACGAGGCCCGGACAATTGAAACCTATTTCAGCCAGGCGGGTAAAATGCGGGCCAAGCTTACCGCACCATTAATGTACCGCTACCAGGATACCTTACCGAGAGTGGAATTCCCTAATGCCTTACATGTTGATTTTTATAATGATTCACTGCAGGTAGAAAGCATACTCGACGCCCTGTACGGCAGGTATATTGAAGGACAAAAAAAAATGTACCTGAAAGACAGCGTGGTGGTCATTCAGCAATTTAACCAGGATACCCTGCGTTGCGAGGAGTTGTGGTGGGATCAGAATAAAGAAACATTTTACACCGATAAGCCGGTAAAGATCACTAAAAAAGACGGCACCGTGCTTCCGGGAAAAGGATTAGAAGCTTCTCAGGATTTCCGGGATATTAAGATCATTAATCCTTCACAGGGCATATTACCCGTTCCGGAAACCGAATTCACCGGCGGTGCTCCTGTGCCAGACAGTTCAGTTGTGCCCGACAGCAGCTTTCACCGAAACAGGCCGTTCCCGGCTCCTGATTCCTCCGCACCAATAAAGCCCGGTTAAACGGGCTTGCTCATAACTCATAACTGAAGAAGCCTTGTGCGTTCGTGGCATACTTTGCCCGTTATTCATTTCCTGAAAACGCTTTCGCTGCTTTATCAAAAAAGGTTTGCAGCTCCTGAAACGTATTTTTAAATGCGGGTATAATGGCGCCTAACCCTTCTAATACGGCAGGTGCAATTCCTGCAGTAAGCGAATAAGCGCGGCTCAGCAACAAGGTTTCCCGGCTGATCAACTGCATCTTTTCGGCATAAAATAACAATATGCTACCCACCAGCACATACATACCGGCATACAGCAGGGCGCCGCCCAAACGGTTCACCCAGCCCAGTAAAGTAAAGCTGAATATATTTTCTATGGCTTTTCCGGCCCATCGTACCAGCAATGCCACTATGGCAAATACAAGTATAAAAGCGATCAGGGGCAGCCATTTAGCATTAATGCCCGTATGTTCCTGCATATATACCGCCACTACCGCCGATAACTTTAATGCTGCCGCCAGCCCAATGATCCAGCCGGCAAATGAAAACAGTGCCATTACAATGCCCCGCATAGCGCCTTTAATAAGGCCTGCTATCAGCATAACAAGAAAAACAATATCTATCCACATCGTTAACAGGCAGATTAAGATGTATTGATCTATTTCTATTTACCCTTATAATATTTCCCGTCCGCCGATTGCATTTTCAGTTGTCCCAAGTTTTGGGACAACTCACTCCCCTCCGATTTCAGCTTGGTTTTCAAAGCATTCCAGTACTTTCTCGGACGTGGACTTCCCGTTAAAATCTCAATTACGTCAATTACTGAAAATACCATTTCTCCTGCTCCTCGTTCCAATGTGTACGAACCTGTTTTTGTTCAAATACTTTTATAGCATTTCCTTTACTCATTTACGTGTTTCAAGTTAGCCAACGAAGATATGAAAACAGGTTCGAGTCTATAGCATATCATCATTTTGCCAATAGGATCTTTACTATGGCGCTGATGGTTTTACCGTCTGCCTGCCCGGCCAGTTGTTTGGTTGCGGCAGCCATCACTTTGCCCATGTCGGCAGGAGTGGATGCGCCGGTTTCAGCAATGATCTTAATCAATGCTTCTTTTAATGCTTCTTCACTTAATTGCTTTGGAAGGAAGGTTTCTATCACATCAATTTCTTCCTGCTCTGTTTGGGCCAGGTCTGCACGGTTTTGCTGCCGGTAAATCTCGAGCGAATCTTTGCGCTGTTTTACCAGCTTCTGCAATAATTTCGTTTCATCGGCTTCGGCTAACTGCCCCCCGGCGCCTTCTGATGTTTTAGCGATAATAATAGCGGCTTTAATGGCTCTTAACCCGCGCAGCTTATTCGCGTCTTTAGCCAGCATAGCGGCTTTGATCTGATCATTTACGATTTGCTCTAATGCCATAGTGTATGTTTTTATACTGTTAGTGCTGTATCAAACGTGAAACCTGCCAGTCGGCAGGCTGGTGTGAGAAGATAGAGGTGAACAGGCAATAGTGAATTCCACCCGTCTCACCT
>CAYVEI010000275.1:2406-4919 GCA_964450515.1 uncultured Terrimonas sp. | reverse complement strand
GGGTACCCGCTGCCGATAGCTTTGGCAAAGATGGAAAGATCGGGACTGATATTAAAATACTGCTGGGCCCCGCCAAGCCCTAACCGGAAGCCCGTGATCACTTCATCAAAAATCAAAGCCATATTGTATTGATCACATATTGCACGAAGACCCTGTAAAAAGCCTTCTGCCGGCATAATGCAGCCGTTATTGCACATCACCGGTTCCGTAATGATGGCGGCTATTTCGTGATGGTGCGCCGCTATAATTTTCTTCAGCGCATCCAGATCATTCCACGGCGCTATAATAAATTCGTCTCTCACGCGATCGGGCAGACCTTCTGTCCAGGGAAATACTTCCGGTTGTTCCCTGCTGCCGAGAGCGGCTGCGGAAGGCGCTGAAATGCCCCAGCACATATTGTCGAGCCAGCCGTGATAGTGCCCTTCGAAACGCAAAAATTTTTTTCTTCCGGTTTTAGCACGCGCCACTCTTAAAGCGGTTTGAACGGCTTCCGATCCATCTAAGCAAAAACGCATCAGCTCCGCCGAAGGAATCAGGCGGTTGATGGTTTCGGCCAGCTCTATTTCTTTGATATGCTGTCCTGCAAACAATTGCCCCTGCTGCGAATATTCATTTACAGATCTCAGCACATGCGGATGGGAATGACCGAGGATCAGCGGACCCTGGCTCAATGTGAAATCGAGGTAGGCATTGCCATCAACATCATACACCTTGCTTCCTTCTCCATGGGTATAAAAGATGGCATGGGGATGATTGTATTTTCTGAATTCGGAAGAAACGCCTCCGGCCATTACTTTCTTTGCTCTTTCAAGCAACTTCGCAGATTTTGTGTATCTATTCTTTTCCATTCGTTTTAAATCTCCGGTTTATCGTGCGGTCTGACCCTCCTTCGGTCGGGTACCGACCGCACTATTTCAATACGGGACTGATCGTTTCAGACGGATATAAGGCCGCCAGCCGGTATATATCCTGGTTAAAGGCCTCAAAAGCCTTATCCCAGCTCCTGCACTCCTCTTCCGTGTAGCGGTAAAAGCCTTTACAATTCTGCGTACCTCTCGCATCCTCATCCATTAATTTCTGCACAACAGCCGGCACTTCACCGGTATTGCTCAAACCGGGAAATAAGGTATTGAATATTACCGGAAAATCCTGCAGCCCTATAAAATCCATACGCCTGAAAATACCCATGAGCGTAATCCATGAGCCTACATCATACCGGAAAACTTTGTCGGCATCTTCAATCGTTGCCTGCCCGTGCTCTACCAGCGTTAAAGCTTCCCTGTATACTGAATACATCAGTCGGTTGGTAATAAAACCTCTGATATCCTTCCTGAGCAATGTGGGTTCCTTCCCCCACTGGTACGCCAGCTCAAATACCCAATTGGCGGTTTGGCCGGATGTTTTTTCACCACAAATGATCTCAAGAAAACGGGTGGCAAAAGCAGGCTCCGCCCAGTGAATACCGATGAACCGTTCAGGATTGGGAATAAATGTTTGCAGCATACTGATCGGTATGGCAGACGTGTTGCTTGCCAAAACAGTATCCTTACCCACCGAAGCTATGATTTTTTTGAAAACCGCTTCTTTGATCTCCATGTCCTCAATGATACATTCCACTACCAAGCTGCAATCATGCAGCGCATTATAATCTTCTGAAATCGTTAAGGAAGATAAATAGTACGCTACCGGTGCTGTTAACAGCGCTCCTTTTTCACAAAGCAATAATTGCTCTTTAATGCGCATGGCCGCCAGATCCAGCTCACCTGCAAGCGGAGCGATGGCCTTAACCGTATGCCCGGCCGCCAGAAGAGAAGCCACAATGCTGCTGCCCATTAAACCTACGCCTACAATACCTATACTGGTGTCTTTAATACGCGTCATTCATTTAAGCTTGGGTGGATACTCGGGCAATACAATCAATTTCCACTTTTATACCTTCAGCCAAAACAGACTGTACAGTGGTTCTGGCCGGCTTAATGCCCGGAAAATAAGTAGCATATACTTTGTTATAGCGATCAAATTCGCTGATATCGCTTAAGTGTACGGTACATTTCACTATATCTTCCATGGTGGCTCCGGCAGCTTCAACAATAGCTTTGATATTATCAAGCGTACGCTGTGTTTCCTCTTCAATTGTTCCCAATATAAACTTTGAAGTTTTAAAATCAACCGATGCCTGCCCGCTAACAAATAAAAAACCGCCTGCCAACACGGCGTCCGAATAAGCGCCGGTAACAAAAGCAATATCCCTGTGGGGATGATGAACACCTGTCTTTCCCATACATTAGTTTTTAAATTTTATACAAAATCCCATAGCATGCCAAAATTAGCAGTCCTGCATTTTATGAAATGTTACTTTTGTCCGGATTTATAGTATTATTTTTCAGAAAACAACCAGATGAAAGATGAAAAGAGAGAAGTGAAAAGATATCCTTTGCGTCCTTGCATGCGTTGCGCACTTTGCCTGCCCCCGTCCGACTGGCGTCATTCCCGCCTGAATGACTCAGTCGGGC
>CAYVEI010000275.1:0-2306 GCA_964450515.1 uncultured Terrimonas sp. | reverse complement strand
TCCGGTTTCTTTCTTTCCCAGTAATCTCTCTGGTAATAAGGATCGGTAAAATATATGCCCCCTTTTTTATCAATCCATAGATCATTGGGACCATTGAACCGAATGTTATTGAAACCCTTCAGCAATACCGTAACTTTTTTATCAGGACTGATGGACCATAATTCATTTTTCTCATCGGCGCAGGCCACCAGGTTACCTTCGTTATCGAAATACAAACCATTGGAGCGACCGGATTTATCCATGAAAACCGATAGCTTACCTTCTGTATCATATTTCCATATTTTATCATTGGGCTGGTCGGTAAAAAATACATCCCCTTTTTTATCTGCCGCAGGGCCTTCGGTAAAACTAAACTGATCAGATACTTTTTGTAGCGTTGCACCCCGTTTAATGAGCTTGGCCAGGCTAACGCCGGTATCTGCCTGAGCAGTTGTCGTTACCGGAATAACATCTTTCTGCTGCAGTGCGGCTTCCCCGGAAACGGACAAAGCGGAATCATTCACATTCTTTTCAGCCTGCTGTTTTAGCGTTACGGCCACAACCCCGGAAATAAAAACACCTGCAACAAGAATCGTTTTCATCATAGCTGGATATTTTATTCAATATACAATTTAATTCTTTTCAACCATTGCTTTTATTACACCCGCGGATGGGTTGAGCCACTCTTCAAACACATCTTTTACTTCATCAAACTGCACCCGGTGGGTGATATACGTAAGCGGACTGACCAACCCGGCTTTTATTGAATGAATAACTTGTTCAAAATCCTGCCGGGTGGCATTGCGGCTACTCATTAACGTTGCTTCCCGTTTATGAAATTCAGGGTGACTGAAGCAGAATTCCTCCCGCTGTAACCCGATCAATATATACCTGCCACCATGCGCCAGGTATTGCAGCCCGTTATTGATCGCTTTACGGTTGCCCGTTGCATCAATAAGCACGGTGGGCATATCGCCGTTTGTAATTTCTGCCAGCCGTTTTATTGCATCTTCTGCAGATGGATTGATCGTATATGCAACGTTCATCGTGTTTTTACAAAATTCAAGTCGCGTTTCATTAACATCCATTGCAATCACACGCGCCCCGGCTATCCTTGTAAACTCCATAGTGCCTAACCCGATGGGGCCTGCACCAACCACCAGCACAAATTCATCTTTCCTAACCTCAGCACGCCGTATACCATGCGCCCCGATAGCCAATGGTTCTACTAATGCCAGTTCATCATAACTCAGTCCTTCGCTTTTTACCAGCGTATCTTCCGGCACAGATAAATAGTCTGCCATCCCGCCATCCACATGCACACCGCACACCTGTATGGCGGCACAGCAATTGGGTTTACCATTGCGGCAGGCTATACATTTCCCGCAACTGAAATAGGGAATAAAGGTCAATGCTTCTCCGGGCGCAAACCCGCTTAACCCATCGGCATCCACCAGGTCGGCGGCCAATTCGTGTCCCAATATTCTTGGATAATTAAAATAAGGCTGTGTTCCCTGGTAAGCGTGCAGATCGGTGCCGCAAATACCAATGCGTTTTATTTTGAGGATGGCATGTCCCGCCTGTAATACCGGTGCCGGTATATCTTTATATTCAAAAATTCCGGGGCTGCTGCATATTAACGCTTTCATTAGAGCAAGGTATTTCTATTTTTTAAAAATATTTTCAGTTGACGTATATTTTGAGGTGCCGGAATATTTTTTTCTTTTTGGTATTACCAATAAACAACACTTCAATGTGACTTACAAGGAATTTAAAAGCCCGAAGGGCTTTAATTTGAATAACCACCCCGCCAAAAGCGGGTGGAAAATAAAAAGCCGGTACCAACCCCGACCGGGGTTGAATATACTGAATTGGTTCACTGAAAATATTCTTTATAAAAGCTTGGCCCTTTTTACACTTCGTTTTATACAACATCACAAGATAAAATATTATATTGCTAAATAAACACCACCTTGTATGGGCACCTATCGCCAGATTTTTTACCAGATTGTTTTTGGTACAAAAAACCGCAAACCAACTATTGACAAAGCACATGACGAAGAACTATACAAATATATAGGAGGAATAATAAAAAATAAAAACTGTAAGCTCTACCGCATTAATGGTATTGAAGACCATATCCACATCATGTCTGATCTTCACCCAACTATATGCCTTAGTGATTATGTAAAAGAAATAAAAATAGCCAGCAGCCTGTGGATGAAAGAAAACCATAAGTTCCCCAGGTTTGAAGGATGGCAGGATGGATATGGAGCATTCACTTATTCGGTGAGAGAAAAAGATATGATAATCAATTATATTAAAAC
>CAYVEI010000274.1:0-4928 GCA_964450515.1 uncultured Terrimonas sp. | reverse complement strand
TGTATTATTTCTGCTCCGCCATCACAATAAATATTTTTTCCACTTTCGCTTTTCAGTTGTCGTACCAATTCTGTTAGATTGCCTGTATAGAATTTTGTTTTACCAACATCTGGTCTTTCGGTTCTTGTAATAACATACACATTTCTTTCCCCGTTATCGTAATGTGAGGCGCCGATCTTTCCAAGAACCCAATCGTAGGTTTTTCTACCAAGGATTATGGTGTCAATAGTTGAGGTAAATGCTGCATACCCATAATCTTCGCCTTCTTTTTCTACTGATTTCAAAAAACTAAGGTCATCATTCGGTTTGGCAATGTAGCCGTCTAAGCTTGCTGCTATGAAAAGTGATAATATTCGCATTGTTCTTTATCTGTTATGGTCTGTTTTGCTGAATGGTGCCGTTATAACCAAGCGTTAATACTACGTTTTACACGGCCTGGTTTACTTTAAATATTTTTAAACGTCTGTAAACGCTTATTGTTGAGCGCGGGGGCTCATGGCTGCCCACAATGGCTCCCGATGAAGACTCCTGCGCAACTTATGGCCACTAACGGCCAGCAGCAGGGCATTCTTATTTCATGTTGTATTAAGTTCTACTTCACGATTTCCACTTATTCCTTTAACCATCAACTAAATCACCTATGCAAATTCAAAAAAGTGCTACCATCAGTGCGGATGCTTCAGTGATGGGGATCAATTATATTATTGTATTTTTTTTAGGTATTTCTTTTCCGCCATCTATTAAAAGTAATTCTGAAATGGTACCGGAAGAATCTTTTATAAATTCTATCTGAACATCTGCACCCTTAATAAAGAAATGATCTTCCTTTTGTGCAGTTAAAAGGATTTTATTTTATTTTGTCCTGTTGCCTGCCCCAAAAGCTGCCCGTTCTCAACAGTAATTGCAACCTAAATCTGTGAGGCTATCTGATAGGAGCCAATATATCTGCTTAATATTTCAGGGCTTAATGTTACTTCTTTAATTGTTTCCGGCAGTTTATAAGGCTTATCATAAAGAATATCCATAACATCTTTGCAATATTGTTAATAGATGTATTTACAATATTACTCAGGATAACAATGCTAATGTGATCCTGATCAATTCTTAATAAAATCTATTTCGTGTTCGCCGGTACCATTTTTAATGAACAAAATAAAAGTCGTGCCGGTGAAGCTCATGAATCAAATCCTCTTCAGCCACCAAAGATTCAATAATTCTTATACTAAAACGGTCTTCAAAAAAAGAATTTTTTATGCGTCTTACAGATGTTTTTCCATTTGAAAATTGTTTTTGTCCTGTAAAGTTTGGATTTACAACAATTCTGTGCAAATAAATCGCATTATTTTTGTTATTTTATATTGCAGGCCATTTTCAATGTCAATTTCTAACCCTGCTTTGTCAATTTCATTCCAAACTTTATAGCCGTTCTGTCCTTATAGTTTCATTGCCTGTTCAAAAAGTCAAAGGACGTCAGGAAAGTTGTCTTTTGTTGTATTAGTGATTTTTATGTAGCCTGTTTGCATTTTAAAATTCAAGTCTAAATTATTGGTTTACCATGTTACTCCACGATGACCGCTGTTAGCGGTTTGTTGTTTTTTCATACATTCAGTTTTCCATAACTGTTATTATATACTTTTCCCTTTTGGGGATGTGTGAATTTCAAACCTGACCAAATTTCATTAATACTCAAGCAAGTGCTTTCAACAAGCCCAAAATCATATCCCAACTTAATGACTATCTTAATATTTAGGTCAGTTCCTGATTTCCCGCCTTTAGGCCAGGAAACCCACAGCATACCATTTGATTTTAAATAGGGTTTAAGTTTTGGAAAGTGATTAATAAATTCTGATTGTTTTTTTACGAATAGATGTATGTAATCAAATTCTTCTTTAAGTTCAGTTGAAACGTCAAGATTAGGCAACTCAATACTATCGAGAGCTTCTTTGTCAGGATTAACGAAAATCGCTTTGGTGTTTTCTTTAATTCCCATTTTTATTGCTACTGTTCTTGTCATTTGATTTGGGGATTTACGAAGATGTGGAAAATCAAAATCCGTTTCACTTTAAGTTGTCAATTATCTTTTCAAGTGCCGCTATAAGTTGCAAGTATTCCTGCTCTGATAAGTTCTGCATTGATTTCTGTCTGAATGAAGTCTGTTTTTGTAAGCAAGTCTGAAATACTTCTTTCCCTTTATCTGTCAATTCTAAATTCTTGTTTTCACTGACCAACTCATTTGTTATCAGCCCTGAAATAGCATTATTTATCGTTTCATTATTCGCAAATTCCGAAAGAAGTTCACAAATTGCTTGTTTTTCAATATTACCACTCTCGTTAATTGTGTTTAGAATTTGCCAATCGGTTCTTGTTAGTCCATTTTCTGCGTGAATTTTATTAATTCCGTCTGTCAATAAGTTGTCTGCTTTTTTCAGATAATAACCAATCGGATTTTTTTTAGCTGTGTTCATTTATTTTCTTTGTCTTGTTTGAGTAATGTGGTCAGAACATTCCGTTTTCGTTTATTATGCCGGCAGGAACAGCTTGTCCGAAATCCCAAAGTTCAGCAATTTTGTTTTCGTCAAAACGAAAGATGTGCATTACAGCCAGGTCATTGTCTGTAAGTGTTTGTCTGACACGAGAATGAACAGCAACCAGGTTTTCGTCTTCCAATGATCTTTGGATTTCAAAAACCTTATTAGGATTTTTTTGCGCATTTTCTTCCATTGCTGTCATCAAAGTATGTCCATCCCCTTTGAAGTAGGCATTATGGTGTATAAAATTGTCTGCAACATAAAGTTCAAACGCTTTTCGAGATTGTCCTTTGGCTGCAAGTTTTAAAAAGTCCTGTGCTATTTCTTTTTTTGTCATAAGATTAAAATTTTGTCTGTCTGTTGCGTTGTCCTGCAATGACCGCCAACGGTTTGCGGCTTCAGGCTCGGGCGCGATTTTTAGCAGTGTTTTTTGCTGGCTTTATATTGTTCCTGTTTAAATCATTGCTTCCTTATTATACCTGCTTTTGTATTCCAAAGGCGATATTCCTGTTATTTTTCTAAACACTTCCCGAAATGCTTTTACGTCTGAATATCCCACTTCATACATTACCTCATTTATCGTTTTACGGGTTGTTTCAAACTTTTTTTTTGCCGCTTCAATTTTTACCCTTTGTGCATATTCCAAAGGTGTGTTCCCTGTTGATTTAATAAATCGTCTGTCAAAATTCCGCCTGCCTACGGCGAATTTGCAAGACAAATCTTCAATGGATATTTTCTTGAACAGGTTGTTTTCTATATAGGTTTGTGCCTGCAAAACCATTTCGTCACCGTGCGATTTCTGTCCTGTAAATATAATAAATGCTGATTGGCTCTGCCTGTCCATTTCAATTTGAAATACTTTAGAACAAAAAATAGCTGTTTGTCGGTCGTAATATTTCTCTACCAAATAAATAATCAGGTTCAGGAAAGAATATGCTCCGCCATTCGTATAAATACCACCTTCATCTGTAATCAGCCTGTCGGTTTGTAAGTTCACCCGGGGAAACCTGTTTCTGAACGTGTCTGCAAACGCCCAATGGGTAGAGCAGGTTCTTCCATTCAGCAAACCTGATGCAGCGAGCAAAAATGCCCCGGTACAGATACTTGCTATTTCCGCCCCTTTTTTATATTGCATTTCAATCCAGTCAATCAATGGTTTGTTTCCTTTTATTGCTTTTTGGTAATTATGGTTCAAAGACGGAATGACAATAAGATTGGTTCCTGCTATCGCTGAAATATGGGTGTGCGGCTTCACGGTAAACAAATTGTCATAGAAACTCACTTGCTTTGAAATGCCTGCCAATTCTATTTTAAATAATTCCTTTTTGCCGCTTGCTTTCCAATAAGCATTGGCTCTGGTAAAAATCTTGTAAGTACCTACTATACTGCTCAGATTATTCTCTCCGTTGGGAACAATGATGGTAAGATGTTTCATTGATAATATTTGAACAAAGATAGAAATTCATCTTGTCCAAATCAACCCGCTAAAAAGTCTATTTTACACCTGCTAAAAGTAATATTCAGACAATACATTTGCAATACAAAGAAAATTAATTGAACCAACTAAAATAAAATACGAAATGACAGCAAGTAAAAACTACACGTCAACCATTTTGGTTGACCAAAATCCTGAAACAGCATTCAATGCTATTAAAAACTTCCGCGCCT
Organism: uncultured Terrimonas sp.; assembly: GCA_964450515.1. Lineage (GTDB taxonomy): Bacteria > Bacteroidota > Bacteroidia > Chitinophagales > Chitinophagaceae > Agriterribacter. The sequence continues at coordinate 732 of CAYVEI010000274.1, read as the reverse complement.
GGTGGTCGGAGGAAATTGAAGGCAGCACCGGCAAACTCAACGAAACGTTTATCTACCACTACAGGGATGTACATTGGTGTAAACTAAAACTAATTGAAATTATTCCTGGTAAAAAATTGGTTTACCAGGTGTTAGACAATCAGTTCAATTTCGTTAAAGACAAAAACGAATGGGTTAACACCAAACTGATTTTTGAAATAACCAATGAAGGCGATAAAACAAGAGTGCAATTCACTCACGAAGGATTAGTGCCTGAATATGAATGTTACCATATTTGCCATGATGCCTGGACAAGCTATATACAAGGAAGTTTACAGGGTTTGATCACAACCGGAAAAGGAAAACCAAATCCTAAAGAAGGCGGGCTTAATGCAGAATTAGTTGAAAAATGGGGACTACCTGAAAAATAGTTAGTAGTATGTCAATCGTTACCCGTTATGTTAGATAATTGTCTGTCCGGGATAATTTTTTCTTAAAGTCAGCGGAGGATAGTCCGCCGATGACTTTAAGAACGTCTGGGTTGTGCGGTCGTCTAACATTGCCTGTAGCGGCCAGGGCTTGTTGCTGTGCTGGCATTTTATAATGGCCGGAGAGGCAAGGGCACTTCAGCCCAAGCCTTCCACAAAACCGTGCTTGACATTCTCACCTCACACGGCTTTTCTCATTCAGCATAAGAAGATTCTTACACTTAATTGAACCAAACTTGATCGTCCACAGATTGCTCTGTGTTGT
>CAYVEI010000273.1:0-4943 GCA_964450515.1 uncultured Terrimonas sp. | reverse complement strand
TTGGTATTGTATCTTGCCGCTATCAACCGGTCATAAGCTTCTTCCAAGCTTTTTTGTGCTTCTCTTAATTCTAAAAAAGTAGATACGCCCTGCCGGAAACGTTCCAGCGCTATCATTACGTTTTCCCTGGCCAGCTCAATATTTTCTTCTTCCAGCTTAAGAGCGGTAACCTGGTATTGGTAACTGTTATAAGCTACCTTGATCCAGATATTTACCAGGCTTTTTTGTCTGGATAAGGCAATATCCTGGTATTCTACGTCTAATTTTGCCTGCTGTACATTTCGGTTAACGCTCAAATTATTGAGTATGGGAATGGAAGCGGTAAATCCAAAATTGTATCCTTTATTGCGGCTGAAAGTGGCAGCGAAAGGGCTAATATTATTTTGGTTCTCATTACGTGTAAAGCTATAGGCCGATACAAAAGAAATAACCGGCCACCGGGAAGCCATTGCTTCTTTCAGGGAAATCCTGGCAATATCCGCATTCTTCAGCGCCTGTAAAATAGTAGGATTGGATGTCTCCACCTGGTTTTGAATATCGGATATATTCAGGTTCATGTTTAGCGGAATAGAATCTGCCACTTCATACACTGCGGGCAGTTGCATACCGGTAAGCTGGTTAAGCTGGTCTCTTAACTGGATCATGGTTGTTTGCTGCTGCAGGTGCGCCGCTATTTGCGCATTCAAATCAACCTTAGCCTGCAGCAGTTCCGGCTTTGTGCCTAACCCTACTGATAATTTCCTGTCGGCCAGCTTCACCCTTTCTTCGTTGATGGACATTTGTTCCTCTATGGCTTTCAATAACTGCTTTTGCCGTACAATCAGGTAATAGTTATTGATGATCTCTGCCGTGGTATTTACCACCTGGTTTTTAAGATTTATTCTCCCCAGGTTATACAACTCTTCCACCTTTTGTTTGGTAGCGAACATTTTTAAACCGTCAAACAGGGTCCAGTTTAAATTCAACGCGGTATTAATATTGCCTGTTTTAATACCGGTGCCCTCCACATCATCACGGGTATCATATTTTTGCTTTTGCGCGGAAGTGCTCCACAGTGTACCGGCGGTTGCATTCAGGTTCGGCAAAAATGCGCCGTATATATAACGTTTATCGGTAGCCGCGGCTACAGAATCATTGCTCACCAGTAATATGTCATAATTACTATGCAACCCTGCAGCAATAGCTTCCTGCAGTGTGATCATTTGCTGCGCCTTTGCTATACTATTTAAACTGCATGCTATTGTAACGATGCTGATGATTCTTTTCCATTCCATAACAGGTCAGGCTCTTTTTTCTTCTGAAAAATATTCGTCAATATGACTCTCGTGCTTTCTTGCCGAAAGAAAACTATACATGGCAGGAATTACAAACAGGGTTAAAACCAGTGAAAATATAATACCGCCAACAATTACGATACCCAATGGAATACGGCTGGTAGCAGCCGCGCCAAACGATAAGGCAATAGGCAAAGCGCCCAGCGACATGGCAAGGCTGGTCATTAAAATCGGTCTTAACCTGGCAACAGCAGCTTCAGTAACCGCCTGTCCTTTTGGAATGCCTGATCGCTGCTTCTGGTTAGCAAACTCTACAATAAGGATCCCGTTCTTGGTTACCAGCCCGATGAGCATGATCATACCAATTTGCGAAAATATGTTCAGGGTTTGACCAAATAGCCACAGCGATAATACTGCGCCGGCAATAGCCAATGGCACGGTAAACATTATGATGAAAGGATCAATAAAACTTTCGAACTGCGCTGCCAGCACTAAAAATATTAAAACGAGCGCCAGCACAAAGGCAAACATGGTATTGCCGGAACTTTCTGCAAAATCGCGTGATGAACCGGCAAGTGAAGTAGCAAAAGTATCATCTAACATTTTATCGGCTATATCCTGCATGGCTTTAATGCCATCGCCCAGGGCTACGCCCGGAGCCAGTCCTGCTGATATGGTTGCCGATTTGTAACGGTTAAAGTGATAGATCGTAGGCGGTGTAGTACTTTCCTTAACGCTTACAAGATTGTCTAACGAAATACTTTCACCCCGCTGGTTGCGCAGGTAAATATTTTTCAGGTCGGTGGGTTTATTCCTGTCTATCCTCGGTACCTGTCCTATTACTTCATATTGTTTACCTTCTTTTGTAAAATACCCCAGCCGCCTGTTGCTGTAAGCGAGTTGCAGCGCCTCAGAAATAGCGTCAACACTTACGCCAAGCGCACTGGCTTTCAAACGGTCAACCGTAACCGAAAGTTCGGGTTTATTGAATTTGAGATCAATGTCTACTCCCTGGAAAGCCGGGTTTTTATTGGCTTCGTCCATGAATTTGGGTAAAACTTCCGTCAGCTTTGCAAAATTGTTGTTCTGTATAACAAACTGAACCGGCAGCCCTCCTCTCCGGCTAACCGAAATGGTTTGTTCCTGTGTAGGAAAGGCTTTCCCTTCCGGAAATTTTGAGAGATTCCTGTTTACCATATCTACAATATCCTGCTGGGAGCGGGTGCGTTCAGACGGGTCAATAAGCACTACCCTCAAAAAACCGGTATTTACCGAACCTGAGCCCGAAAACCCGGGGGCAGTTACCGTTAATACCGATTTAGCTTCCGGAACGGAGTCCAGCACAAAATTGGTAAGCTTATCAATATAGCGGTCTGTATAATCAAAAGAAGATCCCTCAGGCATGGTAACCGACACACGAAACTGGCTGCGGTCTTCCATAGGCGCCAGTTCAGATTTCAGGCTGCGGCCTATCAGCCATATCACACCACCGCAAATCAGTATAATAATCACCGCCAGCCATTTTACGTTCATAAACAATTTCAGCAAACGATGATACCCGTTTTCCATACCGCTGAAAAAAGGTTCGGTTACCCTGTAAAACCATCCGTGCGTATGCTTTTTGCGTGCAAGCTTTACATTAAGCACAGCCGTAAGCGTTAATGATACAAAGGCAGATACCAGCACGGCGCCTGCCACTACAATACCAAATTCGCGAAAAAGCCGGCCCACGAATCCCTGCAAAAAAATGATAGGTAAAAAGATAACGGCCAGTGTAATGGAGGTAGAAATAACAGCAAAGTATATTTCCTTGGATCCTTCCTTCGCCGCCTGCCATTTGTTCATCCCCCCCTCCAGCTTTTTATAAATATTCTCCGTTACCACAATACCATCATCCACCACCAGCCCGGTGGCCAATACAATGGCCAGCAGGCTTAATACATTGATGGTAAAGCCGCAGAGATACATGATAAAGAATGCGGCGATCAGTGAAACCGGTATATCTATTAAAGGACGTAAGGCCATGAGCCAGTCGCGGAAGAAAAAGTAAATGATCAGGATAACGAGTGTTATTGCAATAACAAGTGTTTCTTCCACCTCGGAGATAGAGCGCTGAATAAATACACTGTCATCCATCACAATATCAAGTTGAATATCTTCAGGCACTTCTTTTTTTAATTGTTCATAGCGCTTGTAAAACTCATCGGCAATAGAAACATAATTAGCTCCCGGCAACGGCACAATAGCAAGCGCGATCATAGGCACACCATTGAGCTTTAGTATGGTTTCTTCATTTTCGGGGCCCAGCACCGCTTCTCCAATATCTTTTAACCGGATAATGCTGCCGCCAAAATTTTTTATAATAATATTATTGAACTCTTCTTCTGTAGACAGGCGGCCAAAAGTTCTTACGGTTAGCTCGGTATTGTAACCCGCGATCTTTCCCGAAGGCAGCTCCACATTTTCCTTTAAAAGCGCCTCCTGCACATCCTGGAAAGTAAGCCCGTACGCATTAAGCCGCGAGGGTTCGAACCAGATGCGCATGGCATATTTCTTTTCGCCCCATATTTGCAGGCTGCTTACCCCCGGAATCGTTTGCAGCCTCTCCTGCAGTACATTGGTTGCATATTCCGTGATCTGCAATTGGTTGCGGGTATTGCTTTGCACCGTCATGGATATAATGGAACTGGAACTGGCATCTGCCTTGGAAACTACGGAAGGCGCGTCAAGATCCTGCGGCAGGCGGCGCTGCGCCTGTGAGGTTTTATCCCTCACATCATTGGCAGCAGCTTCCAGGTCTATGCCCAGTTCAAACTCAATGGTAATATTGCTCATGCCCTGGCTGCTGGAAGATGTCATGTTTTTGATGCCGGCAATACCATTGATGGATTTTTCTATTGGCTCCGTGATCTGCGATTCTATAATATCGGCATTCGCGCCAGAATAGTTAGTTCGTACATTAATTATAGGCGGATCAATAGCCGGGTAATCCCTTACGCCAAGAAAAGTAAAACCAATTACACCAAACACAATAATCAAAATGCTTGCAACGGTGGCTAACACCGGACGCCGCAGACTTATTTCAGAAATATTCATTATTGTATTTTGCTGAGTTGGATTTCAGAATTAGGTTGTATTGACATTAGTCCCGACATCAGCACCGTATCTCCAATATTCACGCCACTGGTTACCTGCACATATACCGAATCTCTTATGCCGGTGATAACAGGCATGAATTCCGGCGTTCCGTTCTTGTATACAATAACCTGTTTGCCATGACTGAGCGGTATTACAGACTGGGTGGGTATTATAACAGCATTATTATCCCTGGCAAGGTCTAACGCAACTTTTGCAAAAGCACCGGGTAATAATGACGGATGTTTTCCATTTACCAATGCTTTGATATTTAAGCTGCGGGTATTGGCATCAATAAAATATTCTGTAGCTAATACAGTAGCATCAAACTTTCTATCCACCCCATCAATGCTGAAACGGACTTTCTTCCCCGGTACAAAATTAGTACTATATTTTTCAGGTACCGTAAAGTCTAATTTCAGTTGGTCTACCTGCCGTATGGTAGCAATTAGATCGGCCGGGGAAACATAGGCGCCCAAACTGATATTCCTCAGCCCGATCCGCCCGTCAAAAGGAGCCCTGATCTCAGTTTTG
>CAYVEI010000272.1:2536-4949 GCA_964450515.1 uncultured Terrimonas sp. | reverse complement strand
GTATGGGCGGAGCGGCTTTTGCTTCCGCCGATATTACGGAAAGCAGCGTGGAAGACCTTCCCGCCGTGCAGGTGGGTGATCCCTTCCAGGAAAAAAAGCTGTTAGAAGCCTGCTTAGAGCTTATTCCAACCGGCGCCTTGGTGGGTATGCAGGATATGGGTGCGGCAGGCATCATTTGTTCTACCGCCGAAACCAGCGCCAAAGGCGGCGTGGGTATGCGCATTAACTTAGATAATGTGCCTACGCGTCAGCAAGGCATGAAAGCCTGGGAACTGCTGCTGAGTGAAAGCCAGGAGCGCATGCTGCTGATCGTTACAAAAGGAAGAGAAGAAGAGGTGCTGGCCATTTTTGATAAATGGGATCTGCCCTGTTCGCAGATCGGTGAAGTAACAGATGGCGGAATGCTGCAGTTTTATATGAACGGAGAACTGGAAGCAGAAGTTCCCGCGGAGAGCCTGGTATTGGGCGGCGGCGCACCGGTGTATGAAAGGGAATACAGCGAACCGAAATATTTCGCGGAGATCAAAAAGTTTGATCCTGCGGGTATACCTGTGCCAAAGGATATGAAAGCGGTGGCAGAGAAAATAATTACTATTCCGAATATAGCATCCAAGCGCTGGATATATACGCAGTACGACAGCATGGTAGGCACGGGCAACACCTCTACCAACGCGCCCAGCGATGCGCCGGTGGTAAAAGTAAAAGGAACCACCAAAGGACTGGCGGTTACAACAGACTGCAACAGCCGCTATGTTTTTGCCGACCCGTTTGTGGGTTGTATGGTCGCGGTAAGTGAAGCGGCAAGGAATATTGTGTGCAGCGGCGGAACCCCACTTGGCGTTACCAACTGCCTTAATTTCGGCAATCCTTATGACCCCGAAGTGTATTACCAGTTTGTATATGCTATTAAGGGCATGAGCGAAGCCTGCAAAAAATTTGATACGCCTGTAACCGGCGGCAACGTGAGCTTTTACAACCAAAATCCCGAAGGCGCGGTATATCCCACGCCAACCATTGGTATGGTGGGATTGCTGGATGACATTAGCGATAAAATGACGCTCGACTTTAAGCAGCCCGGTGATTTGATTTACCTGGTAGGACAAAGCCGCAGCGACATTAATTCTTCCGAATATATACATAAGCTGCATGGCGTGGAATATTCGCCTGCACCGCATTTCGATCTGGAGGAAGAATATCGTTTGCAGCAAGCCGTTAGCGAACTGATTAAAAGCAGGCTCATTGAATCGGCACACGACATCAGCGAAGGCGGACTTTTTGTAACGCTTTGCGAAAGCGGGTTTAACCGCGATACCGGGTTTAGCGTGAGCACCAATAAAACCATCCGGCCCGATGCCTTCTGGTTCGGCGAAGCGCAAAGCAGGGTAGTGGTTTCCGTTAGTGAAGCGCAGCGCGGTGCGGTGGAAACGAAATTGAAAGCCCTGAACATTCCCTTTGAGCAAATTGGCGCAGTTACGGAGAGTGAAATAGTAGTAGACGGAAAAAGCTGGGGAGACATATCATTATGGAAGGAAAAATACGACACGGCTATTGAAAAGTATATGCAATATGAAGACCAGGCGGTTTAATATACCTGTTGTAGTGCTGATAGCTGTATGCTGTGCATGCAATACTGCTCCCGGAAATAATAATAATGCGGAAGCTAAGGAGGAAACCCCGTCGGTAACCATAGCGAAACTGCAGCAGGCGGTAAGGGCAAAGCCCGACTCTGCCGGGCTCCGGTATCTTTTAATGGATGAGCTGTTGAAAGATAACCGGTTTACAGAAGCGCTTACGCAAAATGATACCCTGCTGGGTATTGACAGTTCAAATGCCGGGCTGTGGTACAGGCGGGGAGCCATTTTTTTGCAAAGCGGGGATACGGTTAATGCCATTGCTGCATTGAAAAAGTCTGTGGAAAAAGCGCCCATGTTCGCCGAGCCTTTATTACAATTGTCGGCAGTATATGCCAACCAGCTAAAGCCGGAAGCGCTTACCATTGCCAACAGGATCATTAACCTGGCGGAAGAGCCCCGTGTGGCTTCGCAGGCAAGGTTCATTAAAGGATTGTATTATTCCAATATCAACAACAAGGTAAAAGCGCTGGAAGCATTTGATGAATGCATTAAAAATGATTACACGTTTTTAGAGGCTTATATTGAGAAGGGCCTGCTGCTGTACGACCAGCAGCGCTATGCCGAAGCATTACAGGTATTTGAGCGCGCCATACAGGTGAGCAATACTTTTGCAGAAGCCTATTACCAGTGTGGCAGGTGCCAGGAAGCGCTGGGCGATAAAGCGGAGGCAAAGTTGTATTACCAAAAAACGCTTGGACTGGATAAAGATTTTGCAGCCGCGCGGGAGGCGTTGGAAAGAATGGAGTAATGTGGTGAGAGGCGGGAGAGAGGTGGAGGGT
>CAYVEI010000272.1:0-2436 GCA_964450515.1 uncultured Terrimonas sp. | reverse complement strand
AGGTGGAGGGTTGAACGGTATAAGGTATAAGATGCGGGTATCCCTATTGTTGGGAGTGTAATCTAAACTGGGTTGGGGTATTTATTATTGTTAGCAACAATAGCGCACCCCTTATGCCTGCAATTTGTTTTCTTCTCAGGAGGCCGAGCCATTTTCATAAAGCGGTAATTCTACATAAAAGGTAGTTCCCTTTCCTTCTTCCGTATCGAACCAGATGCTTCCCCGCGACTGTTCCACAATACCCTTGCATATGGCCAATCCGAGGCCCGTACCCGAAGTTTTTGTGGTAAAATTAGGTGTAAAAATATTAGGCAGCATGGTTTTGGGAATACCTAAGCCATTATCGCTGATACTGATCCTTAGGTTATGCGCATCATTTTCTTCCTTTACTGTAACCTCACCCTTCTGTCCTTCAGGAATAGCTTCAATGGCATTTTGCAGGAGATTGGTGAAAAGCCTGTTGATCTGGGTTTTATCGGCATCAATGCATAAAGCGTCATCGCCGGGCGCCCAGTGAATTGTTACGCTTTCCTGCACGTCGTGCAGGTACACCAATGAATTGAGCAGCTTGTTAATGTCGAATACTTCGTTTTTAGCATTGCCGATATTGGCAAACTGCGAAAACTCTGAAGCTATCCTCGACAAATGGTCTATTTGTTCTACAAGGGTTTGCGCCACATTAGACGACAGCTCCTTAACGTTGGGGGCATTATTATAAATGGCTTTCTGCAAATATTGTATGCTCAGCTTCATGGGGGTAAGCGGATTTTTAATTTCATGGGCTACCTGTCTTGCCATTTCCCGCCAGGCGCCCTCCCTTTCTGTTTTAGCCAGTGCCGCAGCACTTTCTTCCAGCTTTTGAACCATTTTGTTGTATTCTTTTACCAGCCCGCCAATTTCATCCTTCTTCTTCCAAACAATTTCTGCATTGTGCTTGCCTAAGTTCACATCCCTCATCATAGCGCTGATAAGGGTAAAGGAACCGGTTATCCTGTTGGTGAGGAACAATGCAATAATACCGGACAACAGGAAGATGAAGGCATTCAGATTAATAATGGTTACCAGGAAGCTCGATATTTCCCGCTTCAGCCTGTTCTGGGAATTAAAATAAGGGATGTTGAGATAACCCACAGCCTGTGTATTTTCGCCCATTACGGGCACATATATGCTGAGGTAGTTCATTTTGCCGTACTGTTCCTCCTGCACATACTGGATCTTCTTTTGCCGGTTAAGATTATAAAACGCCAGGGGGTCCATCATGCGGCTTAATACGCCTTTGTTATATACAAAAGGCTGGGAAGATATCTGGAGCGAACCATCGGAATTATAAAGGTTAACATCTGCGTTATGCAATTCGGCCAAATCGGTTATTTGCTGCCGTACAGATTTTCCGTATGCCGAATCATATACCTGCATGATATCATTCACGAGCCGGTGATCGCTGATCTTATTCTTTAAAGCAGCAGATATGTCCTGTATAGACCGGCTCAGCTTATCACGGTTGTTTTTATTATACGACGCCGTAAAAAATAAAATGGTGGCCGCCCCAACTACAATAAAAGAAAACACACTCACAAAAATTACGGTGCCGTATATCTGCGAACGGATATTAAACCCTGTGATTTCACGCAGTGCCCGCCATCGGAAGCCCGACTGAATAATGATGCTTGCCACCTGGAACAGCGCTACCAGCAAAAGAAAAGAACAAAACAGGTATGCAAAGAGTGTTATCGCTTCCATGATGAAGCTGCTCCTTCGCGTTATGATAATTACTTTATTGCCCGACTTATACCATAATTCGCTATACCCGTTAGTCAGCTTTTCAAAAAACTCCTGTTTGGGCAAATCATTTTCCATTAGGCTGGTTGGAAAACTGTAATCATTAACATATACCTGCAGAGCGCCGCTGTCGTAAATGGCGTATGCATAATCCGGCGCATATTCAAATGAATAATCTTCCGCCTGCCGGAAGAGTTCCGGATACAATGCCTCGCTTCGGTAACGTTTGGGATTAGCCAGCATAAAAAAATAAGAGCGTATGTCTTCGGCGCTGTCCCTGATTTGCTTTAGATAGATGTAGCTGAATTTATCAAACGCCGTTTCATAATAGCGCAAGCCGGGTATTTTGGTGTTTTTACCCTGTACAGAATAAATGGTGTTCAATTCATCAAAAGTTAACCGCTCCCCGTTGGGAATGGGTCTTTCCTCCGCATCATAAAAGAAGAGCTCCGTATCGTATTTATTAAGATAGGGCGTAAAGTTGGCGTTGATCAGGCTGTCTTTAAATATATCGCTCTGTACCGGATCATGGAGCCGCCGGAGATTGGTAAGAAAAAAATTATTGCTGAAGCTTTGTATAGCTATATTTAATAACCTTTCGCTGGAAGGATCGGCCTGCATCACTAATTTTTCGGCCGTTCGTTTCCTTAACTCCAG
>CAYVEI010000271.1:0-4992 GCA_964450515.1 uncultured Terrimonas sp. | reverse complement strand
CATTGATAGTTTTCTCCACAATGGATCTAAAACTTCTTCGTAAAAATAAGGTGAGTTTTGATACGTTAAATTTGAGTGATCTATCATCTGGGTAAGGTCAAATTCCTCCATATTCTGAAAGTCAACGGCTACTATCCTGGGATAACTATTATTGGTAACATACGCATGGCTTGTTTTCATTTCTACGGGAAACCAGGTATCCAAACCACAGGCGTAGTATTCAAACAATTTGTTGGGTGCATTGTAAATGTAATTGGGAATATGACCCTTATACAATATTACTCCAACCTGATATACTTCTAAAACACCTGGGAGATCATAGTAATTCACCTGTCCCTTGAAATGAATAAACCTACTCCCTATTGATGACAAATATGCAAGCAAAGGACCCGCATCCTGCAGGGAGTAGATATCCCATATGACTGTGCCTTTTCTGCTCTCAACCCATTTTGCGAATTCCTTTATATACATGGTGTCCATTCCCAAAGCACCTGCATAAACAATACGGACCGGTAATGTATTTTCATTTTGCCTGTTTGGATTTAACCAGCTTGCGGGCGGATAATTGGGTAGTATATATGTGTTGTGGAATTTTACACCTGGATTATCCTTTTTAAAAAACTGCATCCTGTCTTCATTCGTATGAGAAATCCAATCCATCCTTGCATATTGTTTTTTTTCAAGAGCGTGTATTACCCTGTTTAAGATCATCCCAGTTTTGTATTCCAAGGGGGTGATATATTCATGATAATGACAAAATATCCGGGGGCTTTTTCCCAGAAGCCTCATACTTATTTTATATGCATAAACCGGCAGAAAAGATAATGTTTCATAGTACAGAACATCTGTTGGCTTATTTTTAAGGAGATGAAGAAAAACGCTTGCATAAAATTTAGAATACTCGAGTATTCGCTGTAATTTTCCTTTATGCCTATCCGGCATTCGAAACCTGTGAATATTTACGGATTCATTTACAAAAAATTTATCGGTTAAACTCAATGCTGTTGAATATACATCTGCCTCATAAGAAATTTTCTTGTGGCTGATATAATTTATAAAATTAATAACTGGTGGATAAAACTCAAGTGGCAGGAAATGTATAATGGCTAATCGCTTCATAGGTAATGGTTAATGCCTCTTCAATAATTTATTAAATTATTCCGCGCATCTTTTCCTAAACCGTTAATTGTATAGATTTTACCCAGCATGATTGCAGTAAGGCGTGACTACGCTAAAATTCTGGCGCTATCCCCTAAAACAGGCATTTATCACATTTAGAGAATCCTCTATATGGCTTGAGTTATGTGCTTGCCCCGGTTGATAATGTTCAGAATACCGTCCTCCAATTTCAATAACGGACGGTTGAGTACAGCAATCATTTTTGTATTATCCGGTTGGCGTCGGGTCATGTCACCCTCTTTGAGGGGCGGTAAATAAGTAATTTTTGAAGAAGATTCTGTAATACGTATTATGGTTTCTGCCAGTTCTTTCACTGTTGTTAGCTTATTGTTACCCACGTTTACAACATCATTAACAAACAAATGCTCTTCAAGTATTTTACGGGTAAACTCGAGGTTATCATCTATATAACAAAAGGTACGTGTTTGGCTACCATCCCCATAAATGGTTATAGCCTCATTATTTAAAGCGGCATTTAAAAATTTTGCTACAACAAAATCTTGGCTTTGCCTCGGTCCATATGTATTAAAAAATCGAAGGATTGTATAATCAAGCCCGAATTCGTCATGGTAAGAACGGCAAAAGCATTCGCCTATATTTTTTACTACAGCATAGGGCAGCCTCGAGTTAAGTGGTGTTACATGCTCATGCTGTGGCAAATGCACGGGCTCGCCATACACTTCAGAGGAGGAACTGAAAAATATTCTTTTGACACCCGTATTTTTGGATAGTTCAAAAACATGTTGTAGACCCATGATATCATCTAACACCATTTTCGGATGATCAAGTGTACGTAAAACTCCTACAACGGCGGCATAGTGAAAGACATAATCAAAACGATAATTGAGCATTACTGCAGAAATATCCCTGTAATTATTTACATCTCCTTTTATAAACTTGTAATTGGGATGGTCACTAACATGTTTCTTACAACCAGTTAAAAAATTATCAATGGCTATAACATAATAATTCCCAGTAGACAAAAGACTTTCAGCAAGGGAACTGGCAACAAATCCGGCCCCTCCCGTTATCAAAACATATTTCATTTAGTATAGTTTTAAAATTTAAAGTAACATCAAATATGATATAGAATCATTTGTAACCTATGTGTGTAGGTATTGGATTCCATTAGTAAGGAATGGGCATTTTTACGAATTCTCTGGCATTCTTCCGGTTGGCTAAGCGCCCATTTAACCTGGTTAACCAAATCCGATTCAGACTGAAAATAAAGCGCGTGCTCCCTGTCCCTGAACAAATGCTCCTGTTCGGGGCAGGCCGATGATACCTGCAATCCAAAAGCAGTAGGGATTTCAAAAAACCGCATATTAGCCGCGGGATAATTAGTATCATCAATAACATTAATATTAATACGGGATTTATTGAAACATTTTGCCAGCCCGGCTTCATACACCCCTTCGCTTTTCACTCTTTTTCTTATTTCCGAATCCTCGCTCTTTTTTTTCCAGTTCGGCCCATGAATTTCTATCCGGCTTTCCGCAAAATGCTGACAGATTACGGACATCATTTTTTCTCTTTCTGGCCGCCATCCACCAATAAAACAGATATCTGACGCAAAGTCATCCGGAGGTTCATGGATACCATGCATAAACGGATCTCCCGCTAAAGGTACCCAATGAATATTTTTAAATCCCAATCGGGCAAAAACCGGCACGGCTGCCTTACTATAACTGGCAGTTATATCTATGAGGGCAGCATTGAGGAAATTGTGAGTTTCCAGGTTAAAAGGAGTATCAGGCCATATCCAGGCAATTTTTATAGTGGGAAGCATCGTTTTAATGCATGCTAATGTACCGGGGAGGACTTTTACATTCGTGAACAATAATATTATTTCAGGATTGAATTTTTTTACGGATAAAATTAATTCTCTGTTCATTTTTCGAGTCCACTGCTCAACCGGCAAAAATGCGTGAACCATTCGCCCAACTTTCCCTCCTTTCAGGTATTGCCGCTGCTCTTTTACTGGATCAAAAACCTCTAAGTCAAGGTTTAATTCCCTGAATGCATTTATATAAGAATATTCAAGCGCTCCTTTAGCCTGTGAACCAATAACAAAAAATCTCTTTTCTTTTATTATATTCATTTTTCTTCTTCTTCAGCAGCTATTTTTACGTTTTCTATTATGACTCCGGTATTGTATTGCTGCACAATTGATAATGATAGTTTACCCGCCTCTTTGCGAAAGGAGTCATTACGGATTAATTGCTTCAAACAACCTGCTAATTGCTGCACATTGCCTTTTTCAAATATAAAACCATTTTTACCCTGCTCCACAAGGTCATGCGAACAACCTACTGTATCTGATACCACAACAGGCAATTCAAAATTCATGGCTTCATTTACAGAGAGCCCCCACGTTTCACTTTCAGAACACAGCACCAGCATATCAGCTATGGCATAGTACCTGGAAATCTGACTTTGATTAACAAAGCCGGTAAGGTAAATATGCTGAAGCTTATTGTCTTTAATATATGTTTCCATATCTCCCCTTAATTCACCTTCTCCTACCATTACCAAAGCAATATTAAAAGATTGCAATAATGCATAAGCCTTTATCAAATCTATAGGCCGTTTTACAGGTTGGTATTTTCCCGTAAATAAAATGATAATTCTATCTGCCGGAAGATTAAGCTCCTGCAATAATTGAGTTTTTTTTTCACGATATTGCAACCAGGCATTATGGAAATATTCATTATCAACACAATAGGGTGTATAGATTAACCTGTTATCCGGTACGCCATACAATTTAAAAAAATCTTTGCTGTCTTTCCCTATATAAAGGTATTTGTCAATGAAGAAGCGAAAAAGTAAATGTTTTAAAAGCAGTTTTTTAAGCCAAAGAAAATGTTTTCTTTTTCTGATCTCCTTGCTATAAGGATTTTCAATACGCAACCAAATTTTTTTCCCCATTAGCCTGGCAAAAAAAATTGCTATCAGCGAGGTGCAGTAACTCCATCCGTTCATTATAATAATGGAAGAAGGATCATTAAATAGTTTTTTTACCACTCCCGGATTAATTAAATCCCAAAAATGATTATCAAGAGAGGGGCTCTTTGAGTAATTCTTAATAAAAGAACTATTATATCCTTCCAGTAAGGGAATATCCCATTTTATATTTTGACCAAACCCTTTGTCCATCCCCCCCCTTATACTGATATCTGAGAAGTAATATACCTGCAGTTGAAGAGATTTGGCCATTTCCCGTAACAAAGGAGAAAAGTATTGTATAGGGTGACTTAGATAATAACTTATTCGAATTTTGTGCTGCATATTGATCTTAAAAGATTTATAAAAACATTTGAAGGCCTTACGAAGTGGATGGAGGATTAAATAATCCATTTCGTTCATGATTATTTATTAACAATCAATCGTTTCAGCATCTTTAACTTAGACCTGTATCCCTTAATTATTCCCCAGTCTGTATTTCTAAATGAAAAATCATTACTTATTCCCTGGATGCTGTAAATACTGGTATAGTATAGTATCTGGGTAATCAATATTTTTTTATACTTATTTTTTTTTGTTTCATTTATCCAACTCTGCGCTTGCAGCACTTCTATAAAATCGTTCAAAAGCTGAATAATGTTACGGGCTTTATCCTCATCACTCATTGAACGGGAAACAGATTTCATATTTAATCTCCGGTTGTAAACCGCAGCAATTCCTTCTACGTATCTAAACTTGGCTCCTGCTAATGCAGCCTTTGTAAAAAACTCCCTGTCTTGAGCTACCCTGGTTGATGGGTTCCATCCATTCATATTAATGGTCTGCCGGACAATTTCTCTTCTTAGTAAA
>CAYVEI010000270.1:2825-4998 GCA_964450515.1 uncultured Terrimonas sp. | reverse complement strand
ATATTAAAACTCAAAAAGAACATCATCAAAAAGAAAATTTCTATAATGAATTCAAGCGGTTGTTAGTTGAAAATGGAATTGAGTTCGATGAAAAATATTTATTGTAGCCATCCAATTCAACCCCTGCCGGGGTTGTGGAAACGCCATCGCTTATGACCCCGGGTGAATCCGGGGTTATTCATATTAAAGTCCTTCGGACTTTTCCTGTGCCATAAAGTTGATTAGCCTCATCTTGCGTATCGGTTTCCCCGGTTACCAATTCTTATTCTATCCATTCCAAATACAGATCAACATTTTTACCGGTTGGCTTGCCCGGTATAATACGGAGTTGCCCGTCTGATTTTTTATGATGGTAAGCAGCTTTGATAACCGCAAAATCTTCATCTGTTTCACCGGGAGATTCATTCCCCGCACCATCTGTAGCATGGGCGATCAGCAGCTTTCGTGGTGCAAGACTGGCGGCGAGATCGGGAAGATCGTAGGCTGAAAGCGCATTGGGCACTGTGCTGTGAATAAAAGCCGGGTTATAGAAACGATGCATTGCAACAGTACGATAAGAAGTATAAGGTTCAATAAGCGCTACACTGCTGATTGATGAATCAAAAGCCGCAGCATGCAATAATACCGGAGCCATTTCTTTTTTGGCGAGGCCATAAATTTCCTGCGCATTCTCTTTCTTCTGCAATAGTTGGGCAAGCCGTACCACATCGCCTGCCCTTACACCCACAATGCTTCGGCCAATGAGCATGGAAGCAAACCATACATTATAGGAGACACCTTTGATGTACGAATCTCCTTCAAAAATACCCGGGCCCATTTCCCCCACTCCTATTAAATCGGGCGCCAGCACTGTAAAACCTTGTTTGACAAACCATTCCATCTCGCCGCCTTCGGCGGCTTCTGCCTGTTTGCCCGAAGGATGTAAATACAACAAGGCTTTATGGTTGGGCGTATCAGGTTTCAGTAACAGGTAAGGAATAATATAACTCCCTTCGCCCTGTAGAAAATATTTTTCTATTGTATACCCCTCTCTTTGAAACCGCCCGGTAAAAACAGGTTCATGCATTTGGAGTGGCGCCGCATAGCCCGAAAGCCTGCGTGCCGCCTGTACTGCATTTGCCAAGTGGCTGCTCAACGCGCTGCGGGAAGTTTGCAATCGCTGCTCCAACTGCTCTGTGTGTTTGCGGTTCAGGCTAAAAACCGTTTCACTTTTCAATGAAGTAGCTATTTGCCCGGTTTCAGTTACCCGTAATTCCTGTGCTGTCAGCGTATCTGTTTCCTCATCGTTTGCATTACCGGGATTGTTTAAATACTTTTGAAAAAAAGCATACATGGCTTCCCTGTTCTTTTGGGTAGATGCATGCGGCGCATCATCTTCCACCATGTTAAAATTGTCTTCCTTATTATAGGCTTTATAAATGCGGGATACTTCTTTTGCCGTTTCTCTTGCCCCTTCAATGCTAAACATATCGCGGGTAGTGGTGATTATTAATGTTGGTTTGGGCGCCCTCATCAACAAAAGATCAGCATGGTCTATTCCGCGCACAAGAGCATCAGCCAGGTTCTGTTCCGCATCCTGCGGGCCTATACTTTGAAATATACGGGTGAGGTTGGTGATATAACATTCCGGGGCAGCGGCTTTTATCCGGTCATCAAATGCGGCAATGTATGCAGATTGTGTTCCTCCGCCGGAGCGGCCGGTTATACCTATTTGTTGCGCATCCACTTCTTTCCTGGTAAGTAAATAATCCACTGCCCTTATACCATCCCAAATCATATACTTTGCCTGGGAACTACCTGTAATAATAGCCTGTGCACCGGCATAGGAATGCTCATCAACCGGCCCACCGACTGTTGATTTGCCGGTTGTTGTATCAAAATATTCCAAACGTTCGCCCTGCCCTACGGGATCGAATGCAAATACGATGAAGCCCTTTTTTACAAGATTTAAAATTACATGCTGGTATACCGTACTCCTGTAGCCTTCAGCGGCATGCCCGCTGCAATAGATAATTGCCGGCAGTTTATTTTTCTTTTGCGCGGAAGGAATATATAATGAAGCCGTAACAAAAAAACCGGGCTGCGATTCATAAATAACATGCTCTATCCTGTAGCCTTCTTTATTTATTGTTCTTACTGTTTTTGCATTCAAAGCCGTTCTTTGGGGAAAAGG
>CAYVEI010000270.1:0-2725 GCA_964450515.1 uncultured Terrimonas sp. | reverse complement strand
TACAAAATATAATGTAATTATCCTTTTCCCAATGTTTTCTCATCATTGTTAATAATCCGTTTCCTTTACTTCCTGCAAATAATCATTACCCTGTACCAGGAGGATCTCATCCAGCTTCAGTGTTAACTGTCCTGCTGTTAATTCAATATATACTTCCTTTGTGCTGTAACCCACAAAGCTTACTTCAAGCCTGTACTTTCCCGGTTCGGGCAATGCTGTTTTGAAAGCCCGCTTTCCAGCGAATAGGTAGAAGCAACATGCTCGTTCTGCCCGTTCCATACGCCAATAGTAGCATAGGCAATTGCTTTGGAAGTAACGGAATCTTTGAGCACTCCTGTTAACGCATACTGCTTTGCTGCCTGCTGAACCGCGGCGTATGGCGCCTGCGCTGCAAATACCATAATCATCCATATCATTCTTTTCATATCCGTTTTTTTATGCTCTGTACAGCGGTTGCCTTTTTTGTGTTCGCTGTACGTAATCCCGGGGTGTGCAAAGTTCTTTTACCATTATTACATTTCTGCAATAATCCGGAAAATGATTTACGAAAAAAGTAAACAATTATTTCAGTGGCGCCGGGATGGTTCCGGAAACAGCAATCTTCCCCGAAGCTATTCTTCCATACGGTGCTTTATTACCAATAACGACAATTGTTTTCCTGATCCGGCATTCCAAAAAAAAGAAGCCTGTTTAATTTTAGAGATAGCTATTCAACTATTACTTAAACAAATATTTATGTGCGCATTTATGCAAATCATTCAGGATAAACAGGGATATGTTGCCCAATGTGCTTATTGTGAAGCACTGGAAGTGGTAACGGGCACCAGCATTATCCATCTCTGGTATGACCAGTGGAAAAGTTTTCTGCATTATATTCAGCAGGTAAAGCAAATGCAACCCAACGTAAACCCGGATATTAAAATCATTATGCTTGATGTTGCCGGAACGGATTGTTTTCAAATGTACCTCACTATGGCAGAGCTGCATGCCTTCTGCCAGTTATTAGAAAAGGCCGACGATGAGCTTAAAGCACAGCAACTGATAAAATGTTTTCATCCTTCCTGAGCTGCTCTTTTCTGTAACAGGGGAATGAAGCTGTATCAAAAGAACCGGCTTAGAAGATATGCCACTAAGATTCAAACCTGCCTGCCGGCAGCAGGGACACAAAATCCTGATCTTCAGGTTTTATTTTCTTCTGCGCATCTGCGGCAAAAAAAATAAGTCACTTAAAAATTAATTTTTAAACAGATTATAGGAATACGTTGGGCGGTGGCCGTGGTACGTGTCTCACATACCACCGGATAGCGATGTCTGCCTGCGGAAATTTGGGATGCACCTCTACAAGCTACAAGCCGTAATGATAAATACTCGTACAATTTGCATATTTTGAGGAACGGACAGCAAGACTGAAAAAAATCAACCCAACAATGATTGCGGATAATTATACCATTACGCACAACAGCATTAAAGAACCGCCGGTATCTTTTGGATCAAAACTCAGGTTCCTCGGCCCGGGTTTTATTCTTTCGGCATCTATTGTTGGATCGGGAGAACTGATCGCCACTACTGTACTCGGCGCCAGGGCCGGCTTCGTTGCATTCTGGATCATCATAGTAAGCTGCCTGGTAAAAGTAGCCATACAATTAGAGTTTGGTAAACGGGCGGTCGTCTCCGGTGAAACGCCCATGCAATCATTTTCAAAACTCCCCGGCCCCAAACTCGGAAAAGCCAACTGGACGGTAGCTGCGGTTTTTTTGCTGACCCTGCTTAAAATAATACAGGTAGGCGGCATGCTCGGAGGATCGGCTATTGTGCTAAGCATGCTTTTCCCGGCGCTGCCGGTATTTGCATGGGCTATCGCTATTGCCTTACTGATCGCATTGCTTATCTATAAAAATTACTACAGGCTGGTTGAAAAATCATCGTTGTTCATGGTGGTGGCTTTTACGGTATTGACCATTGTATCGCTGGTAGCAGTTTCGTTTACACCTTACCGTTTTACCATGGCCGATGTTGCAGCCGGACTGCAATTTGAACTGCCTTCTTACTTAGTTGTTCTTGCCATAGGCGCATTTGGCATTACCGGTGTGGCCAGCGATGAGATCATTGCTTACAACTACTGGTGCATTGAAAAAGGATATGCGGCTTATACCGGACCAGCCGATAACACAACGGATTGGGAGAAAAGAGCAAGGGGCTGGACCAGCGTGATGTATCTCGATGCCCTGGTAGCCATGATCATCTATACAGCCGTTACGGCCGCATTTTACCTGCTGGGCGCTTCCATATTGTACAACCGCGGAGAGATACCGGAAGGAAATGGTTTGATAGAAACCCTTGCCCATATTTATACGCAATCACTGGGCAATGGTATAAGAACAGCGTATCTTATTGGCGCTTTCTTTGTATTGTTTTCCAGTGTATTTGCTACCCTTGCCTACTGGTCGAGATTGTTCTCCGATATTTTCGGACAGTTTGGATGGATAGATTTTTATAACCCGGTTAAAAGAAAAAAAACGATTGCTATTTTATCGTGGATATTCCCCGCGGTTTGGGTAGTGGCCTATCTCTTTATTCAATTACCGGTGTTTATGATCATATCCGGCGGCGTGGTGGGCTCAGTACTTTTACTGATCGTTGTTTTTGCCGCGCTGTGCTTCCGTTACCACAAAAACTATCCTTCATTAAAGTCCTCTTTTTTTTACAATATATTATTCTGGCTTAG
>CAYVEI010000269.1:0-5034 GCA_964450515.1 uncultured Terrimonas sp. | reverse complement strand
AAATACTTGAAAAAGAGTCATCAGCTTGATGTGTCATTGGCAGCGGCTCAACGTAAATGGGATGACAGGGAAAGGATCGGGTTTAAAAAATAACCCCTACACCTTGATCAGCAAATCCTCTACTATTTTACCGTTGCCATCAGGTGTGGTATAAAAAGGCCTTTTCTCCACTTCGTAATTCGTATCGGGTGGAATGCCGAGGGCGTGATACATGGTTTGATGTACCTGGTCAATCTTTATAGGATTCTCAATGGTTTTACACGGCCGTTCATCGGCTGTTTTGCCATATACAAATCCTTTCTTAATGCCACCGCCAAACATCAGCATGGAGCAGCCATCCGTAAAATGACGATGCATCCCGTAGAACTTCATATCGTTTAAAATGTCGGGCTGGTTTACCTGTTCCTGCACTTTGGCATCTGGCCGTCCTTCCACCATCATATCCCGGCTGAACTCGCTGGCCACAATGATCAGGGTACGGTCAAGATGACCGCTCTTATCCAAGTCTTTTACCAGTTGCGCAATAGGGCCATCTACCATTTTCTTCATACCTGCCATACGCGTGTGACCGTTTTCGTGGGTATCAAATCCCATAAACGGTTCATATTCCGTGGTAACGCTAATGAACCTGGCGCCCTGCTCGGTAAGCCGCCTTGCCAGCAAACAACCCAACCCAAAACGACCTGTATTATACACATCGTACACTTCTTTGGGTTCTAAGCTCAGGTCAAACGCCTTCGCCTCGGGTGAATTGAGCAGCATATAGGCCTGCTCCATAGATCTTTTAAGGGATTCTTTCTGGTAATCGCTCCCCAGGTCGCCTATCGCACTTTTGCTGATCAGGTCGTTATACAACTGGTTGCGTTTCTCAAAGCGTTTGGCATCCATCCCTACGGGCGGACGAACACTTTCCAGCCCCTGGCTGGGATCGGGGATTAAAAACGGGCCGTATTCATTTCCCAGAAAACCGGCAGTATGAAAAGCTTTTAATTCTTCCGATTCGCCAACGGTCATCCGTTGCCCTATATCAATGAACGCGGGGATCACCGGGTTCTTTGGGCCCAGCTCTTTGGCTATCCATGCGCCCATATGCGGAGCGGCAACGGTTTGAGGCGGCTCATAGCAGGTATGCCAGTGGTACTGGTGCCTGGAATGAAGGATGTGCCCCATGTCGGCAGCTACGTACGACCTGATCAAGGTGCCCTTATCCATTACACTGCCAACAGACTGCAGCCCGTCGGAAAACCGGATGCCATCCAAAGCGGTAGGAAAAGATTCAAAGGTACTCAGCACCCGGTTGCCTTCCAGCCCTTTTTCATACGGCGTATATCTTTTGGGGTCAAAAGTTTCGGTATGTGCCATGCCACCGGCTAACCACAATAATATAACGGTGTCGGCGCTGGTATCCGCCGCTATCTTTTTACCTTTTCCACACCCGGTTAACAGGCTTGCTACCGGTGCACCTGCCGCCAAAGCAGCAAGCGTTGCCGCGCTGGACTTTTTAATAAATTCTCTTCTGTTCCAATTGGCTTTCATAATCTCAATATTTTAGTTACTAATAGATCAACTGAAATTCGGGATGCAGGGTCATCGCCCACAAAAAGTCCTGCACTGCTGCTTCAGTTGGTGTTTTGCCCAACGCTTTCAGCGCCACCAACTGCTCATCTGCTGCCGGCGGTCGCCCCAACGTGTTTCGGTATATTTCAGTTACCATTTTTTTAGGATCGGGGTATGCCTGCTTCCATTTTTCCGCGGCACGCGCTACTGCATTATTGAACCTGTCGCCATTGGTAAGCTCAAGCGCCTGCAGCAGGTTAGCCTGCGACAAGCGGCCGGTGGAAACGGTTTCACGGTTAGGGCGGCCCAACGCCGTAAGGTAAGCGTCATTTTTAACCAGTGATGCCCGGGGAAAAGGGATCGCGGCTTTAACATCTTCCGGCAACAATTTATACACGATAGCGCTGTCGCCGTAAACCGGCTGAATAGCCTTGCTTACCGCATCGGTAAACTGTTCTGCGGTTAGCCGTCTGCGTAGCATACCCGTAAATGTATAATCGGGTGCAACAATAAGCTCCGCTTCTTTTATGCCTACCGACGGCAGTTGATAGGTTTTAGAAGTAAGAATTTTATAGATGAGCTTTTTTACATCATAACCGGTTTCCACAAAGTCCGACGCAAGCCAGTCTAACAGATCCTGGCTCCAGGGTTCATTATCCATTACATCCACGGGCTCCACAATGCCGCGCCCCATCAATTGCGCCCATACCCGGTTAACAAGAGTGCGGTACAATCTTCCATCTTTAGGCTGCACTAAGTAATCGGCCAGTTGCTTCAATTTCTCCTGTGGAATGGCGTTGGAGTCTATTTCTCCCAACTGTTTATACAGTATGCGGGTAGGCGCCATTTTGCCGGTGGGCTTATCACAACGATTAATCTCCAGGGGGCTCTCGGCAAATACATTGGCAAACGCGTAAGAATCTTCCAGTTTCCAGTCGCTCACAAAGCTGTCGTGACAGGAAGCGCATTTTAAATTGAGACCAAGGAAAACCTGCGAAACGTTTTGGGCTGCCTGCATTTCTGTTCGCTGGCTGGAATTAATGGTACCGCGCCATTTAATACCTGCTATAAAACCTTTTGATTGCTCATCAGGACTGATCAGCTCTTTTACAAATGTATTATAGGGCTTATTATCGCGAAGGGAATTGTATAACCATGCTGTAATATCGTAACGGCCACCTGTTATATAACCGGTACCGCTGTAATCATTTCGTAACGCGTCATTCCAGAAAGTAAGCCAGTGCTGGGCGTAATCGTTGTTACGGCTAAGCAGGTTGCTTACCAATACTTCCCGTTTATTTGGCCGGCTGTCACTGATAAAAGCGTCTACCGAATCAGCAGCAGGCACCAAACCTATTACATCTAAGTACACCCGGCGCATATACGTGCGGTCGTCTACTTTCTTGTTCCATTCAATTTTATGCTTTTTAAAATAGTCGTTCACAAAAAGATCTACGGGGCTCGTGAGATCACCCGTAGCGGCAGGAATACCGGGCATGCGGGGTTCCAGCGCGGCCACCCGGTAAATACTTTTTAAGTCGCCCGTAGGCCATGGCGCACCCTGTTTTATCCAGTATTCAATAGTAGCTATCTCCTGCGGGGTAAGCCCCTTTCCCTTGGAAGGCATAGCTTCTTTATGATTACGGGGTAACTTAATCCTTCTTACTAATTCACTTGTTTCAGGGCTGCCGGCTACAAGCGCAGGTCCATCTTCTCCTCCTTTGAAAATAGCTTCCTTTGAATCGAGCCTTAAATCACCTTTTTGCTTGGCCTCTCCATGGCAATTGGTGCAGCTATGCGCAAAAATGGTACGGATCTGCAGGTTTAATTCCTGTATCTGTGTTTCATTTAAGGGGCCTGTTTGATTAGCCAGTACAAATGTGGGCTGGTTCACCGCGTTAGCGGGTTGAGCAGATGGCAATACACTGGTCAAATAATCTTCGCCATGCGTTAAGGATGCGCCATAGTGCCCGGCCACCGTTACGCCAGCTACCGTTAGGGTAAGGAATACCTTTTGTATACGCCGTGATCTTTTGAAATAGGTATAGGTGGTGATAGCCGCCAGCACCATAGTGGCAATTCCTGTCCATTGGTGGATGGGCAGTATATCTCCCCCATATTCTTCCGTATTAATGAGCAGCAACCCAAACGCAACCGATATAACAGATGAAATCGTTCCAATAACCATCAACACCCTGATGGCAGGACCAAAATCATTCGATTTTCTTTTCCAAACCAATAATTCCAGTAACCAGGCTACAACTAACAGCCCAATAGGAAAATGCACAACCAGGGGATGTAATCTTCCCAGGAAGGTCCAAACCCAAAAAGGTGTTCCGGAAGCTATTTCCGTTTCATTGGCAATAGCGGGATGCACCATAACCGAAAGCAAAAGCAGTATGCCAACAGCTTTAAAATAACCGGTCTGGGTGCATTCCAAATTGTCGCATTGCTTTGCTTCATGTGGGCGGTGAAGACACCGCCCACGGCGGGCCGCCCCGGTCTTCAAAATTTCTTTACATTGTATTTTTGTGGTTATCTGGCTCATCAAAATCTAAATATTACAATCGTTATATAAATTATCAATACACTAAAAAATGAACTGAATTACGGATTAACAGTGTTTCGCGGAGACACGAACCACGGCAACAGTTTCCTGCCTCAAAGATAGCTAAAAGTCTTGTCCTGCCTGCACTTCCCGAATAGCACAAGGCATTTCATTCAACCGCTTTCAGCAATGAAATGTAACCCCGGTAAACACTTCAGCAAGTTACCATTTAAAGCAGTGCTGCATATCCTGTTCCGTCCTGTTGTAAACATCATAATGTCAAAATTCAGTTTGCTTAATGGTTACCGGTCCTATAAGTCCTGAGCTCAGCAACGGTGCATCTTTTTTATAATGCTTGTACGTGGTAAACGTATACCTGCCACTGGTTCGTGGTGTTCCCTGAAGCAGCCATTCGGGCCATTGCCCGTTCTTTATTCCGTCATCCGGTAATTGCTCATCACCAATTAAACGGTTTGGCCATAAGTTGGCTATCGCTATCTCCAATTCGTTTCCTTCCTGTTTTACAACCCCTGTAATATCAACCTGCCAGGGAGCCGTCCATATTACACCCAGGTCTCTCCCGTTGAGCTTCACCCGGGCCAGGTTTTTTACTTCACCCAGGTCAAGCACAACACGTGCGTTTTTAGCTGTACTTTCTTCAAGATCGAAGCGCTGGCTGTAAACCGCTGTTCCCGAATAGTATTTTATTCCTTCTTCGGGGCGTGTTGTCCAGTCTTCCAACTGATCAAAGACTATCTTTTCCGGTCCTCCCCATTTGGGATCAAAGGAAACCGTCCATGCCGTATTTAATGTGTCAATATTTTTAAATTCCGGGAAATTCTCTTTTCCCGGAACAGGAGCCATTGCTTTACCTTTTTTGAAAACAATAAAGAAACTTTGATGAGGTTCAAATTGCAAAGGGATGCTGG
>CAYVEI010000268.1:0-5046 GCA_964450515.1 uncultured Terrimonas sp. | reverse complement strand
AATACAATTCAACATACAGGGGCAATTAAAAGTTAAGCTCAAGCGGCAGGTTGATTTCTACTTTTGTTCCATCTTTCA
The DNA here is from genome assembly GCA_964450515.1 of uncultured Terrimonas sp. Taxonomy (GTDB): domain Bacteria; phylum Bacteroidota; class Bacteroidia; order Chitinophagales; family Chitinophagaceae; genus Agriterribacter. The sequence continues at coordinate 4,968 of CAYVEI010000268.1, read as the reverse complement.
AAGGAAAGAAGTGCATAGAGGCTTTAGTTTTTTTATAGGCTTTGTTCATCAGGTCGATCCTGGTGCGGGTGATGGCAATTCCCGAAGGCTTGTCTTTCTCTATTACAGGTTCCTCAAAACGATGTTGCTTTATACCAACACCATTATCTTCCACAGTACAACAGATCATTTGCGACTGCTGGATGATGCTTATTTTTATGGTGCCATTACCATCCTTTGGTGTTATCCCGTGCCAGATGCTGTTTTCAACAAAGGGTTGTAGCAGCAATGGGGGGATCATCGTATTTTCCCTGTCTATACTACTGTCAATATGTACCTGGTAATCAAATTTGTTGTTAAGTCTTACGGTTTCTATTTGCATATATAATTCCAGGGCATGCAGGTCGTCTGCAAGCGATACTTTTTTGTGATCCGAATTGTCAAATACCTGCCGCATCAACATGGAAAATCTTACCAGGTATTCATCGGCAAGCTTAATGTTATTTTGAGCGGTATAGTGCCGGATAGAGTTAAGAGAATTAAAAATAAAATGCGGGTTCATCTGCGAACGGAGCGCTTTCATTTGAGTATCGGTCACTTCTGCCTTCAGCTCAGCTTCTTTTTGCTTTACCTCAGCGTCCCTTCTTCTTTTGTAAAATATAAAGGAGGCAAAACTTCCAACCAGTATTACGGCAGCCAGCACCAACGCCGAGTTTCTTATTATCTGTTGCTGTTTCAATGCAGCAGCCATCTCCAGCTCTTTTCTATCATTTTCAAACTGCATTTCTTTTCGGGTCAGCTCCTGCCGCTTTTCATCATTCCAAACACTATCTCTTATGGTTAAATATTCATTATATGCGTGGTACGCTTTTTTATAATCGCCCTTTTTTTCATATATTTTTCTTAATGAATTCCATGATTCATATTGACTCTGCAAGTTCCCGATATTCTCAGCCACTGAAAGCGATTGCCTGCTGTAGTATTCTGATGAATCTAATTTTCCTTCCGATAGAAAAGCATTGGAGAGGTTGTGCAACGCCGCTGCCTTAACATATATATTCCCTGTTTTATCAGCCAGTTGAGCACTGCGGCGGGAATAGAAAACAGAACTATCGAAGTTTTTAATTTCGTTGAACACAGAACCTAAAAAACACAGTGCATTGCTTTTTACACGATCATTACCGGTCAGGTCAGTAAGATGCAGCGAAGTTCTATAGTAGGTAATTGCGGAATCATATTGCTTTAATTCCTGGAATACCGTGCCGGTATTACCGGCTGCCATTGAAAGTTCCTCATTATCCTGTAGTTCGGTTGCAGTTGCCAAAGCTCTCCGGTAATATTCAAGCGCTTTTTGCTGGTGTCCCATAGTGGTATGAATGTTTCCAATATTATTCAGTATGCCGGTCTCAAATTTTTTACTTTGGCCATTATCTGCTTTTAAGGCTTTTTGATATATCTCCAGAGCCTTCATATAATCAGATTGTACATGGTATATTCCTCCTTTTACGCGAAGAGAGAGGGCTATGCCTCTTTGCCATTTTATCTTTTCTGAAACAGACAGCGCCTCATCCGCATATTGCATTGCTTCGGTTGGGTTACTTGTAAAAGTGGCATTGACCAAATGAATAAGTGTCCACACGCGGTTGCTATCCTGCGTAGTGTGTAACTGCAAAGCCTGCTTCAGCGAATCTAAAGGTTTGGCAATGCTTTGCCCGGATGCAAAAGGTACCGTAAAGAGAGATATTGCAAGAAACAGGGCTCTGATAACGGAAAAGGGCATACGTTCAAGTTTAGGTTAAAGTAATTCATTTTCTTTTTACTGCAAAAAAGTTCATTTATCACAACTGCCTCCCGGTTGTTTTGGCAACGAATAATAAATAGGGCTATACGAAAAATAAATGGGGCTATACAGCCTGTGGGGTTATTACTATTTTCAGATTGAAATAACCAAATACTTTATAATGAGAACCCCTTTAGTTTCAAAATATCTGATCGTTACCAGTTGCATTTTCCTGCTGCTATCCACTATCCTGTCCTGTGGTAAAGACAACACCGCGCCTGAAAGTTACATGAAATACAGGGTAGACGGAGCAGAGCAGGAATTTGACACCTGTTATGTCACCATTATGGGGCAGTTCCCTAATTCAAATCCCCCTTTCTATTACTGCAGTATAGCCGGGGGGAGATACGGTAATCATGGAATTATTATGACTTTTTATAACAACAATGATATTACGGCAAAGCAATACACCCAAAGCGTATTTGAAAGAACAGGGCTCCCTGAGGGCGCTCTTGGGGGGTATAAAGACCAAAATGAGAATCTCTATATTTCCTGGCAAAACGGGTGGCCCTATTATCCGGTGAAAATAGATATCACTGAGATCGCATCAACTTATATAAAAGGAACCTTTTCCGGAACAATGCGCATGGTTTCCGGTACAAAAGAGGTAAGTATTACAGAAGGAAAATTTCTTGCGCTTATAAAAAGATAATCCACATTTAAATCATACAAAATGAAACATAACCGCTTTTTTATCCTGTTGGTACTATTGCCGGCCCTGTTATTTGCGGGCTGCAGTAAAGGTAAAGATGGTGATGCCTCAAACAGTGAGTACTATATACGCTTTCAAATAAATGGTAAAGAAAAAGTGTTTACAGTGAACGCCGCAGCGGGGCCTAAACAACAGGCGGCAACGGACGGATACTATCATTTAGGTATGGTAGCCGGTAAGAATGCTGTTGGTATAAATGATGAAATGATACAAATATCCGTATACAAAAGTGCCCCTGTAACATCGTCTCCCGGAGTTTATACCAACAACGGCAGCATGGTACCCAATATTACCATTCTTTATGTGGATGAGAATGCCGGGACCTGGACCAGTATTTGGATGACCACAAATAACTGGGTTGCGGATTCCCGGGTAGAAATAAAAGAGACAGGCGATGAATTTGTAAAGGGAACCTTTTCTTCTACGCTTTACGGAGGCGATGATCTTGAATTGTCCCGGAAAATAACAGGTGGAGAGTTTTACCTGAAGTTATATTAGCGTGATGTAAAATATCAATCCTGCTTCTTCATAGTTTAAAACCGGTCACTAATTACATTAATAACCAGTCAATCACTTACATACCATGAAGTACGTATTTTTTACAATCATACCGGTACTGGGTTTCCTGCAATGCGGGTTTGCCACAGTACATGCCGGAATGCCTGCGGAACGGCTGGAAACAGTGGCCGCAAAAAGCAGCGCTCCCATGCCGGGCGATAGCTTGTTTACCGTAAGCCCCGGCACCACCATGGCCACCGTTGTTGATTCAAAAAACCAGTTCTACATTGTAAATGGTGAGCCGGACAAAATCGGACGCATATTCATCCGCTTCAACGGAAGTGTACGCAGTATGGCGCCGGGCAACAGGATAAACTTTACGGATGAAAACAACGCCAGGAAGTATTTTGTGTATAAAGGCATAGAAAACGGTCAGTTTGTGTTTTACCTGCAAAACGTAGTTACTGACACCGGGCACCGGCCCGGCGCCAGTGCGCCAACCGCAGACTCAGGCATACCAAACACCGGTTCACCGGGAGTAATTGCAGGTGCACCGGGTACAAATAAACCAGGCGCAGCAGCTACATCCGAAGACCCGTGGTTATCACTTAAAAGTTTTACCGTATTTCCCGGCACTACAAGCGCTACCATTGTAGATTCAAAGAACCAGTTTTTTATTTCCAAAGGCACACCCGATCAGTATGGGCGCATCGCTATCCGGTTCAATGGAAGTACACACGTTATGGCGCCCGGTAACAGGATTAATTATAAAGACCCCAATAACAAGTACTTCTATTTTGTGTATAAGGGCATAGAAAAGGGGTCCTTTGTGTTTTATATTCATGATTATGCACCACCGGAACCGGAATGGAAAGGCACTACCGCCCCGGACACCACCGGTATTTACCGGCCCCAGAAAAGCTTTGCCATCAGCCCCGGCGCCACAAGCGCAACTCTTATTGATAAACTGAACCAGTTTTTTGTGAGCAATGGCAAACCAGATCAATATGGACGCATATTCATAAGGTTCAACGGGAGCACAAAAAATATGGCTCCCGGCAATAGGATAGCTTATAAAAATGACAGCAACAAATACCAGCATTTTGTGTATAAGGGCATAGAAAACGGGCAGTTCATATTTTACACGCAGAAATATGAATAATAAACCATAGCAAATAATAACCCATCTCCTTCGAAAAATAAATACTTCCTGTATCCAGTCCTGTGTCAAACTAAGTTTGGATTATAGTCAAAAATTAATAACGATTAAATCAACAAAAATGAGAAAATCATTCACTTCCCTGCTGGTAATGGCAGCTGTAATGGCAGCCTTTAACAGTAATGCCCAGGTAAAGGCAGTAGACAAAGCAAACCAAAAAGTGGCTGAAACCAATGCCTCCGTAACCACTGCTGCCAATAACGCAGTTAACACGGTAGGCACAGTAAAAACAACTGTAGATCTGTTTAAAGACATTGCTGGCATAAAAAGCAAAACCAAAGGGGAAAAAGCCATCCCTTCCATTTTTATTGCCGGTATTAAAAACGATAATGCCGGGCTGCTCTCGCTGCAACAGTCGCTTGAAAGCATAGACGGTGTAAAAAAAATATCCAAAGCCTACAAGGATGGTGTTGTTACCCTAATAGTAGAATTAGGCAAGAAAGCCAGCCTTAGCGGTGTGTGGGACAAAGTGCCCGCCAACTTCAAAATAAATTTTGAACTGGTTGAAATGGACGATAACAGCATTGTGCTGGCCCATACCACACCGGAACAATCAAAGGCAATTTCAAAACAGTAACAGGATAGAAGGGTACCCGTTCAATGAATTTTCTCTTCTGCAATACCGCAATGAGGTGTATTCCTTTACGGGTGGAAAATTCAGAGCAAAAATTGATTAAAAAAATAAAAACGTTGAATATTTCATAAACGACCTGGCCATGA
>CAYVEI010000267.1:1252-5094 GCA_964450515.1 uncultured Terrimonas sp. | reverse complement strand
TTTTTAACTTTAAACGAAGTGAACGATGAAATCTATTGAACTGCGGCTACCGAAGGATTTTGACAAATCATTTACTGTATTTAAAGAAGTGGGAAAATCATTTCCCTGCCCCTGGCACTACCATCCCGAATATGAAATTGTACTGGTTTTAAAAAGCAACGGACGCCGTATGGTGGGCGACCATATCGGGAAATTCGATGAAGGCGACCTGGTGTGCATGGGCCCTTTCCTGCCCCATGTGTGGGTAAACGATCCAAAATTCATTAACGGACAAATGGATTACCCGGCAGAAGCGATAGTGATCCATTTTAAAGATGATTTCCTGGGTGAAAATTTTCTTAACATCCCGGAAATGGAAGCCTTTAAGCGCTTTCTTGAATCGTCTAACCGCGGCATGGTAATTAACGGTAAAGCCAAAGCTGAAATTACCGCGCTCATGGAAAAGATGCCTGACATGAACGGGCTTCAGCGCCTGTCATCCCTCCTGCTCATTTTCGATACCTTATCGCGTACCGCTGAATATGACTTATTAGCAAGTCCCGGCTTTGTAAAAACAGTGAATGTAAAAAGCTCCGACCGGCTGAATAAAATAACCGAATACCTGATCCAAAACTTCGACCAGGACATTACCCTGTCGAAAGTGGCCTCTATCGCTAATATGGCGGTTACCACTTTCAGCAATTTTTTCAAAGAAAACTACAGGGTAACTTTTGTGGAATATTTAAATACATTGAGGATCGGCTACGCCTGCAAAAAGCTTTCGGAAAAAGATCAGAATATTGTTGATGTGGCGTATGAATGCGGCTTCAACAGCTTAGCCAACTTTAACAGGCAGTTTAAAAAGTACAAGCAAATGACCCCAACGGAATACAGGAGGATCATTTACGCGTAGCGGGGAGTTTTGAGTTTATGGTTTGTTGTTTATAGTTGCATTTCGCTTCGGATTTCCCCGTCATTGCAAGACCCTAAACTGATCTTAATGATGTGTAATGATTTTTAAAGGGTCGAAGCCTGCCTACCGGCAGGTAGGCAATCTCCCGATTGGGATACGGATTATATTCTATAAATGGGTTTACTGCTCCGCTTCGCTTCAATGGGCTTGCTTCGGCGTGCATAGTTCCTCAAAGTTCATGCATCTGCTTACGCCTCGCAATGACGGGCCTCTTATGGCTTCGGATTTGACATTTTCCTGTTATGGCGAGGTACGGACCCTCTGTATTTATTTGGTTCTTATTTTTTGTGATTTGGTTCTTTCACCTCTCACTATTCACCACTCCTGAATGCTGACAGCCTCTGATACAAATAATCCGTCATGCAAAAAAAGTATCTGCTTTAGAAAAAAAACAAGTTGTTGCTTTTTCGGGTGGTTTCTACATTTACTTTCTGTATTAATTAGCTTTATCCATCTTTATACAGTTCATTTTTTTGAGCCGTGAAGAAAGGATATTATCTTTTGCTAAAATGCTATATGATGAAGTGTATTAAATTGGTGCGGATCTGCCTGGCATTTGTTTTTTCTTCGGGTCATGCTCAGCAGGGATCATTTATCAGTTCCGAAAACTTTTCCTTCCTGGAAGGGATGACTAAAGATGTTCTGGAGGCTTCACGCATTTATCCGGGACAATTTATTTCGAAGGATTTTGGTTCCAATAATACCGGAGGAATGCTGATCAGACCCGGTGGAAGAGATGCCTATCCTTCCTTCTGGATCCGCGACTATGCGATGTCTCTTGAAACCGGGTTCGTTTCACAGAAAGAACAGTTGCACATGCTGTTATTAACAGCTTCTACCCAGTGCGATCAAACCCGCATAACAAAAGGCGGCAGCCTGGTTCCCTCAGGTTCTATTGCGGATCATATAAGAATTGACGACAGCAGGCCCATTTACTTTCCGGGTACCTACAGTTATGAAAATCAGGGAACGCCGGAGTGGGGAACACTTCCGCCCTATTGCGATCAGTTTTATTTTATTCACATGGCGTATTATTATGTGAAGCAAACCGGTGATCATAAACTATTATTGAAGGAAGTGAACGGCACAAGATTAATTGACCGTTTAAGGGTAGCCTTCCATGCTCCCCCTGCCAATGAAAACAATCATATTGTTTATGCTACCGATGCGATAAGGGGCGTTGATTTTGGTTTCAGAGATGCCCAGATCATTACAGGAGAGCTTTGCTTTCCTTCTATTTTAAAATATCGTGCGGCCAATGAACTGGCAGAATTACTGCAATGGATTAAAAGTAAGGATTCAAAAAAATACATAGAAATAGCCGCTACTATCAAGCAATCCTTGCCAGGAATATTTATGGATGAAAGAGGTATGCTGCTTGCTTCTACGGGTAAAAGCAGGCAGGCTGATGTTTGGGCAACCGCGCTGGCCGCTTATTATGGCATACTTGAAGGAGAAGATATGAAGAAAGCATCCCATGTGCTTACTATGGCTTATAAAGATGGCACTTTAAGTTATAAGGGCAACATCAGGCATATCCTAACCACCGATGATTATAATGAAACAACTGCCTGGGAAATTTCCCTGTCGGGCAAAAACCTGTATCAGAATGGCGCCTATTGGGGAACACCCACCGGATGGGTTTGCTATGCGATAAACCGGGCTGACCCCCAGGCTGCTAAAGCACTGGCCAATGAATTTATTGAAGACCTGAAAGCCAATGATTACCGGAAGGGTGGTGAGTTTGGAGCGCCGTACGAATGTTTTAATACATCTGCTTACAAACAAAATCCCATATACCTTACTACGGTTGCCTGCCCATTAATTGCATTTCGTAAGATGCTAAAATAGATACTACACTACAGAGCGCCTGTGCCCGGGAAATTATATTTCTCCATATCAATACAATCCGGTACCGCTTTCTTTTGATGAATTTTTGCAGGCCCCAAAAATTCCGAAAGCTTTGAGCCGGCCCTGGCTATCACCGACCAGACTGGATTAAAATTGAAGCGTTATTGCACCGTATACCCTCCATCAATAACAACCGCCTGCCCTGTTATACCTTTTGCATTATCACCCGCCAGGAAATATACATAATGGGCTACCTCCTCTACGCCAAGTAAACGCTTTTGGGGAACAAGGGGATAGATCACTTCTTCCAAAACTTTTTCAAACGGGATGTTCCGCATCTGAGCTATATCGTTCAACTGGTTCCTGACAAGCGCTGTGTCAACGTAACCGGGGCATACTGCGTTAACGGTAATGCCATAATCCACTCCTTCAAGCGCAACAACTTTGGTTAATCCAATCAGTCCGTGCTTTGCGCTGTTATAGGCGGCTTTTCCTGTAAAGCCAACCAACCCGTTAACGGAAGCCATGTTAATGATCCTTCCAAAACCTTTTCTTTTCATATAAGGCAGCACATGTTTGATGGCAATAAAAGGTGCGGTTAACATCACATCCAGCATGAGCCTGAACTTTTCAGTGGGAAACTCCTCAACAGGCGCTATATGCTGCAGTCCGGCATTGTTTACCAGCACATCAATACTTCCATACCGGTCATAAACGGCGCCTGCTATTTTTTGAATATTTTCTTCATGGGTAACATCACAGGCATAACCGGTAACCCGGCTGCCGCCTAATGCTGTTACAGCAGCGTCAACACGATCCTGTTCAAGATCCAAAACAACTACTGTGTAACCGGCAGACAAAAAGGTCTTCGCTATAGCCAGGCCAATGCCGCCCGCTGCTCCCGTTATTATTACTACGCCGGAATACATGAGGAAACTGGTTTAAATTATTTAAGATACTATCAAAATATATTATTACTGATGGTAGCCAGAGGCGACAATAATTATGTATGAGGCGATGACGCCTCATACAGCCGTTC
>CAYVEI010000267.1:0-1152 GCA_964450515.1 uncultured Terrimonas sp. | reverse complement strand
CCTCATACAGCCGTTCTTATACAGCAGGCTTCACACAACAGTCCTGTAACCATCACTATTCAAAAGTTGCCCCGACCGCGATCGCTGATGGCTAATGGCTGAAAGCCGACCGCTCACAGCATACGGCTCACCAGCTTGTCCATCCGCCATCGACACATAAATTATGACCTGTGATATAAGAAGCAGATTCAGACAACAAAAAGGCCACTGACCCTGCAACTTCCTCCGCCTTTCCTATACGCCCCATCGGCGATTGTTGCGCCAGTCTTTTTATAAAAGCCGGGTTATCTTTTTGTACAGCAGGATGAGGAAAAGGACCCGGTGAAATGCAATTGCATCTTACATTCCTTTTTCCCCAGTGAACAGCCAGGTAGCGCGTCATTTGAATGATACCGGCTTTACCCACACCATATTCAATTGGGTTTTTGTTCATCGGCGCTTCATATACCTCCGGGTGTGGCGACACCGAACCATACATGCTGGAAAACAATACAATGCTTCCGCTGCCGCGCTCAGCCATTTGCGCACCTGCTTCCCTTGCCAATAAAAATGTAGCGGTTAAGGAGGTATGATTTACTTCATCAAACTCTTTTTCACCCAGGTCTTCCAGCTTTTTTGCGGTAGCGCCAAATGTGAGGTTTACCAACCCGTCTGGCACGCCGTGCCGTTCAATTTGTTCCTTTACAAACCGCTGTATGGCGGCTCCGTCCCTGGCATCTAAAGTGGCAGGAATAACATGCGACCCTAATGCAGCAGATCGTACAAACGCAGCGGCGCGATCCTCCAGGTCAATACAAATTATTTTTGCACCTGCATTCTTTAGTACGATCACAGTTGCCTGTCCAAGGTAACCCGCACCTCCAACTACCCAGATCAATTTATTGTGCAAATGAAAAAAGGGAATGATCTCTTTGCTCATATTGTTTGATTTATAATTAATGTGCTGATAACAGGAACGGGGCTTTCGCGATCAGCTCCGGGCTCTCAGCCCTCAGCTTTCAGCTAAAACGTACTAAGGATGGGCAAATAACGCATTGATGCAAACAATCACCGTGTTAAGTCCGAAGCCGTAAATCCTAAATCCGAAGGAATACACAGAATTCCAGCTTTCACGGTTCACTATTCACCATTCACACCTTTCACCCCTCACCT
>CAYVEI010000266.1:0-5139 GCA_964450515.1 uncultured Terrimonas sp. | reverse complement strand
ACTTCGCAGGTTACCGGTGCTTTTATGCATCCTCCTGCTTTGCCAGTGGCAAACCTCGCTTGCACAGAACATTACGGTGCAGGGAAGGGTAACCACGGCCGACCGCCCCAATGGAATTCCCGGAATTTCCGTTACCATTCAGGGTACCACTAATGGTACTACTACCAATGATGAAGGCCGATTCCGGTTAACAGGAGTGCCCGGCTCCGCAAGCCTTGTATTTTCATCCGTAGGTTTCAAAACACAAACCATCGCGGTAAAAGGACAGTCAACCATTGACATTGAACTCGAAGAGGCGGAAGCATCTCAGTTAGACCAGATCGTAGTGATCGGTTACGGCACTACTAAAAAGAAAGACCTTACAGGAGCTGTTTCTTCAGTAAAAGCTACCCAGTTGGAGAACGAAAGACCAGCATCCATCCAGGACATCTTACGCGGAAATATCCCGGGTTTGAATATTGGCTTCACCGCCTCTCCAAAAGGGGATGCTTCATTAGAAGTGAGAGGCAAAAACACATTGAATGCAGGATCCAGTCCGCTTATTGTGTTAGATGGTATCATTTATTATGGCGCCCTGGCCGATATCAACCCCAATGATATTGAAACCATTGACGTATTAAAAGATGCAAGCTCTGCGGCCGTATACGGCGCAAAAGCAGCAAGCGGCGTAATTCAGGTTACCACTAAAAAAGGTAAAACAGGCAAACCCGTTATTAACTTTAATGCCAGCACCGGACTTGCTACCATGAGCGTTAATGAAAGGGTATACAACGCCGAGGAGTTTTTATATACCTGGAGAAGAAATGCGCAATACAGTACAAACATTAATGCAAAGCCTTACCAGTTCGATGATCCGCGCCAATTACCATCCGACATAGGGGTAGCCGACTGGCTGGCATACGACAATTCTAACCCTACGGCTGACCCCGTTACCGTTTGGCTGCAAAGATTAAACCTGCAACCTGTGGAAATAGCCAACTACAAAGCCGGGCTTACCCAAAACTGGTACGATATGATGTTCCATAATGGCCAACGTCAGGATTATAATATCAGCCTTTCCGGCAGGCAGGACAGGATAAGCTATTACTGGTCTATGGGCTATATGAAAAACGAAGGTGTTGTAGTAGGTGATGATTATAATGTAGTGCGTACCCGTATCAATATTGATGCTAAAGTAACCGATTTTTTAAGTGTAGGTACCAATACCCAATTTAGTATAAGGGATGAAAGCGCCGTGCCGGTAGACTGGGCATTGATTACAGCCAATTCACCCTGGGGCTCTTTCTGGAACAACGATTCAACCGATTATCGCTACAGACCCAACGATGAAGCTAGCGGCGGAGCAAATCCTTTTGCTGTTCCAAAATACACCGACCGTCTGAAAAAATATTATACGCTCAACTCCAGCATCTATGCGAAGGTTTCACTGCCATTTGATATAAAATACCAGATAAACTTTACACCACGGTTTGAATGGTACAATTATTTTAACGGGCAATCTTCAAAATACCAGGACTGGTCAAACGTTGGAGGCATTGCCACAAGGGAAAACCGCAATATCTATCAATGGCAGGTAGATAACCTGTTAACATGGAGTAAAAACATTGGCCGGGACCATCATGTAGATGTAACCTTACTGGCCAATGCAGAAAAATACCAGGTATGGCGTAATAAAGTGGTGGGCACCGGCTTTCAACCCAGCGATGTACTGGGTTACCACAATATGGGAGCCGCAACCATTACTGTTCCCTGCAATACCTGCGTTTACAGCGATGAAGGTGATGGTACCCAGTTTGGAGATGAAGTGAGCACTGCAGATGCCTTAATGGCCCGTTTGTTTTATTCGTATAAAAATCGCTACATGCTTACTTTAACGGCAAGGCGTGATGGCTATTCAGCCTTTGGGCAAAGCAACCCAAGAGCTACTTTCCCGTCAGCAGCGATAGGCTGGGTATTCAGTGATGAGCCATTTCTTAAATCCACCTGGCTGAATTATGGCAAACTGAGGGTAAGCTATGGACTCAATGGTAACAGGGACATTGGGCGATATGTTGCTTTGTCTGATTTGCAAACCGGCAAATATTTGCATGTACTGCCTAACGGAAGTATCCAGCAGGTATCGCAATTGTATGTGAACAATATGCAGAATAAATTATTAAAGTGGGAAACCACAACCGCACTGAATGTAGGGCTCGATTTTGCGTTTCTTAACAACCGGATAGACGGTAGTATTGATGTATATAAAAGCAAAACGAATGACCTGCTGGTTCAACGTACTTTGCCGGATATCCTTGGCTTTAGTTTTGTTTGGGATAACCTTGGCCAGGTTGATAATAAAGGAATAGAAATAGGGCTCAACTCCAGGAATATTCAAAGGAATAATTTTACCTGGAACACTTCATTTAACTTTTCTTTAAACCGCAATAAAATTGTGCATCTTTATGGCTCTAAAGCAGATATAAAAGATGCTAACGGGAATATTATAGGAGAAAAAGAAGCGGATGACAAGGCTAACAAATGGTTCATTGGTCAGCCCTTAGACGTTGTATGGGATCAAAACGCATTAGGCATCTGGCAAACCGCTGAATTTGACCAGGCCCGCGAATACGGTGTTTATCCCGGGGATTTTAAGATTAAAGATGTAAATAGCGACGGCAAATATACTGATGACGACAGAGAGTTCCTGGGCTATACCCAACCCCGTTTCCGCTGGACACTGCGCAATGAATTTACCTTCTTTGAAAACTTTAGCTTTTCATTCATGATGTACTCCTACTGGGGTCATATGGCCACCTATAATCAGGCAAAGAACAGGAGCAATGCATTTCCGGATCGCGTGAACTCCTATGCATTTCCATTCTGGACACCTGAAAATCCTACCAACGATTACGCGCGGCTGGCATCAAATGACGGTAGCGCGAGTTACAGCGTGTACCGCAAAAAATCATTCATCCGGTTAGACAATGTAGCACTCGCTTATGCGGTTCCTAAAAACCTGCTGAAAAGGATCAGTACACAGGACCTGAAATTCTTTTTCACTATAAAAAATGCTGGGATGTATGCCCAGCAGTGGACATACTGGGATCCCGAAAACAATGGACCTACACCGCGGATATATACATTAGGCTTAAATCTTACTTTATAAAATCTTTTTTGAAGTAATGCGTAGAGCACTATATCCAATCACTACATAAATATTAGAAAATGAAAATAATATATAAACCTGCATTATCCATAATGGCAATTGCAATAATTACATTGACGGGTTCATGCAAGAAAGACTTTTTAACACCCAAGCCACAATCTTTTTATACGCCCGAAAATACCTTCAATACACCTGAAGGTTTGAAAAGTGTTTTGGTGGCATGCGAGCGCAATTTGCGTTACGAATGGTTTGGAGATGGCGCACCCATTATTACGCAACTGATTTTTTCGGAAATGGCTATAGAAGGTACTACGGATAAATCGGGGCCGGCGCAAGACCTGAATCTGCAGATCACACCCACTGCACAGCTAAATCATGTAGATTTTAACCGAATTGGCTGGTACTGGTATGAGGGCTATAAAGGGATTAAATACGCCAATACTGCGATATCCTATATTGATCAACCCCAATGGAAATCGGAAGAAGAAAAAAATGCGGTGTTGGGCGCCGCTTATTTTCACAGGGCTTACAGGTATTACATGCTTACGCATGAATTTGGAGATATTCCAACCGTAATGAAAGAAGTAACCGCACCCAAGCTTGACTTTTACTCGGTTAAACGCGAAGTGATCCTTCAAAAAATGAAGCAGGACCTGGAATTCGCGGAACAATGGGTTCCGGTAAAAACCAGTGGTGGTGAGGTTACAAAAGGAGCGGTAAGCCATTTACTCACCAAAGTGAACCTTGCATTAGGAAACTTCGATGACGCCATTGCATCGGCCGGCCGTGTTATAGATGATGGTGTACATGCCCTGATGACACAGCGGTTTGGCGTTGATAAGGATGATGCTTCAAAAAATGTAGTATGGGACCTGCACCGTCCGCTTAATAAAGCAAGGGCAGAAAACACCGAAGCCTTAATGCTGGTAATAGACAGAGACGGGTATAAGGATAATGGCGATTTCGGTGGTGGCGGTTCCACTATGCGCCAGGCTGTGCCCTATTGGTTTTCCAATAATATTATTACACCCGGCGGCAACAGGGGAACAACGGATGCATTAAAGAAGAACACTCCGGACATTGACTATGACCAGGCTACTGATTTTGGCAGAGCCATAGGACGCTGCCGCGCTACCTGGTACAGCACACATACGATGTGGGATGATCCTGCCGACCTGCGGCATGCCCCCGGCAACTGGATGCGGATGGAAGACCTGGTGTACAACAATCCGGCGTTAAAGTCCATGAGTCCTCCCGACCCTTATTACGGGAAACCGCTGCAGCTCTATAATTCTTCCGGGGGCATTCTTTGCGCCGACACCATCAGAAGCTGGTTCGACTGGCCGCATTACAAATTATATATTCCGGATATTGAAAACGCAACCCCCAGCGGCGGGCATACCGACTGGTATGTTTTTCGCCTGGCAGAGACCTATTTGCTAAGGGCTGAAGCATATTTCTGGAAAGGGCAAAATGATCTTGCTGCGGAAGATATCAATAAGGTACGGGTACGTGCAGGCGCAGAACCTATAACTGCAGCAGACGTAAATATAGGTACCATATTAGATGAACGCGGCAGGGAATTATATTACGAAGAACCACGCAAGGTTGAGCTCACACGGATATCTTATTTATTTGCGCAAACAGGTAAAACAGCGTATAATGGCAAAACATACAACCTGCAAAACTTCTCTACCGATAACTTCTTTTATGACAGGATCATGGAGAAGAATAATTTCTACAATAAAGGGGTAGTAACCAATCATGGCGACAGGTATACCATGAGTCCTTACCATGTACTTTGGCCGATACCCCAGAACGCTATAAACAGTAATGTAGAAGGCACTTTAAATCAAAATGAAGGCTATGATGGCTTCCAGAATAATGTGGCGCCATTAACGGAAATACCAACGGAATAATTCAGGGACTTGTGACTATATTGAAAAGCGGAAGATCAAATCTTTCGCTTTTCGCTTTTTAACGTATATTTCCGC
>CAYVEI010000265.1:1405-5156 GCA_964450515.1 uncultured Terrimonas sp. | reverse complement strand
CCGTTTTTTTCGAGCCAGTATTCTAATACCACAAACAGCCAGATATCCATCCACCGGATAGCCGGGTCATTGCTTAAAAACCGTTTCCAGTATTGTTGTAACGCGCTGCTATTGATAAATGTTCTTTCGCACAAACGGGTAATATGCGCTGTGCAAAATGACCGTAATTCATTTCTCATCCATATATTCCAGGGAAATACAAAGCCCTGCTTTTTCCTAAACACAATTTCATCGGGCAGGAGCGGCTTTACCGATTCTACCAGCAGGCTTTTGGGATATACCGGCTGCTTGAAATGATCGGGGATGCCCAGCACGTATTCTACCAGGTCGCTGTCAAAAAAAGGCTCTCTTACTTCCAGCGCTACCGCCATGCTCATCTGGTCGGTATCTTTTAACAGGGTATGCTGCGTGTAGCCCATATACTCTGCCGCCGATACCTGGCTTAGCACCGGTAATTGATGGAGCTGATCTTTATATTTAAACAAGTGATCCTGCAGGGCGGTAGCATCATTTACCGGAAGGTTTGTTAACTGTTCAGCCAATTGGGGCGATAACATTTGTCTTAGCACCGGGTACACATACTCAATACCAGGCAAAGGCAACCTTAACAACTGCTGTAAGCGATATTTCTTATTCGAGAACTTTCCCGGAAAAAGGGATGCCGCCCCGAGCTTCCTGAGCAAAGCGCTGTATTTCCACCATGCGCTTCTGGCATGCAGTTTTTGAAACTGGCCGAATATAGGGTAACCTGCAAACAATTCATCTCCTCCCACCCCGGATAAGGCTACTTTTATGCCCGCGTTTTTTATGGCTTTGGATACCACATAGCTGTTCACCCCATCGCCACTTGGGGTGTCCATAGCCGTTAACGCATGTTCCAGCTCATCGAGCATGGACTGTGGCGATAACCGGATTTTAGTATGATTGGTATTGAATTTACGGGCAATGAGCTCCGCGTATTCCGATTCATCGAACTCCTTTTCGGAAAAAGAAATATTGAAGGTGGAAGGCTTAACCTTAGCTACTTCCGACATTAAGCCTACCACTATACTGGAATCAATGCCGCCGGATAAAAAAGCGCCTACCGGCACATCGCTTACCAAACGGCGCTGCACCGACTGCCCAAGCAGTTGCTTTATGTTTTGTTGGATGGTTGCCGCGTCTGTATATGCTGTTTGCTTTGGCGTATCGCAAACGTTCCAGTATTTTACCGTTTCCGCTTTGCCCTGTTTTATTTTTAAATAACACCCTGCTTCCAACTGTTGTATGCCTTCAACCATAGTGAGCGGGTAGCTTACAGACTGGCAGGAAAGATACTCGTATATGGCCTTCGGGTTCACCCGCTTTTGCACATGCCCGCTGGCAAGAATTGCCCGGATCTCAGACGCGAAGATGATTTTTTCCTCATCTATAAAATAATAAAGGGGTTTAACCCCCATACGGTCGCGCACTATACAAAGCTCTTTTTGTTGCTTATCCCATACCGCAAAGGAAAACATGCCTTTAAAATGCTGAAGACAATCTGTACCCCATTTGGCATAGGCTGCCAGCAGGGATTCGGTATCGCTGCTGGTTTGAAAAGGGTAATCGCCGATCTGCACTTTTACTTCTTTGTAATTATACATTTCGCCATTGAACACCACAACGTATCTGCCTGAATAATCTGTAAAAGGCTGGTTGGCGGCAGCAGAAAGGTCTATAATGGATAAGCGGCGGTGCCCAAGGGCTATTTCATTTTCTATGAAAAAGCCTTCGGCATCGGGACCACGGTGCGAAACGGCGTTGGTGATACGCCGGATAACTTCTTCCTGAGCCTGTTGCTGGTTAAAATGTAAAATACCGGCTATGCCGCACATAATTATAAACGGAAGAAACTAAATTGAAAAATATAACTCGTATTATAAAATGGATATTCCTATCCGAAAGAATTATTATCTGCCATGATCTTTTTATATAGCTCCCTGTACTGCTCCGCTATGCGGCCCGGATCAAACCGTTTGCCGTTTTCCAGTCCCGCATCAACTATATGCTGTCTGTAGGCTTTATCCTGTATAACCTTTAATATCCCTTTCCTGATATCGGGTACGCTATAGGGATCAACAAGGCTGGCGCCCTTGCCCGCAGTTGATGACATGGGGGGAATATTACTGGTAACCACCGGCCTGCCGGAAGCCTGGGCTTCAATAATGGGTAAACCGAAGCCTTCCAGCAGGGATACAAAAACGAGCATATCACATGCTGCATATTCCGCTATTATTTCCTGTCGCGACAAAGCACTTTTATAACGAAATTCAATTTTGTAATGATTCAAAACCCCGATTTGGGCCGTGCTGGGTTTGCCTATTATCGTTAATGAGCAGGAAATGCCCTCTAATGCTGCTGCTACTCTTTCAATGTTTTTATTAGGCGTGATGCCTACATGGAGGATAGCAGGTTTATCCGTGTTGAAGGGCCTGTAGGATATGGAATAATTCCCAATCAGGCAGTTTGGAATAACGCTTATTTTGTTTGGATTGGTTTTTACATATTGCAGTAAATGCGTCCGGGTGGCTTCGGAAATTACCGTAATATATCGTAACCGCTTTACGGGCAAATAAAACCAAAACAACCACAGGATGAACTTTTTTATACCTTTCTGCTTATCGAGCTCACCACAATCGTGAATGGTAAGTATGGTATTACAACGAGGTAAAAAAAGCGCGAGATAATGAATGTCGCCGGTAATATGATTAATTTCTCCTGCATGCTTCTTTGCGAATAGCCCGTTCAACCATCTTTTTTTTATACCGGTACTCTCATAAGGCATAGTATGGTTCTGAAATGCCGGATAGGGAACCAAATTTTGCTGTATGACTCCGAACAGCTCCTCTATACTAAAAAAAGCCGGATTCTTTTTCCTGCTGAAAAATTGCACTTCCATTTCGATATTTTGCCTTTTATAAGTGCTGTTATATGTTTACCCTTTGTTTTCCAAAGAAGTGTGCGGCGTATACCCGGCTACAACATGTTTTGCGGGATGTTTTATTTTCACTGCCCGTGTCCCGGATTTTCCAAACCATCCCGGCAATAACTTATATAGCACCCATATAAAGAAAGCAGATTTAAATAGAGAGTTCATAATTTGAAGTGTATCCGTTTCGGCAGAATAGGTAACCTGGTAAAATAATACCGGCATCCATAAAACAAGTAAAGGCGAGGATTGCCCGGATAGCCGAAATAAGAAAGCATATGCCCACCTGATAAACGCCCCTAATAATAGCATATATACTATCCCTGCGTTAGTTCCAAAGCTGCCATATGCTTCACCAAGAGGGCCCACATTGGTAGACCACCCCCTGATGGTGTAGCCTGTGTAGTATTTCATGTTAAATTTACCGCCGGCTTCGGGTTTATCCGGCCAAACTACACGGGGAACAAAAGCGGATATAAAAGTCAGAAAAAGCCTGTTACCATAATCATGCTCCTGCTTTTGTGGAATTCTTTTCATAACAAGCGCCACATTAAAACCCTGGTTGGTTCTGGTATATACCGGGAATAAGGCATCGGAAGATGTAAGATTCAGGGAAGATAACTGGTCAAGAATCAACTCGCCTAATAATACTCCCTTGTTACCTGCGTATTCTTCCCGCCAGGTCATTTGCCTGTATGCCGGCTTAGCCAACTGCAGTATAAGCAACACAAATACCCCGGCGGCAAACCACAATGTTTTTTTCCAGAGCTTCAGTTGCCTGCCCAGGAAAAAAAATGAAAA
>CAYVEI010000265.1:0-1305 GCA_964450515.1 uncultured Terrimonas sp. | reverse complement strand
CTGAAACAAGAAGCCCGCTCAAGTGTTTTCCCGTATCGCTATTGCTGCCGCGTAAGGGCCAGGTCAGGAACAAAATAAAACCGGCTACAGCCGGAAGCGCATAACTGTAATACAAAGGTTCTGGTACGGGCATGTATTTTACCCATAAACGCGACAAAGCATTGCTTACTGTAAAAGCATGATAGCCCCAAAGAGGGGCTATTAAACAAACGAATATCGTATGCATAGCTATTACTTCGCGCAGTACAATGCCCTTACCTAACTTATCGAGCGTGGCTATAATTATTATTATAAACAAGCTGATAATAAGAAACGCATACCAGTTGGTGAGCAGCGACAAAACAAAAACAAGGCACTGCAAATAAGAAAAAAGATAATTCCGGTTTTTCAAATGGTGTATTTTTAGCAGTCCATTGATTTCTTAGATGCAAACAACATCCCCCCCCCCTTTGTTACAATACCAGGTGAAGGATTAATTTTTCCTTTTGTATTTATTGTGTACAAAGTATATCCCCAGTCTGCCAGCAGGCGTTGCGCATCCCCGGGCGTAAACCCGGCATGCTTTTCCGCCCAGTCTACAAATTCAAACAGGATGTCAGGAGCGCTTTCCGGTGTCAGTAAATTTTTACCTCCCATAAATACATTCTGCTCATATCCTTCCACATCAATTTTAATTAAATCAACTCTGCCTATCTTTAATTCAAAAACCAAACTGTCTAAAGTAATTGTTTTCACTTTTACTGCGTCACGTGTAAAAACAGGCGACAATGACCCCTTACCAAATTTTTCTTGAGGTGAATAAAAGTTCAGTTCCAAATCATCCGAATTATAAAGTGCTTTATCTATAACACGCGTTCCCGAAAGTTCATTAGCTACAAGGTTTTTTTTTAGATAGCTTACGAGCCACGGCGCGGCTTCCACACAAATAATATTTATATCTTTTCTTTGCACTGCCAGGGGCACAGTTATGGCGCCGATATTAGCGCCAAGATCAAGAAAAGTTGCTCCCGGTGATAGTTTTTTTTGCAAAAACGCTACTGTTCCCGGCTCATATATTCCATTCACAAATATATCAAAGCCAATAGTTTCATATAGGTTAGGTAACAAATAGGAACAACCATACTTTCCTTTTATTATTACATCCCTCTGCTTTAGCAAACTATTCTTAAAAAGCAGTTTTGCCAAACGGGATTTACCCCTGAAGACTGGCAAACTCCTCAAAAATGCATCAATAGTAATTCTTTTCACGTCATTGATAGTTTTCTCCACAATGGATCTAAAACTTCTTCGTAAAAATAAGGTGAG
>CAYVEI010000264.1:3020-5158 GCA_964450515.1 uncultured Terrimonas sp. | reverse complement strand
GCAACAGGAACCTGCACCATAAAAAAAGAGGGTAATGTTTGGGTTGAGGGGTCATATTTCCTTTTCCGCCATACGGGCTTCTACCTCATATTTGTTATTATAGTACCCCTTTTTCAGGGTTTCAAGGGTATACCTGGCTATAAATGAAATGAAGCCGTAACGCTTAAACTGTTCCACATGCTTTAGCTCGTGCTTTACCCAGCGGGTATCGTGCAAAAATTCCTGGGCGGTAGCATTATACAGGTGAATGGTTTTACCCAGCGTAAAAGCTACATTATCAACGCCCAGCCAACCTGCGGCCAGTTTTGCCTTCCACGATTTTTCTTTGATCCTGATATCTGAAATATCCATACGCGCTACTGCTGTTCCCAGGATTTTATTATTTCTTCAGCATGTTGTTTATTCTTTGGTCGTAAGAATATCTTCCTGACCACTCCTTTTTCGTTAATAACAAAAGTAGTACGATGCAGTCCCATATACTTCCTTCCATATAACTGTTTTTCGCCCCATACGCCGTATTTGTCAATGATCTTATGACCCGGGTCGGCCAGCAGATCAAAGGGAAGCGCATACTTTGCTTCAAATTTTTGGTGCGATTTTTCATCATCCGGGCTTACCCCGAGTATTTCAAACCCTTTTTGCTTTAATAACGAAAAATTATCCCTCAAATTACAGGCTTGTATAGTGCAGGTAGGTGTATCATCCTGCGGATAAAAATATAATACCAGCTTTTTGCCTTTATAATCCGATAAGGCAATTTTTTGCCCTTTCTGGTTCTTTCCCGAAAAGGCCGGCGCCTTGTCGCCTTCTTTTAACGTAATCATATTAATGTGAAAATATGGAAAATGTGGAAATGTGAAGAATTTGAAAATACGGGAGGATGGGTGCAAGGTTGTGAATAGTGAGTATTAAGCTACCTGGTAGCTCATACAAATCCGAAACGTAATGCAATCTCAAATTTTAAATGTCAAATCTCAAATAACATTACCCATACAATTCCTGGTGAATGGCTTTACGGTCGTAGCCCATAGCCACAATCCTTTGCTTGGCCTCATCAATCATATTCTTCCAGCCGCAAAGAAAAAATTGTGCCGGCGGCATGCTTTGAGCAAGCGCTTCATATATGGCATGTACATAACCGGTTTTACCTTCCCATTCCTCTCTTGATAAAGTAGGGTAATAATGGAAGTTGGGCAGTTTTTCTTCCAGTTCCCGCATCTCATCATAATACAGCAGGTTACATTTTTCGCGGCAGCCAAATATGAGATGGATATGCCTGTGGGAAATATTATGCAGGTTAATATAATTCACCATGCTGCGAAAGGGTGCTATCCCGGTGCCCGTACAGATCAGGAACAGGTCTTTTTCAACGGGCTGCGGCAGCGTAAACACGCCGAGGGGACCGCGCAGCGTAAATTCGGAGCCTTCCTCTATTTCATTAAAAATATAGTTGGTGCCTGCGCCGCCTTCCAGCAATACGATCACCAGCTCAAACCCATTGCTGCCATCGGGCCAGGATGCGATAGAGTAGCTGCGCCATCTTCTGGCGGGCTTTTCATGAATGGGTAAATCAAGCGTTACGAACTGCCCGGGAATAAAATCAAACTGAGCGGTATCCTGCACTTCAATCCAGTACCTGCGGGTTAAGGGAGCTTCTTCCCTGATACGGGTAACAATACCTTTGCGCCAGGGTAGTAAAGCCATATACAGAATTTTTCAGGATGACCAATCGTTTGCGGCAAACACGCTTATAAAGATAAGGGATGCGGGCTGGATAATGCAACAAAAAAGCGAAACCCGGGGGCTTCGCAGTAAATGCCGGAAATGGCAGGCAACCGTACGTTATAATGAGATAAAAGTAATCGCTTTTTGCAGCAGTAATATTATGGCATTTTTGCTATTGTTAAGCAATTTACTGGGGTGCATTCCAAATTGTCGCCGGCTGGTGGGGACACCAGCCGGGGCGGCCGCCGTGGGCGGTGCCTGCCTGCCGGTAGGCAAGTCTTCACCGCCCACATGAAGCAAAGCGACAATTTGAAATACACCCGTTTACTGGTCATTTTTTTTATTTAAGATTTGCCATAACAAGTCTTTTAGTTCAACCAAACCCTTATGACTAAGCGATGAAATAAAAAGAT
>CAYVEI010000264.1:0-2920 GCA_964450515.1 uncultured Terrimonas sp. | reverse complement strand
ACTATGCCTAAGTTGGGATTAATAGTAGTAAAAGCATAATCGGCGATCTTGGGTTTGGCGGCGGTGACAGCAGATAATAAAGTGGATTTGCCTGCGTTGGGAAAACCTACCAGGCCTACATCCGCCAGCACCTTTAGCTCCAGCACCTTCCAGGCTTCCTGTCCGGGTTCGCCGGGCTGGGCATATTCCGGCGCCTGGTTGGTGGCCGTGGCAAAATTGGCATTGCCCAGTCCTCCGCGTCCGCCCTTTATCCAAATTACCTCCTGCCCGTTTTCCATTATTTCGGCTTCCTTTTCATGCGTTTCTTCATCAAAGGCAACCGTTCCCAATGGCACTTCTATAATAACATCCTTTCCCGTTCTGCCCGTACAGTTGTTACCACTGCCGCCTTCACCATTTTCGGCAAGCACATTTTTAAAATACCGCAAATGCAAAAGGGTCCATAAATTTTTATTTCCGCGGAGTATAATATGACCACCCCTGCCACCATCGCCACCATCCGGACCTGCCTGCGGGTTATATTTGGTGCGCATAAAATGCTTACTGCCGGCGCCTCCATGCCCGCTACGGCAAAATATCCTGATCTGATCAACAAAATTCGATTTTTCCATACCGCACTTTGGCCAAAGATATAACCTGGGGGGCATTATTGGGTTACAAGTTGCAGGGTGCAGGTCTCAGGGTGCAGGGTATGCAGGTACAACCAATTCAAAATCACGTACAACAAATTATTTGTTTATTTTTGAGCGGTTATCATTATATTAACTGCAACTATGCCTGTGTGTTAGTTGTAAACCAAAAATCCATTTAATATGAAGCATCTCCTGCCCGCTTGTATTACATTATTTGTTTTTGCCGGGCTTACCTCCTGCGTATCCAAGAAAAAATTTACGGAAGCAACCAATGCCATCAGCGCTTTACAACAGGACAGCCTTCGTTTTGAAAACGACCTGGATATCCTCCGTAAAAGCCTGCGGGAAAGCACCCAGCAATATGAAGATTTAAAAAAACAACTCAGCGATGTGGCCTCCGCTAAAAGCTTAAAAGAGCAGGAACTGGATAAGGCCCGCCAGTTGCTGAGCAATACCGAACAGCAGTTGAGCAGCACCCAGGAACAACTGAGCAGCACAGCACTTACGATTGAAGAGCAGCAAAAGCGCTTAGAAGCGCTGCAAAAACTGATAGATCAGCAGCGCAGCGTAGTGGAAAACCTGCGCAACACGATCAATAAGGCATTGGGACAATACAAAGCCGAAGATCTTGATGTTTTTGTAAAGGATGGAAAAGTATATGTGTCGCTGCAGGAAAAGCTGCTCTTTAAATCGGGAAGCGCGGTGGTAGGTAAAGAAGGACAGGAAGCACTGGGCAAAATAGCGCAGGTACTCAATACCGACCCCAAGATACAGATTGTAGTAGAAGGGCATACCGACAGTATTCCTATCCGCAGAACTTTTGAAGATAACTGGGCATTAAGCACAGCCAGGGCAGTATCTATTGTGCGCATCCTCACAAAAGATTACCAGGTAGAGCCGGCCAGGGTGGTGGCATCGGGCCATAGCTACTTTGACCCGCGCGATACCAATGCCACACCGGAAGGAAGGGCGCTGAACCGCAGAACAGAAATCATTCTTTCGCCCAACTTAGATGAGTTGTACAGGCTGATGGAATAATAGTTCATCCATTTGCAAAAAATTCATAAAAACGGCACATATAATCATGCGCCGTTTTTAGTTTGAACATATTACCCAAAACTCAAATTGTTGAACCTGCCTTTCGTTACGCGCTCTACTCTGCATTTTTTCTGCCGGCCTTTACCAAAATATAAGAATCATGGCAGGTATAAAAGTGATCATCACCGGGGCAACGGGCATGGTGGGCGAAGGCGTTTTTATTTGAGTGCCTCAGTAATCCGCAGGTAACGGAAGTGCTGATTATTTAAGTGTTTTCGCCCATCCCCGAACACATTTTCAGGTTTCATCGCTTATTTTTAAAAACAACACATAATTAGCCCTGACCAACTGTGCCAGCAGTTCATAAAAATGGATAATATTTGCCCTTTTCACTTCATTCCAGTCATTTATTTCTCCGCTGCTCAGTGCCAGCTTAAGCATTTCCCAAAGCCGTTCATCAGCGCTGGCTAAGCCATACATATCAAAAAATGTACAGATGGCTTTCTGCGCGTTTTCAACGGACTCTTTAGAGAAATACCCCAATTCTTCTGCCGGATGATCATTGATGTACCTGGTGTTTAGCATATCAGGATGGCTTTAGGTAATTTAATCGTTTCTTATTTTTAGCAATTATAAGCAAGGCTGAGCAGGGATTCCATACATTGATAAACCAGTACAAGATTCCCCTTATAAACGCCTTTTTTTCCTTCATAAGTAATAACGGCATCCAACAGGTCCAATAGCTCAATCCTCGCATACCCGTGCGAAAATGTTTTGCAAAAAGCGCTAACCGCCAGTTGCGGATCAGCCTCTTCCCGTGCGTTTAATAATGAAGGCTGATCAGGCGCGCTTATTATTTTCTCTTTTGCTTTGTTCGCCTCTTTTTTCTTTTTAGCTTTTTGTTTCCGTTTCCTGTTGTTATTTATAATATAAAAGGCCGCTGTGATCCGTAAAAGCCCACGGCAAAAATCCATCATATCTTCCCGCAGCTTTCCCTCATCATAAGCGCTCTGGTCATTTGCCAAAGCCAGTTGCTGCCAAAAAGTAATTTCCTTCCGCAGGTCGTTGGGGTGAAACGTATTGAATATGGCTGTAAGACATAGAAAAGGATCATCACCCGCTTCGTAAAAAAAGGGAGAGAACTTTTGGTATCTTTCATTTATGCTGCTATCTTTTTTCACCCTTTAACAGTTGTTACCGAAAAAGAAAGATACCAAAGCATCTTTCGGGTTATTTATATTGCCGTATTG
>CAYVEI010000263.1:0-5183 GCA_964450515.1 uncultured Terrimonas sp. | reverse complement strand
GGATTGAAACGGATATTCCCTGCAACCTGAAACCTCAAACAATCTCAAACACCCTTCTCCTTCCTCATGGAAGAAGCCCTTACTTCCATAGTTGTTTTTAACTCAATGGTTTTATACTGGTGATGCAGGGTATTGTTCTCTATCATAGTGATGAGCAGCCGGGCTGCCGACTGCCCGATATCGAAAGTGGGCTGGTGTACAGCCGTTAAAGGCGGATCAATAAACCGGCAAACGGGATTGTCGAAAAAGCCCACCATAGCAATATCCGCGGGTATGCGCCATTTCATTTCCTTTAATACTTCAAAACAATCTATCGCTATTCTTTCGCTGGTGGCCAATATAGCATTGGGCTTTGGCGTTGTTTTTAATAATTTAACCAGCGCTTTTTTAATGTTGGCAAAATCAAAATCACAGTGAACGATCCATTTTTTCTGAACCGGTATCTTATATTTTTTTAATGCTTCCGTATATCCTTTCATCCTGTTCTTTGTAACAGATAAATAAGGAGCCATGGTAACATGGGCTATACTGCGGTATCCCTGCTCCAGCAGGTGGCAGGTAGCATCGTAAGCGCCGCCCGCATCATCGGTAACCACACGGGGTGTATCAATTTCGTCACATATCCTGTCGAACATTACTACCGGAATGCCTTTCTCTATGAGTTCCGCCAGGTGGGCGCCCTTTTTGGTTTCGTTGGAAACAGAAATGATCAAACCATCTATCCTGCGCGATGCCAGCAGGTTAATATTGATTACTTCTCTTTCATATTTTTCATGACTTTGAAAGATCACCACATGATAACCCATATTATAGGCTATGTCTTCAATACCCGCAATTACAGCCGAACAAAAATAATTGGCTATCTCAGGAACAATAACGCCTATTACTTTACTTCTTTTTTCTTTTAATGAAAGCGCAATCGGATTAGGCGTATATTTCAATTCCTTAGCGAGATCCTGTACCAGCTTACGTGTTTCATCATTAATTTCAGTGCTTCCTCTCAGCGCCCGGGAAACCGTAGACGCGGAAATACCCAGCTTACGGGCAATATCTTTTATGGTTACCGGCTGTGGCGTTTGCATACAATAAAGATATAATCCCTTTACCATACCTGCACATATTTACCTGCAGGAATAAATCTTTTCTAAATTATTACTGCTTTAACTGAAATACATACAATGCAAACGTTGCCGGGAACGTGTGCGGAAAAAGACATACTGTGTTGTTCATATCAACTGTTGGAAAGCACAGCGTATCTCCCTATTTTTACGTTAACAGAATATTAAGAATGTTTTTTGATTTTGCTGCGATTGCTTTTTGATTTAAATATGAAAATAAAATTACTGACCACTATAGCAGTGCTGATGCTATGGTGCTGCTCTGCAACCAATGCCCAGGTTATTGCCAAACTAACGCTTCCTGCTGTTAACAACAGCATTGATGCACCCGTATATATTGACCTTGATGCCATAACTGCTGTGCCCGATTCGCTGCTGATGCTGCGCGAAGTAACCGGTAAAACCGGCATGCCGGTAGCTTTTCAGGTTGAAAACAGCTATCACCGCTACCTGTGGTGGATGGTGAGCAGGAAAGCCGGCGCTGCAAAAAGGATTTTTGAACTGGTTAAAGTAAACGCTCCTGCTGCTCCCGCAACATCTTCCTTACAATTAACTACAAACGATAAAGCCGTATTGATCAAAGAAAACGGTAAAAGTGTATTGCAATACAATTTTGCCACGCATTATCCGCCCGCCGGTGTTGACACTGTTTTTAAACGCAGCGGCTTTATCCATCCTTTATGGACGCCTTCGGGAAGTGTGCTTACCAGGATCAATCCTCCGGATCATTATCATCATATGGGTTTATGGAACCCGTGGACACATGTGCTTTTTGAAAACAAAGAAGTGGATTTCTGGAATATAGGCGATAGAAAAGGTACGGTTCGGTTCAGCAATTTTATTTCAACATATAACGGCAATGTATACGCGGGATTCAGGGCCCTGCAGGAACATGTGGCCTTTAATATACCCGAAGCAGGCATGGAAAAAATAGCCCTAAATGAGGTTTGGGATATAAGGGTATACAATGCGGGAGAAAATATGTGGCTGTGCGACTTCACCTCTTCGCTGAATTGTGCTGCCAGCAGCCCGGTAACACTCAAAGAATACCGCTACGGTGGCTTTGGCTTCAGAGCAACGGAAGAATGGAATAATTCCAACAGCCAGGTGCTTACATCCGAAGGCAAAACACGTAAAGAAGCCGATGCTTCCACTGCCCGCTGGTGCATGATTGATGGTGATCTGCAAAAAGGGCATGGCGGCATTTTATTCATGAGCTTTCCTTCCAATTATAATTTTCCCGAACCCATGCGGGTTTGGCCGGTAGACGCCAATAAAAGGGGCGATGTTTTTTTTAGTTTCAGTCCTACCCGTAATAAAGACTGGCCGCTGGAACCACAAAAAAATTATGTGCTGAAATACAGGATGCTGATATATGATGGAACAATAACACCGCAGCAGGCGGAGGAGGTATGGAAAAGTTTTGCGCATCCGCCGGAAGTGAAGGTAGAGAGACTATGATTTGAAATTTGATATTTGAAATTTAAAATTAAATACAGTGCGGTCGGTACGCGATGAAAGAAGCGTGCCAGGCAGTCCTCACAGGTTTTGAAAATGTGGGAATTTGAAAATGAAGAATATTGCGGTCGGTACGCAACGAAGGAGCGTCAGACCGCATGGAATAGCGGATAAAGTACAATTGAAATATAGAAATATGATTAAAAAAAGCTTACTATTCATTGCATGCATCTGCCTGGCTTTATTTGCTGTAGCCCAAAACAAATCAAAAGATAAGGCTAAAGTGAACTGGAAAAAAGTGAATGTGCTGGTATATATCAAAAACGGGGAAGGCTATGTACATGAAAACCGGGCAGCCGGTGTAGCAGCCATTCAGCAACTGGCAAACCAGTATGGTTTTTCTGTAACGGTATCTGAAAATCCGGCCGACTTTACAGAAAATAATCTGAAAAAGTACAACCTGGTTGTATTCAACAATACCAATAATGAGGTTTTTGATACCGATGAGCAAAAAGTAGCTTTCATGCGTTATGTGCAGGCAGGGGGCGGATTCGTGGGCATACATTCCGCTACAGGTACGGAAAGGCAGTGGCCCTGGTTTAAAAGATTGATCGGCGCTTCATTTTTGCGGCATGCGAAGCACCAGCCTTTCAAAGAGATCATCATTGATGCAGATCATCCTTCTACCTCCTTTTTACCTAAGGTGTGGGAGAGAGATGACGAATGCTACTTCTTCAAAGAATACAATCCTGATATCCGGGTATTGATAGTGCATGATCTTGGCCCGCTGGATGATAAAGATAAGCCCACCTATTATGGCGGCACTTCTTCTCCTTCGGTATGGTGCCATGAATTTGACGGTGGCAGGCAATGGTATACTTCATTAGGACACGATATTGCTACCTATGCTACCGCCGAATTTCAACAACATATTATGGGCGGCATTATATGGGTTGTTGACAATAATAAGCCTTTGGATTATTCAAAGGCAAGGGCAAAAAGCCCCGGCGATCCCCTTCCCTATTGAAGCGTGAAGGAAAGCCTTATAATAGAAAGAACTATGTGTACCTATGTGACCTATGATCCTGTGTGTTAAAAGAATACATTTAAACACATAGGTACAGTAGAAACACAATTAATATATGAATAAAAGCCATTAATAAAAACCAGTTATCATGAGCAGAAAAAAAACAGTATCCTCCAGAAGAAATTTCATCAAAAACACCTTAAAAGGTACGGCAGGCGCCGCTATGCTGGCCAATATCCCTTCTATTGTACCTGCATCCGTATTGGGCAAATATGCACCTTCCAACCGCATCAACGTTGGCGCTATCGGCAACGGAAGAATTGCCCGCGACTGGGATATGCCCGGTGTAATAAAGCAGGATACTGCAAAAATACTGGCGGTATGCGACTTAGACAGCAACAGGGTGCAAAGCGCTAAAAAATGGGTAGATGATTATTATATAAAAAAGGGACAGTCGGGCTACAACAGCACAAAAACTTATGAGCACTATGAAGAGCTATTAAGCAATAAAGACTTAGATGCAGTAATTATTGCAACGCCAGACCACTGGCATGTGCTTCCGGCTATTCGAGCCGTGCAGGCAGGAAAGCACGTGTATATGGAGAAACCTGCTTCGCTATGCATCAGCGAAGGGAGGATATTAAGTGATGAAGTGCTGAAATCGGGATGTGTGTTGCAAATTGGCAGCCAGCAGCGTTCGATGCCGCAATTTAAAAAGGCCTGTGAGCTGGTGCGTAATGGCCGCATTGGCAAATTGCATACCATTTATGTAGGACTGCCTATTGATAAACCCGAAGAAAGCACGGTGGAAAAAGAAATGCCCGTGCCACCCAATCTGAATTACGAAAAATGGCTTGGGGCTACGCCCTATGTACCCTACACCGAAAAATTGGTGCATCCGCAAAAAGATTTCTCCCGTCCCGGATGGCTGCGTTGCGAACAATTTGGCGCAGGCATGATCACAGGGTGGGGCGCTCATCACTTTGATATTGCCAACTGGGGAATGGGAACAGAAAATACAGGTCCCATTGAAATATCGGGTACCTCTGATTGGCCGGCCAAAGAAGCGTTATGGGATGTGCATGGTAATTACAAAACAGAAAGCCTGTTTTCCAACGGCGTAAAAGTATTGGCCAGCAATGATTATCCTAATGGTGTAAAATTTATGGGTACAGAAGGATGGATCTTTGTTACACGTGGCAGCTATTCTGCAACAGCCAGCGACCCGGTAGCAAAAGGCAAAAATGCTAAAGCGTTGGATGCCAGTGATCCTAAAATCCTTACATCCGTAATTGGCGAAAATGAAATTCACCTAATTGACAGCAAAGATCATCATGCCAACTGGCTGAACAGCATCATTACCGGTGTACCCAATATTGCGCCGATAGAAGTAGGCCACCGGGCATGTTCGGTTTGCCTGCTGAACCACAGCGCCATGAAGCTGAACCGGAAATTATACTGGGACCCCGTAACCGAAAAGTTTAAAAACGATGATGAGGCCAACGCTATGCTGGTACGTTCACAAAGATGGCCGTACCAGATTGAGAAAGGATTTAATGTAAGAACGATGATATGATAAT
>CAYVEI010000262.1:0-5203 GCA_964450515.1 uncultured Terrimonas sp. | reverse complement strand
ATGAGACATGAGATAGGAGATACCAGGCAGTGCCAGCGGCACGACCGATATAAAACCAATGAGTAATGGAAGTTGTAATGGAAAAAATACAGATGGAGAAATATTCGGCGTATAAAGATTCGGCGATAAAATGGATTGGAAATATACCTGATCACTGGGACACTGCTAGATTAGCAAGCCTTTTAATTAATGTATCGGAAAGAAATAGACCAGACTTGCCATTACTTTCTATTACAAGAGAAAAGGGAGTTATTTTGAGGGATTTGGATAACGAAGAGGAAAACCATAATTACATTCCTGATGACTTAACTAATTACAAGGTATTGCGGAGTGGTTATTTCGGGATGAATAAAATGAAAGCATGGCAAGGATCATATGGAATAGCCGAACAGGATGGAATTGTAAGCCCTGCATATTTCATTTTTAAATTAAGAAATGACATTGTCCCGAGGTTTTTTCATTTGGCCATACGGAGTAAGTTATATGTTTCATTTTTTGGTGCTGCATCAGATGGCGTAAGAATTGGCCAATGGGATTTATCCAGAGAAAGAATGAAAAGCATTCCTTTTTTACTTCCTCCTCCCTCCGAACAAACCGCCATTGCCCAATTCCTCGACCGCAAAACCGCCTTAATTGACCAGGCCATCAGCATTAAAGAAAAACAAATAGAACTGCTGAAGGAACACCGGCAAATACTCATACACAAAGCCGTTACCCGTGGGCTTAACCCCAATGTGAAGATGAAGGATAGTGGCGTGGAATGGATTGGAGAGATACCTGAGGGTTGGGAGGTGAAGCCATTGCGATTTGTTGGAAAAACTCAGAACGGAGTTAGTAAAGGAGCTGAATATTTTGGTTCTGGATTTCCTTTCGTTAGTTATGGAGATGTGTATGCGAATATTCAACTGCCTTATAGCGTTTCCGGGTCAGCCGAGTCCACTTTAAGTGACAGAATCCAATATTCCGTTATTGAAGGCGATGTATTTTTTACAAGAACTTCAGAAACTATAGAGGAAATAGGGTTTGCGTCAACTTGTACTAGTACAATAGAAGATGCGACTTTCGCAGGGTTTCTAATTCGATTTAGACCGAAAAATAATATTTTGTTTAAAGGCTTTTCCAAATATTATTTCAGTAGCAAAACTCATAGGGCATTTTTCGTAAAAGAAATGAACCTGGTTATTAGAGCATCATTAAATCAAGAACTATTGAAAAAGATGCCAATTTTGCTACCTCCTATTCACGAACAAATTGCCATTTCGAACTATCTTGAAATTTCAGATTCTAAGTTTTCTACTGCTATTGCATTCAAACAACAAGAGATCGAAAAGCTCAAAGAATACAAAGCCACCCTAATAAACGGTGCGGTAACAGGCAAAATAAAAGTATGTTAGCATGACCAGCCAAACCAACGAACAGGCCCTTGAAGCCACCATCGAAAAACGGCTTAGCGGCAATAGCCGGGAAGAGTTGAAATCGGAAAATACCCCGGCAAACATGGTGGAGGAAAGAGAAGCTTTATACCGCAGCGGTAATGGGTATTATATGGGCTACCCCGAAGATTTTAATGCCAGACTCGCCATTGATGAAATTCGTTTGTTTGATTTTTTACAAAACACCCAACAGGAAGAGTTGGCCAAGCTGCAAAAGCAGGCAGACTGGAAACTGAAAATACTGGAACGGATTGACCGCACGATAAAAAAATACGGTATTATCCGCCTGTTTCGTAAAGGGTTGGATGTGGATGATGCACATTTCACGATGCTCTATCCCCTGCCGCTGGCCAGCAGCAGCGATACGGTAAAAAATAATTTTGAAAGCAACCAGTTCAGTGTTACCCGGCAGTTGCGTTATTCGCTTAGCAACCCGGGTGAAGAAATTGACATGGTATTGTTTGCCAATGGCCTGCCCTTTGCTACAATGGAATTAAAAAACCACTGGACGGGGCAAACCGCCAAAGTGCACGGGCAAAATCAATACAAATACAAAAGAGATACAACACAACCGCTGCTGAACTTCGGCCGCTGCATCGTGCACTTTACCGTGGATACCGATGAAGCATACATGACCACCAGATTAGACGGGGCTAATACCTTCTTCCTTCCCTTTAACCTGGGCCATAATTTTGGCAAGGGCAACCCGCCCAATCCCTTCGGGCATAAAACGGCTTACCTCTGGGAAGAAATTTTTAAACGGACAAGCATTGCCAACATCATTCAGCATTTTGTACGCTTTGATGGCAAAGACACCGACCCGCTGAATAAGAAAACGCTGTATTTCCCCCGCTACCACCAGTTGGATGTGGTGCGCAGGCTGGTGGACGATTGCAGCAAAAAAGGAACAGGGCAAACGTACTTGATACAACACTCGGCCGGTTCGGGTAAATCCAACTCTATTACCTGGGCGGCATACCAGTTGATTGAAACCTATCCTGCCGATGATAAAGTGCCCGGCAGCAGGGGAACTGCCAATCCCTTGTTTGACTCCGTTATTGTGGTAACCGACAGGCGTTTGCTGGATAAGCAACTCCGTGAAAACATCAGGGAGTTTTCGGAAGTAAAAAACATTGTAGCGCCCGCTTACGCTTCTGCCGATTTAAAGGCGGCATTAGAAGGTGGCAAAAAGATCATCATTACTACTATTCAAAAATTTCCTTTCATCGTAGATGGCATTGCCGACCTGAGTGATAAACGCTTTGCCGTAATTATAGACGAGGCGCACAGCAGCCAGAGCGGCACTGCCGCAGGGCGCATGAACCAGGCCATGGGCAATAACGAACCGGAGGAAGAGGACGATGATCCGCAGGACAAAATATTAGAGGCCATGCGCAACCGTAAAATGAGGGGCAATGCTTCTTACTTTGCTTTTACTGCCACACCCAAAAACAGTACACTGGAAAAATTTGGAACGCAGCAGGCCGATGGCAAATTCATTCCTTTTCATTTATACTCAATGAAGCAGGCCATTGAAGAAGGTTTTATTTTGGATGTGCTGGCCAACTACACCACCTACAAAAGCTACTACGAAATAGAAAAATCCATTGAAGAAAATCCCTTATTTGATACAGCAAAGGCGCAAAAGAAACTGCGAAAATATGTAGAGCAGCATAAGCAAACCATTGCCACCAAGGCCGAAATAATGCTGGATCATTTTGTTGGCAATGTGGTAAATGCCAAAAAATTAAAAGGCAAGGCAAAAGCCATTGTGGCCACACAAAGCATTGAGTCGGCTATTCATTATTATTTTGCGCTGCAGGATATCCTCAGGCAAAGAGGAAATCCGTTTCGTATTGCCATTGCTTTTTCCGGCGCTAAAAAGATAAAAGGCATTGAATACACGGAAGACAGCATGAACGATTTTCCGGCACATTTAGATACCGGCAAGCCCACCGACCCTGGTTACATAAGCGACAAAATAGCCCGGTATTTTAATATGGATGAATACCGCATTTTGGTGGTGGCCAATAAATACCTTACCGGCTTTGATCAGCCGAAGCTTACGGCCATGTATGTAGACAAGAAGCTGCAAGGCGTAATGGCGGTACAGGCTTTGTCGAGACTAAACCGTTCTGCCAATAAACTGGGCAAGAAAACCGAAGATCTGTTCATACTTGATTTTTACAACTCCACGGAGGATATAAAAAAGTCTTTCGATCCATTTTATACTTCCACCTCGTTAAACAAGGCAACCGATATTAATGTGCTGCACGAATTAAAATCGCATTTAGATGCAGCGGGTGTGTATGAATGGCACGAAGTTGAAAACTTTGTAGTGAAGTATTTTAAAGGTGTAAATGCACAGGAACTAAGCCCTATAATTGATATTGCGGCAGAACGGTTTAACAGCACATTGGAATTAGAAGATAAAGCGAAGGCCGATTATAAAATAAAAGCAAAGCAGTTTGTAAAGATATACGGGCAAATGGCATCTATTATGCCGTACGAAATTGCGCCCTGGGAAAAACTGTTTTGGTTTTTGAAATTCCTGATCCCCAAGTTAATTATTGCAGACCCCAACCAGGATACGCTGGACGAACTACTCAACTCGGTTGATCTTTCCACCTATGGGCTGGAACGGGTAAAGCTAAACGCGTCTATTGGTCTGGATGCTTCAGCAACAGAGCTTGACCCGCAGAATCCAAATCCAAGAGGCGCACATGGCGGCGATATTGAGGAAGAACCATTGGATATTATCATCCGCAGTTTTAATGAACGCTGGTTCCAGGGCTGGGAAGCTACTCCTGAAGAGCAACGGGTAAAATTTGTGAATCTTGCCCAACGCATGCGGGAGCATCCTGATTTTAAAGAGAAGTATGAAGAAAATACCGATACACAAAACCGGGAAATTGCTTTTAAAAAAATATTTGACGAGGTAATGGGCAAGCAGCGAAAAAATGAACTGGATCTATACCGTCTTTTATCGCAGGATGATAGTTTTAAAATGGCAATGCTGGAAACCTTAAAAAGGATACTTAGGGCTTAAATATTTTATTGAATGGAGTTATCAATGCCTATACCTTCTATCCCTGAGCATTTTTTGGGTTCTATTATTAGCAGCAATTTTGATTATTGGTTATGCCGAAATAGAAATGTATGATTCTCTAAGCGAAAGTGACACCCCTTCACCATTGTCACGACTGCACCCGCTTTGAATTAAGCCGGATTTTTAGCTTTGTGCCATCAGCAAAACAAAATACCATGCGAAAAATTATTGTTACCACTTTTATCACCATGGACGGCGTATTGCAGTCTAATCACCTCGTTGATGTATTGCATACCTGGATATTTCTCATCACACTCGGTCAGGGGAAAAAATTGTTCCGGGAAGGCACGCAGCCCCAGCAATGGAAGCTCACGGATTCGGTGGTATCCTCAACGGGTGTAATTATTGCGAGCTATGTTCCGGATGGTGAAGTGAAGCCGGGTTCCTTTGTACCGGATAAAGTGAGTGAAGCGGAGTTGGCCCGCCGGGAAAAATGGAGCCGGGAGTAAACAGTTGGGGTAAGCTGTTGCAGTGCGGAGTCCGCAAAGAAAAATCGGTTGAGCATGCTGCTTTCGCTGAGAACGTTGCCGGGAATTATTGACACCATACCGATTGCATCCATTTCTCTAAAGAAGTGGTGGACCGGGTAATTGGCGTATAGCTTAGGAAGCCTGTAAAAACAGATCAGCCGGTAGCTGAAAATAATCTTTTAACCGCTTGG
>CAYVEI010000261.1:0-5207 GCA_964450515.1 uncultured Terrimonas sp. | reverse complement strand
CCCGGGTCGTTGTAGCCGCAATCCAGTGCAACCGAAGCAATGCTGCTGGCAGGATGCTGCAACAGCTCCTTCGCTTTTTTAAGCCTCAGCATCCGTATAAATTTGTTGGGAGAATAACCGGTGAGGGCGTCTAATTTGCGATGCAGTTGCGAATGACTCATGAAGACCAGCTTACATAATTGCTCTACTGTAAAATCTGTATTGCTCAAATGTTGTTCTACTACTTCCCTCAGCTTTATGATAAAAGCATCTTCAGGTTTTTCCCTTATTTCTTCTGAAACCATATCCGGCGGCACGGGTTGGGTACCGTTGGTAATGATGCCGGCTTTTTTAAGATAATACTGCTGTAATTTTTTGCGCATCTCCATCAGCTTCTCTATCCTTACCAGCAGCTCTTCCTTGTTGAAAGGTTTCTCCAGATACACATCAGCACCTTTTTGCAAACCCTCTATCTTACTGCGCATATCTGCTTTGGCAGTAAGCATAATAATGGGAATATGACTGGTATATTCATTGTCGCGCAATTGTGCCACCAGTTCAAAGCCATCTACAAATGGCATCATCACATCGGTAATGATCAGGTCGGGAATCATATCCGTGGCTATCTCAAATCCTTCCCTTCCGTCTTTACCAACAGCCAGCCGGTAACCGGGCAGGCAGGATGCAGTATACGCCACTACATCGGCGTTGTCCTCTACCAGCAATATTAAAGGCGCAGTGGTATTTTGTTGGCCATTGTTTACGCGCTGTGTGCTGGTAGTGGCCGGGGGCGGCGGAGTAAAGGAAACCTTTTTAAAGCCATCTTCTACGTTTTCAGCAACAGGAACTACTTTTCTCAGGGGAAGTGATACGGTAAATTCACTCCCCCGCGTTATACCCGCGGGCGGGCTTTTAACCACGATCTCTCCTTTCATTAATTTAACCAGATCCTTGGTTAATGCAAGACCAATGCCTGTGCCTTCTGTTTTGCGGGTATGACTATTGTCTAACTGATAAAACCGATCGAAAACATGCTGCAACTGGTCTTCGGGTATGCCTATACCGGTATCTTTTACTTTAATGATCAATGTGGAACGATCCCCTTCATCGGGCGACACATTTTCGATTACGGTGATGTAGATATTTCCCTTTTCGGGCGTGAATTTGATGGCGTTGGAAAGCAGGTTGGAAACGATCTGCCTGATCTTTTCCCGGTCGTATTCCATGTACAGCGTATCCACATCAGTGAGAAAATGCAGTTGCTTTTGCTGACTGTTGGCCAGGGAGTGAAAAGATTCAACAACATAACGGAGAAACTGTATCACATCGCCCCGCGTTAACTGCAATTGCATATTGCCGGATTCCAGCTTGGAAAGATCCAGCAGCTCGTTTACCAGGTTCAGCAAACTTCGTCCGTTGCGAACGATCATATCCATACGGCTGTCAAATTGCTCCTCCGGTTTCTCAATTACCTGCTGCGCCATGCCCAGTATAACAGTAAGGGGTGTACGAAACTCATGCGTAATATTGGTATATAATTGTGTTTTAACAGAATCCAGCTCCTTCACTCTTTTGGCTTCCAGTTGCTCATAATCTAACTGCGACTGCAACTTTGCTTTGTTTACATTGAATGTAAGCCAGGCCCTTATTGCCAGTGCAATAAGCAATGCATAGATAATATATGCCCACCAACTGAACCACCAGGGCGGCAGCACTCTTATCTCCAACTCATGAATATGGTTGCTCCAGATGCCCTGGCTGTTGCTGCCCTGTACTTTGAAGGTATATTTTCCTGCAGGCAGATGCAGGTAGGTAGCACCCCGGCGGTTGCCGCTTTCCACCCAGCCTTTATCAATACCCGCCAACTGATAGCGGTACTTGTTTTGCTCCGGGGCCGTATAGTCTAAGGAAGAAAATTCAAGCGTTAAAATATCCTGCAGGTAATTGAGGGTGATGGCTTTCGTTTGGTCAATATTTTGCTGGAGCACGCCCGTTTTATCACCCGGAAAAACAACGGTATTGTTCACCAGTAAATTGGTGATATACACATTGGGCGAAAACACACCGGAAAGTATTTGTTCCGGATCAAAAATATTTAAACCGTTCACACCGCCAAATGCCATTTTACCGTTGGGCAGCTTTGCAAAAGCAGCCGTATTGAATTCATTGCCCTGCAGTCCGTAGGCTTTGGTGAAATTTCTGAAGGCCCAGCCGGTACTGTCGTGCGTGGGATTGGCCAGTAAACAGAACAGGCCATTATTGGTGCTGCCCCAGATGTTTTTAGCATCATCGGGCAAAATGCCATACACCACATCATCGGGCAAACCCTGCTTTGAAGTAAGATGAAAAAAATCACCTGTTGTCTTGTTCATGCGGTTCAATCCGCCACCCTTGGTGCATATCCATAAATATTTATCCGGCGCTGCCGGATCATCCATAAAACAGGATACATGATTATAACTTAGAGAATTGCGTGTTTCAGCCTTATTGTAAAACCATTTTACATCGGGTACAGTATGCCGGCTGTCGAAAACAAGCTTTGCAAAACCTTCCTGTGTACCCACCCAGTATACGCCCTGCCCGTCTTCGTACAATGCCGTACAAACAGAGTTGGTATTGAGCGGCCTGGTATTGTTTATATTAATGGTGAAACTATCAATACTACCGCTCACCTCATGTATTCTCCTGATCTTCCCGCCCCGCACAGGGAACCAGATGTATCCTTTGCTGTCTTCTATCAGCGGTTGTTTGTCACCACTGGCTTCATTCAAAACCAGGGGATACTGTGTTAATTGACCGGAAACCGGGTTGTAACCGTAATAGCTTTTATAACCCTCTGTTTCCGACTTCAACCAAAACCTGCCGGTTTTACTGATCATAAAATTATCAA
The DNA here is from genome assembly GCA_964450515.1 of uncultured Terrimonas sp. Classification (GTDB taxonomy): domain Bacteria; phylum Bacteroidota; class Bacteroidia; order Chitinophagales; family Chitinophagaceae; genus Agriterribacter. The sequence continues at coordinate 2,338 of CAYVEI010000261.1, read as the reverse complement.
TCAGGGAAACCTGGGGGAATTTTTTGAACGGATCCTTTTCTATTGACTGCCCGTTTATCTTTCTCCAGGCATACCCGTAATCCACAACATATATGTTATTTGCCCTGTCGGGTATAATCCCTCTTACGCTGAATCCCGGCAACAGGTGCTCATTGAACTTGTTGCCATCGGTACTGTATTTTCGCAGACCATAGCCCACCGAACCCGACCATACCATGCCCGAACGATCTGTGATAAAAGGAAACATTGCCATTAAATTTCCGGGAAGTTGCAAGTCTCCTGTCAGCGGCTTTCCGGTTGCCCTGCTGGTTACATCATAGCTGGATAGCTCCCGGTAATAGTTCCTCCACAAAAACGCTCTTGGCTTTAATAAAATATTGCCGGCAGGGATTTTTGCGGTATCAAAAAGCGGGTAGGTTGCCATACCATCCCATAAAAAATAATTACCGCTGAGCAGCACGTCTCCTCCCCCCGTAACAAAGCCATCATTGAGCAGGTGGCCATTATTCAAGGCAAGGAGATTGTTTTTAGCGGGGTCAAAGCGGTACACCGATCCGTCGAAACCGCCGATCCACATGTTGCCGCCGGGATCTTTTCCCATAGCATATACATTATCGTTGTTATGGGGAAGTGTGAATCTTGTTATAAGTGGCACTGATGGCTTTTCAAAAAAACCGGATGACAATTCAATCATATTAAACCCGGCGCCATAGGCAGAAACCAGCATGGCACCGTTGGCCAATTCAGCTATGCATCTTATGGCATCTCCTGAAAGGCTGGTGGCATCGGCAGCCCTGTGCTGAATACGGTAAAAATTACCGCTTTTCTTATCGTATACATTGATCCCGGCATCTTCTGTACCCACCCATATCCTCCCTTTTGAATCCTCAAAAAGTTTCTGGATGCTATTGCTGCTTAAACTATGCGGATTGTAAGGATCGTTGGAAAAAACTTTAAAACTGTAGCCGTCATACCGGTTCAAACCATTTTTTGTAGCTACCCAAATAAATCCTTCTTTATCCTGCAAAAGATCAAATATCATCCCCTGCGAAAGGCCCTGGGCAGTAGAAATGGTTTCATAGCCGGAACCTGTTTGAGCCGGAACGCGATTCCAGTAAAAGGAAACAAAAAGCAAAAGAATGAATGAAGGTTTACGAAACGGGATCGGCATCCCTATAAAGATAACTTTCCCGGAAGATATTTACTATATGGTAACGGGTAGTTTTTTGATCACTCCAGGCAAAAAAGATGAATTTGTACTGATGCTGCACAATTTGTCCTGCCGGAAGCTGAAAATATCGGGTGAAATGATGAAAACTTACTCACAACCCTTCCCAATACACCGGAACTTCACAGCACCAATATTTACGGAACGCCTGCCGCTCACCAAACCAAAACATGTATTTATATCACTAAACTTCAAACCCCTGTTACAATGAAAAAAGCATTATTCCTTTTCGCGCTGATCTTTACAGGCACGATCACCGTTTTTGCACAGAAAAAAGCCAATGGAACGGTGTACATAGAACATCCGGCTATTAATGTGGTAAACGAGTTTATAAAAGCCACTGTGAGCGGTGATGAGGCCAGGATCAACAGCTTTTTAACAGACGATTTCAGATCCTTTAATGGTGTATCCAATGCATACGGTGATAGCGGAGCCACTAAAAAAGCATTTGTTGCCAATGCGCTCCGTTACCATAATGAGTTCGATTACTTTTCCATAGAACCCTACCCGGGCTCTTATCCTGATGCGGTTGAATACAAGAAGGACAACAAAAATGACGAGGTTTGGGTACAAACCTGGGATTTACTCAAAGGCATGCATAAAGTTACCGGTGTAAAATTAGACGCCGCAGCGCATCGTTTGTATAAGCTCACGAAAGAGAACAAAATCAAAACGATCATCAATTACAGCAACGGAAGTATATTGGATGAAATTGGCGTTAGCTTCTCGAACAGAACCAACGGAAAGATATACAACCATCACGAAAATATCAATACCGTACGCAAATCTATGTATGCTTACGAAAAAGGCGATTTTGATAAAGCCCTCAGCTTTTTTAGCGATGATGCCAGGTTTTACGATATCAATGACGAGTATAGAAAATACCTGAATAAAACAGAAGCAAAAGCAGAATGGGAAAAATTTTCCGGTGCTTTTGATATAAAGTCCATTGAAATGATCGGATACCCCGATTACCTGGAATATGAAATGGATAATGGCCGTGAAGTACTGTCGTGGTGGAAGCTGCACCTGGTACGCAAGTCAGATAAAAAAGCCATCATTCTTCCCATGCACATCAGCGACGGCTTTGATGAAAACGGCAAAATTGTT
>CAYVEI010000260.1:0-5227 GCA_964450515.1 uncultured Terrimonas sp. | reverse complement strand
TTTGGACTGCAAAGGGAAGGCTGGTCGCCGGGGCCTTTTACCAGCCCGGAGTTTGTGAACACACTGATCAATGACCTGGGACTTACCATCCTGAGAATAAATATTCCCTCCAATTTTGAAGTTGAAAACGATAATGACAATCCTTTCGTTACCGACCTTACGAAGTTTAATATCAACAACAATACCCCGGGACATGATGATAAGCTGGCTGACCATATTCAATATCTCAAAGACATGAAAGCCGCGGGGCTGCAGAAAGCAATTGCCTCTGTGTGGACTCCGCCCATATGGATGAAGTACAATAACAAAGTGGGCAACGGCACTGCCAATCAAAATGCCGCTCCGCCTTATACAACAAACCCCGATGCCAGTACCAACCAGTTAAAAACAGATATGTATGATGAGTTTGCCGAATATTGCGTTGCATATATTAAAACCATAAAACAGCTTACCGGAATTGACATCTACGCATTGAGTATACAAAACGAGCCCCGCTTTTCGCAATTCTACACTTCCTGTGTATACAATGGCGAAGCCATGCGCGATGTACTAAAGGTGGTGGGTAAGCGATTTGAAGATGAAAATATAACCACAAAATTATTTGTGCCTGAAGATGTAGGATGGTTTGACGGCATTAAAAGCTTAGTAGAACCCATACTGGCGGATGCGGAATCGCGTAAATATGTGAATATGCTGGCGGTGCATGGTTATGCAACCGATGGGGTTAACCCCGGTTCTGCAGATGCCAAAACATGGGAAGACATGTATAACTGGGGCGTACCTTATAATATTCATTTGTGGATGACGGAGACATCCGGTTATGAAAATAACATGAACGGCGCCATCGCGCTCAGCAAAGCTATGTATATCGCTTTACGGTACGGACATGTTTCGGCATGGTTGTTCTGGTCGCTCAGCACCACGCAGTTAGATGCCTATTCGCTGATGAGCACAGCAGGAGAAAAGAGCAAACGATATTACGCTTCTAAAAATTTTTACAGGTATGTGCGCCCGGGAGCGCGGCGTTTTAAAATCAGCTCAGATGATGAACACCTGCTGCCGCTGGCATTTACTAACGCCAACGAACAATCTAACACAATCGTTATTATTAATGATGATACAACCGCCAGGCCAGTGCGTTTAGCCGGAACCGGGCTGGCAAACGAATATTCAATTTTTGTTACCAGCGCAGAAGACGATTGTAAAGCCACGGGAACCACAGATTCAAAAGATGTAGTATTGGTTCCTGCCAAAAGCATTGTAACCCTGTACAAAAAATAGAAGCGACGCATTCGCATAAAGCCATTCCTGGAGATGGCTGCTTTAGGTGGAGCTGCTGCCGAAACAAAAATCACTCGGTAGCTAAGTGTTTATAGCTGATCAATTGTATATTTTTCTTTTTGATCAATGCTATGATCTCAGCATCTGTCCATATATCCACCACACCCTGGCGATCCCTGGCTACATCTTCGTAACCGATATGATGTATGGCCTGCATTTCAGGCGTATCAAATGCGGGATGGTCTACAAACAAATAGGTATTGCCAGCCTCCAGGGTTTGCAGCATAGCAATGAAAGCCTTCTTTTTTTCCGGCGATGTTTTGCTGGCTCCTTTGTAGCTTACACTCTTTACCCCCTTTGCTGAAAGATCAATATCAATGTTGTAATCCTTTGCCAGCTTTTTGGTGAGCGCCGCTACTTCCTCATTCATATGTGTACAACCCATGTGCCCCGAAACATGACTGATGCGGGGTATTTTTTTTGTAGCCAGCTCTATCTGCGCCCTGAACTCTTTCTCCACATCTTCAATCGTCCACGCATGTTGCAACAGGGCCCTGTTGGGATAATTTTTATTGGGCCATATCATGGGATAAAAATATCCATCAGTGTCTTTAAGACCGGGACAATCCGATACCGGCCGCCATTTCACATTATCCCACTCGCTGGTTAATGTAAGATGAATGCCCACATCCACACCGGGATTTTCTTCCAGCAATCGAACAGCCTCCGGAAACCACGGCGACGGCACCAGCACTTCAACAGAACGCACAATTCCTTCTTTGTATGTTTTGATAGCCGCAAGATTACCGCTGTGCGAAAAGCCCATGTCATCTCCGCGTACTATTAAACGCGCTGGATTTTGTTGCGCATAAGGCATCATTGTGCTGCATAAAACAAAGGCAACAAGCAGGTAATATCTCATATATACAAAGTTTGCCTGAAGCTACGCAAATTAGTTAAACCCGCCCTCTCAGCCGGCTTGGGTGTTTCGCCAACACAAATAGTGAAAGGAATTAAATTGTTTGGGTTGTCAGCGACTCAATACGCTGCCTTATCCCGGTAAATGTTTTCTTGATATTATCATGCTGTTCACGGAAGGATTCAGTACGTTGATTATTCCACGGCTGATCAACCGTATTGTGTTTGAGTCTTGAGGCGAGTTCCATTTTGTCAAGATGCATTTCATTGCGTAAGGCATCTATGTCTTCACGAAGGCTTGTAAGCGATGCATGAATTGTTACCAACGGGTCTTTTTCCAGGTAAGAAATCAACTCCTGGAAATAATCTTTCAGAATCCTGATTTCATCTACCAGAAAATTTAATTCTGCAATCCACAAACGATATTGCAGATGAAGATTTAGTATTGTAAACTGAGAGCGCATATGGTAATTGGCTTTTTTATGAACCTATAAGGTACATATATTTTCATTACAATTTATTTTCGCGATAGAGTCTTCACAGCCGGCTATTATTGCACGAACGGGTGACCTCATCGCATATTCAGCGAGGGAGTATCATGGCTGTACGCAATGGTTCCCGATGAAGACCGCTGCGCGGCTTAAAATCCCTATTTTTACTGCCATCAATATCTTTTTAGAAAAAGCACAGAGCTTGCAAAGCAATAATATTTAAACACAAATGGCCATGATCAAAGTTTTCATTCCGCTATTCTTTTTAACTATTATAACATATACCCGGTTACCTGCACAGCAACAGCTTCCTGTTGGCACGCACCCGCCGGCTATTGAATTCAAACACTTCCCCAACCGCATATATGCACTGGTATGGCGCAACTGGAACATCGTGGAACCTGCGCGTATTGCCCAAACCATAGGATGTGAACCCAAAGACATTATTGCCATAGCCGCATCCATGGGCCTGCCTCCTGCGGAATCTGTGTTGCCCGATTTTAAAAAGAGGATATACATTACCGTGATACGAAGGAACTGGCACCTGCTTCCCTACGATCAGTTGCTGACCCTGCTGGATATGACGGCGGATGAGCTGGAATTTGCACTTAAGGAAGACGATTTTCTTTTCGTTAAATTAGGCAACCTTAAGCCCGATTGCGCAAAACTGGTATATACAAAGCCCGATAAAAAAACACTGGCACGCGCAAAGGAGATCAAACAACTGGTGCAAAAGCATTTTAAAGCCTCCCTCGCCCGGCCAACCGTGCCCCGGTTTGCTTTTGTAAAGGACCTGCAATCAACAGATGGTTTGCCCAAAAAAGAAACTGCGCAGTATTCAAATGAAAATGGGTTGCGCTTCATCTATTCTTATTTTGGCATTTTCGGTGATCCTTTAGTTGATACGCTTCATGACCCCTATCCCGATGGATTGCTTTCGCGGTTGGCCTCCAAAGGAGTGAATGGCATATGGATGCACGTGGTGCTCAATCAACTGGCTTCCGGTGGAATTGATTTTCCTGAATTTGGCGAAGGGCATAATATACGTATTGCTAATCTGCGGCGCATTGCCCAAAGAGCAAAACAATATGGTATTTCGGTGTACCTGTACATGAATGAACCCAGGGCTATGCCATTATCCTTTTTCAAAAACAGGCAGGATATGATGGGTACGCAGGAAGGGGCTTTTGCCGCCATGTGCACCAGCGATGAAAAAGTGCTCAACTGGATCAGCCATTCGCTTGCCTATGTTTTTAAGCAGGTGCCCGATTTGGGTGGTGTATTTACCATTACTGCATCTGAAAATTTCACCAATTGTGCATCGCATGGTAATCAGAAAGATTGCCCCCGTTGCAGCCGCCGCAACTATGCGGATATCATCGCCGGAGTTAATGAAGCCATTGCCAACGGGGTGCATGCAGGGAATACCAGTGCAAAAGTTATTGCATGGGACTGGGGATGGCACGGGCACGGTGATGCGCCTGATGTTATTGCAAAATTGCCGAAGCCGGTATGGCTGATGTCTGTGAGTGAATGGGCAAAACCCATTGAACGGGGAGGCATCTCTTCTCAGGTGGGAGAATATTCCATTTCTGCCGTAGGCCCTGGCCCCCGTGCTACACGGCATTGGACACTGGCAAAGCAGGCCGGCTTAAAAACGGTGGCCAAAGTGCAGTTCAACAATACCTGGGAGCTATCCGCTGTGCCCTGGCTGCCGGTTTCTGATCTTATTGCCGAACATGCTTCCAAACTGGCAAAAATGGATACCGACGGATTGATGCTGAGCTGGTCGCTGGGCGGTTATCCTTCGCCCAACCTGGAGATAGCGCATGCATTTGCTAAAGATCCTGCTGCCGAACCCGAAACGGTGCTTAATGAACTGGCCGCTCACCGCTACGGCGCAACGGCCGCACCCTTTGCCCGGCAGGCCTGGACTTCATTCAGCAAAGCTTTCCGGGAATTTCCCTATAATGGCAGTGTGGTATATAAAGCGCCACAGCAATACGGACCAGCTAACCTATTGTTTGCTGAACCTACCGGATACGCATCAACGATGGTAGGCTTCCCGTATGATGACCTTAAAGGATGGCGGAGCATTTACCCGGCAGCAGTATTTGCAGGGCAATTTAATAAGGTAGCCAGCGGTTGGAAAGAAGGTCTTGATTTCTTTAAAAAAGTGATTGAGACAGCAGAACCCGGCAAGCAGGCCATTGCTAAAGAAGACTGGGGCATAGCCAAAGCGGCCTGGCTGCATTTTGCATCTGTGGCCAACCAGGTACGGTTTGTTATGGCCAGGGATAGTATACAAAAGCATCATTTGGCGCCTGCTGAAAAACAAATTCAGATCACAGCGATCAATAACATTCTAAACAATGAAATGCTTTTAGCCAAAGCACTCTTTGAGATCACTCAATCCGATTCCCGCATCGGGTTTGAAGCTTCCAACCAGTATTATTATGTACCGCAGGATCTAATAGAGAAAGTGATCAATTGTGAATTCATACGTTCGCAGTTGGGCTCCATGTAAATACTATTTT
>CAYVEI010000259.1:0-5238 GCA_964450515.1 uncultured Terrimonas sp. | reverse complement strand
GAAAACTTCGCAGGTTACCGGTGCTTTTATGCATCCTCCTGCTTTGCCAGTGGCAGACTGCCCTGGCGCAAGACATTTCCGTGCAGGGCAGGGTAACCACTTCCGGCCGGTCTGACGGGATTTCCGGGGTATCGGTTACCGTACAGGGCTCAGCCCAGGGCACTACTACCGACAATGAAGGCCGGTTCCAACTGACAGGGGTGCCCCGCTCCGGGAGCCTTGTATTTTCATCGGTAGGTTTCAAAACGCTAACCATCGCGGTAAAAGGACAGTCAACCATTGACATTGAACTCGAAGAGGCGGAAGCATCTCAGTTAGACCAGGTAGTGGTGATTGGATACGGTAGCGCTAAAAGAAAAGATCTCACGGGAGCTGTAGCATCTGTAGATGCAAGAAAACTTGAACGGGAAGCTCCGAGGTCAATACAGGATTTATTGCGCGGAAATGCTGCCGGATTGGTAATAGGGCAAGGCAATTCCGCAAAGGCTGACGCTTCTTTATTAGTTAGAGGAGTAGGTACATTAAAGGCTGGAAGCGGACCCTTGCATGTAATAGATGGAGTTATTTTTTATGGCGCTCTTACTGATATCAACCCCAACGATATACAATCTATAGACATCCTCAAAGATGCAAGTGCCACCGCAGTATATGGAGCAATGGCTGCTAATGGAGTTGTGCTTATTACGACCAAAAAGGGTACTAAAGGAAAACCGAGAATTACCTTTAATGGAAATGTGGGATTTGCAGAAAATGCAGGAATGCCCCGCATAATGAATAGCGAGGAGTTTCTGGCATGGCGACATGATTATGAAGTAGGCAGAAGAACTTCAGCCTTTCTTGGTCAATATCCCGAAATGTTTGTCAATCCGCGCGAATTAACGAATGTAAACCAATTAGATTGGTATAACTACGATAAATCCTCTCCTGTCACATCTGTAACCGAAGAAGATCTAACCAGAACATGGTTAACAAGGCTTGAATTAAAAACGCCTGAAATAGATAATTATTTAGCCGGTAAAATAACCAACTGGCAGGACCTTGTTTTTCAAAAAGGTTTTCAACAAGACTATTCAGTCAGCGTTTCCAACAGGAATGAAAGCTCAAGCTATTATTTTTCGCTCAACCATACAGACAGGGAAGGTATTATTGTGGGTGACCGCTACAAGAATTTCAGAACCAGGTTGAATCTTGAATCTAAGATTACCTCCTTTTTGAAAGTGGGCGCTAATACCAATTTCGCAATTAGAGATGAAGGATTTTTAAGTGCAGATTGGGCGCAGATGACCAGAATATCCCCATACGGCTCTAATAACCTCGATGACCCTAATAGCATTTACCGGAGGCTGCCTACCGGCGATGCCACACCGGTGAACCCTTTTCATGACAACTTATATAGAGACCGAAAAGACATGTATAATACCCTAAACTCAAGTGTATATGGAGTTATAACACTCCCATTTGGATTTGAATTCCAATCCAACTTTTCACCCTCTTTTACCTGGCGTGAATATTACAACCATGAATCTTCAAAAAACCCGGAATGGGCAGCCAGAGGGGGAAGTAGCGAACGTACAAATGAAAAAACCTACGAATGGATACTTGATAATATTCTCCGTTGGAAAAGGCGTTTTAACGATCATAACTTCGAGATAACCTTACTACAAAATGCAGAAAAAGGTCAGTTTTGGAGAACTAAGGCAACAACATCCAACTATACTCCCAGCGACATTTTGGGATATCACCGGCTTCAGGCCGGCTCAGTGCCATTAAATGAAAGCAACGATACATACAAAACCGGCGATGCATTAATGGGACGTTTATTCTATTCTTATAAAGATAAATACATGATAACCGGATCGGTAAGGAGAGATGGCTATTCGGTCTTTGGTGCGCAAAATCCGCGAGCTACTTTTCCTGCCTTGGCCTTTGCATGGGGCTTTTCTGAAGAAGGTTTCATGAGACAAACCTCGAAATGGTTAGACTTCGCAAAACTACGCCTTACCTGGGGAAAGAACGGAAACAGGGATATCGGCCAATATGAAGCGCTGTCTGACATGACTTCAGGGTTACATCCATATATTGACCAAAACGGAACAATTTACCTTACATCCCAACTATATGTAAACCGTATGGCTAACCTTGGTTTAAGATGGGAAAGCAAATCATCCTATAATGTTGGTTTAGACTTTTCGGTGTTTGGTGGCCGGTTAAGTGGCGCTTTCGATGCCTATACTGCCACTACGATTGACTTACTGGTAGATAGAGTGCTTCCGGAAATTATTGGCTTTAATAGTGTAGCAGCCAACCTGGGACAGTTAAACAATAAAGGATTCGAATTTTCCTTAAACGGTAATATTTTGCAAAAGTCAGCATTTGAGTGGAGCAGCGGATTCATATTCATGCTAAACAGAAGGAAAATAGTTCACTTATATGGAGACATGATTGATGTTAAAGACAACCAGGGAAACATTACCGGTCAAAAAGAAGCCGATGATATAAAAAACCGGTGGTTTATCGGGCAGGATCCGGATCGCGTATGGGGCTATGAACGTACGGGTGTATGGCAACTTGGAGAAGAAACCGTAGCCGCTAAATATGGAAATCAACCGGGAGATTTTAAATACATGGATCAGAATGGCGACAGCTTAATGACTGACGCTGACCGGGTATTTCAAAAATATACTACGCCACGTTTCCGCTGGTCATGGAGAAATGATTTCAACTATAAAAACTTTAGTCTTTCGATATTTATATACTCAAATTGGGGACAGGTAGGTACATTAAACCGGGCAGGAAATAATTCAAGCTTTCCAGACAGGACAACCGATTACGCTCAGCCAAGATGGACACCTGAAAATTCGATAAACGACTATGCACGTATAGGTTCTAAAAATATTGGAGATAATTATGTGGACAGGTCATTTATACGTTTAGACAACGTGTCTCTGTCGTATGCCTTGCCGCAAACCCTGCTGAATAAAATTAAAGCACAGGATCTTAGAATTTCAGCTTCGATAAGAAATACTGCATTCTGGACACCGGTTTGGAAGTTTGGAGACCCTGAATCGGGTGCAGATCCAACTCCACGTACCTATAATCTAAGTTTTAATTTAACACTTTAACACTCTTGTGCTATGAAACAAAATATAAATTATAACAGAATTTTACTTCTTCTCATAATAGCGTTAGCATTCGCAGCTTGTAAAAAAGACTGGCTGAAGCCTAAACCTCTTTCCTTTTATGAGCCGGGTGTAGCTTTATCAGATGTAAATGGCATGTACTCTTCACTTACTACCTGTGAAAGAAATATGCGGCATGAGTATTTTGGAGACGGGTCTCCGATACTTACAGAAATTATTCAGTCAGAGATCGCTGTTGAAGGTACCACAGACAAGGCGGGGCCTCAAATGAATATGGATATTGCTTTTATGCCCGATGCTAACCTGAACGATGTCAACACTACTAAAGTCGGTTGGTATTGGTACGAAGGATACAAAGGCATCAAGTATGCCAATACGGTTATATCCAGAATTGATAATGCAACTTTCAAAGATGAAAATGAAAAAAACGCAGTATTAGGAGCCGCTTATTTTCATAGGGCATACAGATATTTCAAGTTAACACACCAATTTGGAAATGTTCCGTTCCTGGGCAAAGAAATAGAGGAACCTATGTATGATTTCTATTCCCATGACAGATGGAGCATCCTGGAACATATCAAAAAGGATCTCGAATTTGCCTATCAATGGGTTCCGGAACAGGTAGACCGCGGGCGTACTTCGAAAGCTGCCTGTGGTGTGCTTCTTATGAAGGTCTGTATGGCTTTGACCGATTTTGATCGTGCTATTCAGGTAGGTAATGAAATTGTTGCGCTGCATCCCTTAATGAGATCCCGGTTTACCAGTAATAAAAATAAACCCAATACTAATTTAATGTTTGATCTGCATAGTATAGAAGCTAAGCTGGATATGTCAAATACAGAGGGCTTGATGTATGTGGTTGCCTATCCTGAAGTTGACGGCTCTGATCGCTTGCAGATCATGCGTAATGCCGTTCCATTCTGGAATAGCGGCAATATTACAACACCTGATGGTAAAGCCGGAACAAGTGTTACCATAGCAGCGGGGGAAACTGATCCAACGATGGATTTGAACAAAGCTTACGGAAGGGGTATTGGGAGATTACGGTCTACTTGGTATTTTACCAACGAAATATGGCGTGAAGATAAAGAAGCCAATGATATGAGGGGGATATTAAATACGGATAGCTGGCGTAAAATGGAGGATTTAAAATATAACCATCCTTCATTAAAAAGCAGTAACAACCCCTGGTATGGTAAGAACCTGGTAAAGCCTGTAGCTATGAGTGTAGAAGACACGATTCGCACCTGGTATTCCTGGCCGCAGTATAAAGTTTTTGTTGCAGATCCATTACAAACACAATGGGCAGGCGGAGAAACTCCCTGGTATATTTATCGTTCTGCGGAAGTGTACCTGATGATAGCTGAATGCTACTATTGGAAAGGCGATCCGGGACAGGCGGCCTCAGCGCTCAATGAGGTGCGCTCAAGGGCCGGTGCTGAACCGTTGACAGCAGCAGATATAAACATTGGAGAGATACTTGATGAAAGAGCACGCGAGCTTTATTACGAAGAAAACAGGCATATTGAGCTGGTTCGGATCGCTTATACCTATGCAAAGACAGGTAAGCCCTGTGAGATTTTTGGCGGACAGGTATATCAGTTGGAGAATATCAGCGGGCCGGGAGGCACAAATTCTAATGTGAAGCAAATGGGAATAAATTTCTGGTATGATCGGGTAGTAAGTCGAAGCAATTTTTACAATAAAGGAGTAATACATAAGTGGGCAGAGTATAAAATCAGCGTACACCATATTTTATGGCCAGTGCCTGCCAATGTGATCAACACTAATTTGAAAGGGGTTATTAATCAGAATATTGGCTACCCCGGAGCGGAAAGAAATGTTATGCCTTTAGAGGTTGAATAGCTTTATTCCGTAGTTTTTACAAGCTAAAGCTAATGCCACAGGCTGTTCAATTATGAGCAGCCTGTTTTGCAAATGCAATACCGCTGTATGTGCCGATAAAAGTTTGTCTACAGACTCCCGACAGCGTAACTGTTTTATGGTTTGTAGCTTATATTTATCGTGAGTTATTTTTTAAGTAAAAGCGGAAGATCAAATCTTTCGCTTTTCGCTTTTTAACGTATATTTCCGCACA
>CAYVEI010000258.1:0-5244 GCA_964450515.1 uncultured Terrimonas sp. | reverse complement strand
TTTCTTAGCAGCTTTTTTAGGAGCGGCTTTCTTAGCAGCTTTTTTAGGAGCAGCTTTCTTAGCAGCTTTTTTAGGAGCAGCTTTTTTAGCGGCTTTTTTAGGAGCAGCTTTCTTAGCGGCTTTTTTTACAGTTGCCATGTTTTTTAGAATTTAATGGTTAGTTAATAATGGATTAACGTCATAAAAGTAAAAACATTTTTCCAACTGCAAAATTTTTTTTTAATCTGTTGCTTCAGCAGCGGCTACAGAAACAAAGGTTTTGTTGTTTTTCCCCTTCTTAAATTCAACCATACCATCGTTCAGTGCGAACAGGGTAAAGTCTCTTCCCACACCTACGTTCTTACCGGGATGGTAAGCGGTGCCACGCTGGCGAACAATAATGTTGCCTGCAATTGCGGGTTGTCCGCCATATATTTTTACACCCAAACGTTTACTTTGCGAGTCGCGGCCGTTTTTTACACTGCCTTCGCCTTTTTTATGTGCCATGATCTTTTAATTTAGAAATTACAATTTCGAATTTCAGTATTCGAATTTCAATTATGCAATATCCGTTACCTTGATATGCGTAAACAAAGTACGGTGTCCGTGTTTTTTACGGAAGCCTTTCCTTCTTTTCATTTTAAAGGCAATGACTTTATTACCCTGTACTTCGCCAACTATTTCGGCTTTAACTTTTATCTTTACATCGGCACCGGTTGATAAGGTATCACCATTATCAGCCAGCAACACATCAGTAAACTCTAAGGCGTCGCCTGCTTTTCCATCTAAATGCGGAACGTACAGGTTCTGTCCCTGCTGAACTTTAAACTGCTGACCGGCTATTTTAACTATTGCAAACATGAGGCAAATTTTAAGGAGTGCAAAGGTAGGGTTAATTTTCTTCCCGGCAAATAATTGAAAGAAAAAATCTTCCCGGCTTACCGCGTTGCTTTGCAGGCGTAAGGCTATCTTTGCGGTCTCAACTATTCTTGCTGAAAGCACATGAAGATTAAATCCTTTTTGGCAAAGCCATTTGCCGGCTATATCCATAAGCAGGTAAAAAGATCTATGTTTACGGCCCTGGCCGACCAGGAGCAGATATTAAAAGATCTGCTGAAAACGGGCAGAAAAACCGAATTCGGTACAGAGCATACTTTGAATGAGGTAGCTGCTTACAACGAATTCAGGCAGGCTGTTCCTGTCCGCGACTATGAGGCCTTTAAGCCTTATATTGAACGTATTAAGCAGGGTAAGCACAATGTATTATGGAAGGGACTGCCTATTTACTTTGCCAAAACCAGCGGCACCACCAGCGGGATAAAGTATATTCCTATAACAAAGGAATCGGTAGATAACCATTTTGAAACGGCCCGTAACGCTTTTTTTTGTTATATGTCGGAAACAGGAAATTATTCCTCCGCCAACGGTAAAATGATCTTCCTCAGCGGCAGCCCGGTGCTGGAAAGGGTTGGCGGTATACCCACGGGCCGGTTAAGCGGTATTTCCAATCATCTTATACCCCGGTATCTGCGTACCAACCAGTTGCCCAGCTATGAAACCAATTGTATTGAAGACTGGGAAACCAAGCTGGAAAAAATAGTGGACGAAACCATTGACCAGGACATGACCATGATAAGCGGCATACCACCCTGGATGCAGATGTATTTTGACCGGTTAACAGCCCGGAGCGGTAAAAAGATAAAAGACCTGTTTCCTAATTTTAATGTAATGGTACAGGGCGGCGTGAACTTTGAGCCGTACAAAGCCAGGTTATTTGAAAGCATAGGTAAAAAAGTAGATACTATTGAAACCTTCCCGGCATCGGAAGGGTTCTTTGCTTTCCAGGATTCACAGCAGCATGAAGGATTATTGCTCAATACGAACTTTGGTATCTTTTTTGAATTTGTGCCTGCGCAGGAAATATTTTCTGATCATCCAACACGCCTTTCACTCAAAGAGGTAAAAGTAGGCGAAAATTATGCCCTCATCATTAACAGCAATGCCGGCCTGTGGGGCTATAACCTGGGCGATATTATAAAATTTGTTTCAACAGACCCTTTTCGCATAGTGGTTACCGGCCGCATCAAGCATTTTATATCTGCCTTTGGCGAACACGTTATTGGTGAGGAGGTGGAATACAGCTTAATGAAGGCGGCTGAGAAGGAAGGGTTGAAGGTTACAGAATTTACAGTGGCGCCTGTGATAGAACAGGGTAAAGGTAAAAGTTACCATGAGTGGTTTATAGAATTTGAAAATGCTCCGCAAAGCATTGCCGATTTTTCAATGGCGGTAGACCGGAATTTAAGAGAGAAGAATATTTATTATGACGACCTCATCAGAGGTAATATTCTTCAAACGCTGAAAATACGGCCGGTAAGAAAGAATGGGTTTATAGACTATATGAAAAGCGTAGGCAAGCTGGGCGGACAAAACAAGGTTCCCCGTTTAAGTAACGACAGGAAAATAGCAGATGAACTGAGGTATTACCTGCGGGAAGCATTGCCCGAACAGGAGGGCCGTGAGCTGAAATAATGATGAGATAATTTTCAACAATGCTTTTACATACCGTATCTTGAATACCCGAACTGCGCCGGCAGCAATATAATTGAATGAAAAAACGAATAGCTATATTTGGTTCCACAGGTTCCATAGGCACACAGGCCCTGGACGTGATCGCTTCTAATCCGGATAAATTTGAAGTGGAAATTTTAACCGCCCATTCCAATGATAAGCTGCTGATACAACAGGCAAAAAAATTCAATCCCAATGCGGTAGTTATTGTAAATGAAAATAAGTATGCCGGGGTGAGAGACGCGCTGGCCTCAACAAACGTAAAGGTTTTTGCGGGCGAGAAGGCATTGGATGAAGTGGCTGCTTTTGAAACTTATGATATGATGCTGGCGGCTATTGTGGGTTTTGCCGGGCTAAAATCTACTTTAAAGGCTCTTGAGTCGGGCAAAGCCATTGCCCTGGCTAATAAAGAAACGCTGGTAGTAGCAGGCGATATTGTGATGCAAAAAGCGGTGGAAAAAAGAGTGCCTGTAATACCTGTTGATTCTGAGCATTCCGCAATTTTTCAATGTTTGATAGGGGAAACAAGAAATAAGATAGAGAAAGTGGTGCTAACGGCGTCCGGCGGACCTTTTCTGGGTAAAAAGCCCAACTTTTTGGTGAATGTAAAAAAGGAACACGCGCTGCAGCACCCCAACTGGAATATGGGTGCTAAAATTTCGGTTGACTCCGCCACCCTAATGAATAAGGGACTGGAAATGATAGAGGCGCGCTGGCTGTTTAACCTGCAGCCGGATCAGATACAGGTAATTGTGCATCCCGAAAGCATCATACATTCCATGGTGCAGTTTGAAGACGGCAGCATTAAGGCCCAGATGGGCCTGCCCGATATGAAAGTGCCTATACAATATGCGCTTGCTTTTCCACAGCGTATCCCCAACGCTTTTCCACGGTATGATTTCACACGCTCTCCGGGGCTGCATTTTGAACAACCCGATATCAAAACTTTTCGTAACCTGGCGCTTGCCGCACAGGCTTTGCAGAAGGGCGGTAATACACCCTGCGTGCTCAATGCCGCTAATGAAATTGCGGTATATGGTTTTTTGCGCAACAGGATAGGTTTTTTAGATATGATGGAAATGGTGGAAAGAGCCATGGACAAGATACCTTATATAGAAAAACCCACGCTGGAAGAATATTTTGAGAGCGATGCCGCAGCCCGTAATTTTGCCGCTTCTTTAATCCATATATAACTTATATATAACAATAAGAAAACGGAAGGTGAAAAAAGAAAACTTCATTATTGCCGTTTTAACTTTCAACAATAAAAAAGTTAACACATTTCAATGATAACATTATTAGCGATAAACTGGGCTTCAGTGGGTTTACAGGCAGGGCAATTAATTCTGTCGCTTTCTATCCTGGTCATCATTCATGAATTAGGACATTATCTTACCGCCAAATGGTTTAAATGCCGGGTGGAAAAGTTTTACCTGTTCTTTGATCCCTGGTTCTCATTGTTTAAAAAGAAAGTAGGCGAAACGGAATATGGCGTTGGCTGGCTGCCATTGGGCGGCTATGTAAAAATAGCGGGCATGATTGACGAAAGTATGGATAAAGAGCAGATGAAAAAGCCCGCCGAACCCTGGGAGTTCAGAAGCAAACCGGCCTGGCAGCGTTTAATTATTATGGTTGCAGGCGTTACCATGAATATCCTTCTTGCCTTTCTGATATACAGCATGATATTACTGGTATGGGGTGAAAAAAAGGTGCCTGTAAATTCAATGAAATACGGGTTGGCATTTAGGGACAGCTTAATGTTTGACCTGGGCTTTAAGAACGGCGATAAGATATTAGCAGTAAACGACCAGCCTGTAGATGACTATACCGATATTGTTAAAAAGCTGATTCTCGGAAATAATGTTAGTATAGAAAGAGCGGGTAAGCCGGAAACGGTTACGCTTCCTGTTGACCTTATTGGGAAATTAGTAGAGAAGAAACGAAGCCGTATGCCTTTATTAGAGCCGCGCATACCCGTGGTGGTTAATGAAGTGGCCGATTCGAGCAATGCCTATAGAGCGGGTTTACAAAGCGGCGACCAGATCATTGCAATAAATGGCGCTTCCGCTGTTTTTTATGATGAGCTCAAAAATGCGCTCGAAAAACATAAGGATCAAACCGTTCAGGTAAATGTATTAAGAGGGGCAGATACTTTGTCTTTGCCCACAGCAGTAACCGGCGATGGTACCATTGGTTTTTACCCGGTAAGTACCATTTCGGATTTAGACAGCATGGGGGTATTGAAATTACAGATAACCAAATACAGTGTGCTGGAAGCATTTCCTGCCGGCGTAAAAATGGCGGGCGACCAGTTGCAATTTTATATAGACCAGTTTAAAAAAATATTATCTCCCGAAACAGGCGCCTACAAAGGAGTGGGCGGTTTTAAAGCGATGGGATCTATATTCCCCGATAGCGGGTGGGACTGGGAAACTTTTTGGAGAATTACAGCATTCTTTTCCATAGTGCTTGCTTTTATGAATTTATTGCCCATACCGGCATTGGATGGCGGGCATGTAATGTTTACCCTGTATGAAATGATATCGGGTCGCAAGCCCAGCGATAAATTCCTCGAATATGCGCAGATTGCCGGCATGGTAATATTATTCGGATTGCTTATTTACGCCAATGGCAACGACTGGTTTGGATGGGGGAGAGGGAAGTAATGTGGAAATGTGGAAGTGTGAGAATGTG
>CAYVEI010000257.1:0-5274 GCA_964450515.1 uncultured Terrimonas sp. | reverse complement strand
AAAATACTGCAAGTTAGCAGTGTAATTTATTATTTTTAAAAAATTTGGTATTTGCTGGTCAATCAATACTTTTGCATATATCTTTTTTATAAGATTACCGTATTCATTCACTAATTATAGACATTATGGCAACCAGAAGAATTTTATTGTTACTTGGGATTTTTACTTTGCTAAGCTCGTACCTGTTTGCCCAGGAAACTACCGGTAGCTATGACTGGAGGGATTCTTCCCTGATTCCTTCTCAAAGACTGGGGCAGCATAATGAATTTTTAAATAATCAATACCATTTTCCTGCAAAACCACGAAACCAATGGGAATTGGGGCTGAAAGTGGGCGCTTTTAATATTATTGGTGATGTGGCATCGCAGTTCCCTACCCCCGGGTTTGGTGTGCATGTAAGAAAATCGCTCGGTTACCTGTTCTCTTTAAGAGCCGAATATGTATATGGCATGGCAAGCGGCGTAAACTGGAAAGAACGCACCAGCGGGTTTGCTGATCACTGGCGTGATGCAGGCTATGGCGTTGGGAGAACCGTTTATGATAACTATAAAGCCAATGTGCAGGATCTGTCGCTGCAGGGCGTGTTCACTTTCAATAACATACGCTTCCATAAAGGTAAAACCGGCTTTGTAGTATATGCGCTGGCAGGCTTAGGTGCTACCATATATGAAACGAAAACCAATGTTGCAACAGATGCTAACGCTATGTACAATTTCAGTACCATTGGGGTTCACAATGTTTATAAAGAAAGAAGGCAAACCATTAAAGAAGTTAAAAACCTGTTGGATGCCGGAAGCTATAACACGCTTGCAGAAAATGAAGGAAATGCCAGGGCCAAGCTTTTTGGAAAAACCCTCCGTTTCTCCAGAACTTTTGGCGCCGGTGTTGCCATTAAGTTGAGCGACAGGTTAAATCTTGCTTTGGAAGACAGGCTGACTTTTATAGGTGATGACCTGCTGGATGGCGTTCGCTGGCAGAATACCGGCGCCCCTAATGCAGACCGGGTGCTTACGCCCAGCAATGATGCATATAACTATATTAGCCTGGGCTTAAATATTAATATAGGCTCCAGGGCTGTTCAGCCTTTGTGGTGGCTCAACCCGTTAGATTATGCGTACAGCGAGCTGAACTCGCCCAAGCACATGAAAATACCCAAGCCGGTATTGGATGACTCGGATGGCGATGGTGTGGCAGACCAGTTTGACATGGAGCCTAATACACCTGCCGGAGCAGCGGTTGATTCGCATGGGGTAAGCAGAGATACAGACGGTGATGGCGTACCCGATTATAAAGATAAAGAACTCATTACACCAACCATTTGCCAGCCGGTGGATGCAGACGGTGTAGGGAAGTGCCCCTGCCCCGACGAATCGTGCTTCGAAGGCTATGTGGGCAGAAGAGGCGGTAGCGATTGCGGAATAGGCGACTTACCAAGTATTTCCTTTAATCCTAAGGTATACCGGATCTCCGGCGATGCTGAAGCTGTTCTGGCTAATGTGGCAGAACGCTTACGCCAGAATCCTACTTGTAAAGTAGTAGTAACAAGCTATACCTGCGAACCTTCCAAATCGTCGCAGCAGTTGAGCTGGGACAGGGTTAATGTGGTGATCAACTACTTAGTTGAAAAGCAGGGTATCAGCTCAGACCGGTTAATATTTAAATATGGCGAAATCGGCGGAGACTGTAATACGGTAGATCTAAGAGCATCTGATACTGGAGACGAAGGTCCAAATACCGTTCCGGCGCCGCATCCTAACCTGAGAAGGAGAGGATAATAAATTGATAATTAGTAATTAAGTATAATTTTAAAAGCTGGCTCAGTTAAAAACTGCAGCCAGTTTTTTTATCAATACCTTAACGTATTGCTAAATATGAGAAGTTTACATTTATTCCCGCGGATTGTACTATAAAACAATTATTTTTGCCCGCCTTTTATGAGAATAATCAAATACCTTTTTTTGCTGGTTGGTGCGGTTTGTGTGCTTTCGTCCTGCTCTAAGTTTTCTAAAGTAATGAAAAGCAAGGACTATGAGTATAAGCTGCGGATGGCTGATCAATACTTTGTGAAGAAGAAATATCGCTTTGCGCAGCAGTTATACGAAGATTTATTTCCTGTATTTAAGGGCTCTAATAAATTTGAAGACATCCATTATAAATTTGCCTACTGCGCCTATTACCTGAAAGATTATATCAGCGCTGAAAATCTTTTTAAAAGCTTCCTGGAATATTTCCCTAACAGTGCAAAAGCGGAGGAAGTAGATTTTATGCATGCGTTCTGCTATTTTAAACAATCGCCCAAGCCTGAACTGGATCAAACCAATACCATTAAAGCAATGGGGCAGATGCAGACATTCATTAATACGCACCCGGGGTCGGAGCGGAATAAGGAAGCCCAGGAAATTATTGAGCAATGCTATAGCAAGATGATTGCCAAGGACTACAGTAGCGCGGAGCTGTATTATAACCTTGGGCAGTTCAAGGCGGCAGCCATTTCCTTTACTACCCTGCTGAACAGTTACCCGGATGCGCCCAATGCGGATGAGTTTAAGCTTTGGGTAGTGAAATCGTACTACAGGTATGCCGCAATGAGCATACCAGACAGGCAAAATGAACGTTATGGACAGGTAATTGAAGAAGCGCAGGATTTCCAGGACAGGTTTCCTGAAAGTAAACTATTGAAAGAAGCAGAACGTTACTTAACTTTGTCGCAAAATAATATAAAAACAATTTCTCAATGAGCAGATTAAGAAAACAATGGGGTGCAAATACCACCACTAATGTAGTAGAAACGAAGAATGTGGTTGACATTAAGAATAAAACAGGTAATTTATATGAGTCTATTGCCATTATCGGCAAAAGAGCCAACCAGATCAATATTGCGCTTAAAGAGGAGCTGCATAATAAATTAGAAGAATTTGCCAGTCATACCGACAGCTTGGAAGAGATTCATGAAAATAAGGAGCAGATAGAAATATCCAAGGCCTATGAAAGGATGCCTAACCCGGCATTATTGGCCACGCAGGAATTTTTTGATGATAAAATTTATCATCGTAAAAGTGATAATGACCTGTTCAGTTAAAATTTTACCGGTTCTGTTTTTTAAACTCTTTTGCGGCAATTAATACCTGCCGCTTTTGTATTTTTAGGGAGTATCTGATACGGTTAACCGGGGAAGACCCTTACCGCACGAAAATTTTTATCATGTTATTAAAGGGAAAAAAGATCGTACTGGGTGTTACAGGCAGCATTGCTGCCTATAAGGCTGCGCTTATTGTAAGAGCGCTTATTAAGGAAGGTGCAGAAGTGAAAGTGATCATGACGGCAGCCGCAAAAGACTTTATCTCCCCGCTTACCCTGTCAACGCTTTCAAAGCATCCCGTGCTCATTGATGTTTTTAAGGAAAATACCTGGGCTAACCATGTAATGCTGGGCCGCTGGGCCGATATTATGCTGGTGGCGCCCTTAAGCTGTAATACACTTGCCAAAATGGCGGCAGGGCTTTGCGACAATCTATTACTGGCTGTTTATCTTTCTGCAACCTGCCCGGTAATGCTTGCCCCCGCTATGGATGAAGATATGTGGAAGCACCCGGGTACTCACCGGAACCTGCAAACACTTGCCACTAATGGAAATATAATTGTGCCGGTAACAAATGGGGAGCTGGCCAGCGGGCTATTTGGCGAGGGAAGGATGGCTGAACCGGAAACCATAATATCATCCCTTGTTCAGCAGTTTAAAAATGCGGGAAGGTTAAGTGGTAAAAAAGCACTGGTTACAGCAGGTCCAACCTACGAGCATATTGATCCCGTTCGTTTCATAGGCAACCATTCCAGCGGAAAGATGGGCGTAGCCATTGCACAGGAATTATTACAATGCGGAGCGGCGGTAACCCTGGTATTAGGCCCCGTACCCGGTACATTTGTGTTAGATGGGTTGAATGTAATTCATGTGCAAACCGCCGAAGAAATGTACAATGCCTGCCACAACGTTTTCGGGGAAACCGACATAACCGTTATGGCAGCCGCGGTAGCCGACTACACACCGGTTGCTGTGGCTTCCGAAAAAATAAAGAAAAAGGAAGAAAGCTGGCAGGTAGCGTTGAAAAAAACACCTGATATTTTAAAAAGCCTGGGGCAAAAAAAAACAGACAAACAGGTATTGGCTGGCTTTGCATTAGAAACCACCAATGAACGCAAAAATGCTTTGGCCAAGCTACAGCAAAAAAACGCGGATATTATTGTACTGAACTCATTGCGCGATAGCGGTGCCGGTTTTGGAAAGGATACGAATAAGGTAACTGTTTTTGACAGGAACGGAGGGGAGAAAAACTTTGATCTGAAATCTAAAGCCGCGGTAGCTAAAGACATTGTTGATTATATAATTGAATACATCCATGCGTAATATTTCAATTTTATTGGTGGGGCTGCTGTTATCCTGCTGTGTTTCGGGCCAGGAGCTGAATGCTAAAGTGTCGGTAATGGCCGGGCAAATTAAAAGCTCGGTTGACAAAAAAGCCTTTCAAACCTTACAAACAGCATTAACGAATTTTCTCAATAACAGAAAATGGACAAACGATAGCTACCGGCAGCAGGAAAAAATTGTATGCCATTTTCTTTTAAATCTTACGCAGGATATTGAAACCAATGTATACCGTGCTGTTTTAACCATCCAGGCCGCCCGCCCGGTATATAACAGCAGCTATGTTTCGCCGCTGATGAACTTCCAGGATAATGATGTAACCTTTAAATATGTTGAATTTCAGCAGGTAGAATTTAATGAGAGCAATATCACCGGCTCCGATCCCGCAGCGTCTAACCTCACCGCAATATTTGCTTATTATGTGTATATGATACTGGGATTAGATTACGATTCTTTTTCGCCGAGAGGTGGCGATCCCTATTTTAAAAAAGCGCAGCAAATTGTAACGGGTGCTCCGGATGGGCGCAATATTACAGGATGGAAAGCATTTGACGGGCAACGCAACCGTTACTGGCTGGCGGAGAATTTCAACAACAGTAAGTATTCATTGCTGCACGATGCTTACTATACTTACTACCGGCTGGGATTGGATAAAATGTATGAAGATGAAAACGAAGCGCGGCAGCAGGTGCTTAACGGGCTGAATCATTTAAATACACTCACCACCGATAACCGGAACCTTATGGCGCTGCAGTTTTTCTTCCTGGGCAAGAGTGAAGAATTATCAAAGCTTTTTAAAAAATCGCCGCCGCAGGAAAGAGTGCGGGCATCCGAATTGCTGCAAAGATTAGACAT
>CAYVEI010000256.1:0-5292 GCA_964450515.1 uncultured Terrimonas sp. | reverse complement strand
TAGAAAAAATAGCGTTAAACAATCCAAAATGACCGGCTAAAAATCTTAGTTTTACGGCCTGAAATTTTGTCAAATATATTATTTTTTATTACCTAATATTTTTAGTTTAATATTTATTTCATTATTACCTGTATATAAGCAAGTTGTATGTGTATAACTAATATTAAAATGTTAATAAAAACATGATAAATTAAACTAGTTTAGACTCTTTTTCAAATTTTTGCCTCAAAAATGGTTAAAGTTATTTATAATGATATTATTAACTGGTTCACAATATTTTGCACCAATTATTGAATATAAAAATTCAATACAATTCATGCATTTTAAAATTGAACAATATGAGCGGTGGCAAAAAGCGGGTTTTCGTAACCGTTGTATCATTGCCGGGGCCAATGGTTTGATCCATCTGAGCATCCCGGTGGAAGGTGGCAGGCATTCGGACAGGTTGATACGGGAAGTGAAAATTGACAACAGCCATCGCTGGCAAATGCTCCATTGGCGGTCGGTGGTTTCGGCATACAACCGCTCTCCCTGGTTCGGATACTATAAAGATGAGATGGAAGTTTTTTATTATACGAAATATGACTGGTTATGGGACTGGAACCTTGCGCTTTTGCAATGGACGTTTCAAAAGCTGGGGGCTGAAGTGAAAATTGATTTTACGGAAAGCTGGCAAAAAGATTATCCCCCCGGTTCATATCTGGACATGCGCCACCAGGTGCTGCCCAAAAACTTTGCTTCCTTTGCCGGCGATTGCCCGGTATATCAACAGGTTTTTGAAGATCGCCTGGGTTTCGTTCCCAACCTCAGCATTATTGATCTGTTGTTTTGCGAAGGCCCCAATGCCGCTAACCTGTTGCGGCCATAGTCCATTTTACCAGACTTTGGTGCTGCAATAAGGGTTATCTGAAAACGGGTACTGCTGCGCAGCGATACGAACCCTGAACGGAGCGTCGCAACATCAGCCGTATCGTGCGGAGGAGCCGGCTAAATAAAAAAATATGCTTTTGCCACTGGCAATGCGGAAACTGCGGAACTTTATGTTCCGGCATCGCCGGCTGTTTTATATGTTGCAATAAAATAATGACTGATATGATTACCCTCCGGAATGATGTGCTGCGTATTACGGTTAAGGAAAAAGGCGCTGAATTAGTGAGCCTGTACCATGAAAAGGACGCCATAGAATATATGTGGAGCGGCAACCCGGCTTTTTGGGGGAAGCATTCCCCGGTATTGTTTCCCATAGTGGGCGCCCTGAAAAATGATACCTGCTATTATAATAATAAGTCCTACCATTTGAGCAGGCACGGTTTTGCCCGCGATATGCCGTTTACCCTGAGCACAGCCACTGATTCTGAACTGTGCTTTACTTTGGAAAGCGATGCCGCAACCCTGCAGCAATACCCTTTTGCATTCAGGTTTGATATTTTGTACCGTTTACAGGAAAGCAGGCTAACGGTTATGTACAGGGTAAAAAATACCGGCAGCGGCGATATGTATTTCTCTGTAGGCGGCCACCCGGCTTTTAGCGTGCCTTTTGTTGAAGGAACAGCCTATGATGACTATTATCTTGAATTTAATAAAACCGAAAATGCCGGCAGATGGCCCATTTCGGCGGAAGGGCTGATTGAAACCGATGCGGAACCGTTTTTAACGGATACCAAGAAGCTTCCATTGCGGAAGGAACTTTTTTACCGGGATGCGATCGTTTTCAAGAACCTCCGGTCGGATACAGTGCGTTTACGATCATTCAAACACAACAAAGGAATTGAATTTAATTTTCCGGGATTTCCATATCTCGGCATATGGGCGGCAAAGGATGCGGATTTTATTTGTATAGAACCCTGGTGCGGTATTGCGGATCCGGTAAGCAGCAACCAGCAGCTAACGGACAAGGAAGGGATCAACCGGTTGGCGCCGCAGTCGGTTTTTGAAAGGAGCTGGGGGGTAGGATTTGAGATCTAAAATTTCAAATTTCAAATCTATTTCCCGCTTTAGCGCTATTCCTGTAATTTCGCTGGCAAAATATTTTTCACCCTTATTATGCCGCAGGTTTTAACGCATCATCAACTACTGGAAATAGCAGGCGAATTTGGTACACCTTTATATGTATATCACGCCGAAAGAATTACGGAGCAATACCAGCGTTTACAGGCAGCTTTTAAGGAAACGGATACTACATTTTTCTATGCCTGCAAGGCGCTTACCAATATTAATGTGCTCAGGCACATCAAAAGCACAGGCTGCAATGCCGACTGCAGTTCCATCAACGAAGTGAAGCTGGCCCTGCTGGCCGGGTTTGAGCCTGCAAGGGTTTTGTATACTTCCAATAATATCGCCTTTAGTGAAATTGAAGCCGCGGTGTTGCTGGGCGTGCATGTAAATATAGACAGCCTGTCGAACCTGCGGAAATTCGGGGAGCAATACGGGCATAGTTACCCCGTAGGCATCCGTTTGCGGCCTAATATTATGGCCGGGGGCAATCTTAAAATCTCTACCGGGCATAATAAAAGTAAATTTGGTATACCCGTTGAGGATATTGATCAGGTGCTGGATATTGTAAAGGAAAAGAACCTGCATATCCGAACGCTCCATATTCATACCGGCAGCGAAATTAAAGATGTGGAAGTTTTTGCCAAAGGCATAGAAGTGTTGTTTGACCTTGTTAAGTATTTCCCCGAACTGGAGGTAATTGATCTGGGTGGCGGATTTAAAGTGCCTTATGCGCCGGGAGAAGAAGGTACCGATATTGAGCTGCTGGGCGAACGCGTAAAAGCCGAATTTGAAGCCATTGCAAAAATATATGGCCGCAGGCTGCAGGTATGGTTTGAGCCGGGGAAATTTTTGGTAAGTGAAGCAGGCTATTTTATAGTGCAGGTAAATGTGTTGAAGCAAGCGGGCAATACCTGCTTTGCGGGGGTGAACAGCGGGCTTAATCATTTGATCCGCCCCATGTTTTACGGTTCTTACCATCACATAGAAAATATATCCAATGCTTCCGGTGCGCCGGCGCCTTACCATGTGGTGGGTAATATATGTGAAACGGATACTTTCGCGGAAGACCGCATGATCGCAGAGATACGTGAAGATGATTACCTGGTATTTTATAATGCGGGCGCTTATGGTTTTGAAATGGCCTCTAATTATAATTCGCGGTTCAGGCCGGCGGAAGTGCTGGTAAAAGATAATAAAGCCCGGCTGGTACGGCGGCGCGATACGATGGAAGATATATTGGCTACTCAGGTAGTTCTGGAAGATTAATGTATCTTCCGGCTAACGGTCAACCCTGTAATACTTGTCTGCAATGAAGCGATCCTTCTTTCTGTTCCTGTTCTTATATGTAGCAGCCCCCGTAGTTGCCGGCGAAGTTGCCGCTACGATTACCCTGGAAGTAAAAAATGGAAGGAAGAACGTTATTGCTTTTACTCTTCCGGTAAACCATACCGTTTTCTGGGGAGCGGTTAAGGAAGATACCCTGCGCAACGGAAATTATAATATTACATTAACGGAAACGCAAACGGGTTTTGTGGATATCCGTTTAATGGATTTCAGCATCCGCTTATTTGTGCAGCGGGGCGATGATCTTAGGCTATACATTGATGAAAGTAACACCGAAAAACCGCTGCGCATTGAAGGCAACAATAATGCGGGACAGGAAATGTTTTCCTCCATGGAACTCCCTTATCCGGGCAACCTGGTTTCCCGTTATAAAAAAGACAGTACGGCGGCTTTGCTTGAAAAGCACATGGAAACGGATAAAAAAGTGCGGCTGAATATTTTCAGGATCCTGTATAGTGAAAGGAAGATAGATAAGGCATTCATGGATTTCATGCAAATGAACTTGGATTATTACCATGCCTCGGTAATGTCGGAAGTAATAGCGGGCAAATATGCGCTTACCGGGCTTTCCGGCGATCACCCGCAATTTACACCGGTGTTTCCCACCGATTTCGCGGTTTTATGGGAGAAGCTGTATAAGCAATACCCCGTTAACAATGAGGCGGCGCTGCAAACCTTTGGATATAACGACGGTTTTAATTTGTATGCCGGCAATTATATTAACGGGTACCTCCACTGGATCAGGAACAGGAGTAAAGCAGTTCCTGCCGTTTCCTCCAACTGGGCTTCGGGTATAAGAGAAACATTGCAAACCATCCAAAACAATCTTTCGCCGGTGATAGCGGAGTACATGGAAGCGGGTATATTGTTTACGGAGCTGAGCAGGGAAAAGAACTATGCCGAGCTGCTGAAATTTTCAGCCGATTATAAAAAGCGCTACCCGCAAAGCTATTATACCGCTTACCTTGATCCGTTGATAAAGAAGGCGGATGCCTATTACGCCAAAGTGAAAGGCGATTTTACAACGGAACAAAAGCTGATCCCGGGCTATGCCGCTATAGATTCTTTCAGGCAACTGATGACCCCATTTTTGGGTAAGGTTGTTTTTATTGAGTTTTGGGCAACATGGTGTATTACCTGCAAAGACCAGTTTGATCATGAAAACGACCTTAACCGGTTTTTACAATCAAAGGAGGTAGAGCACCTGTTCATTTCCGTAGATAACAACAGGCAGGAACCGGAATGGAAAGAGCTGATCAAATATTTTAACCTCCGTGGCAGCCATATCAGGGCCAACGAAAAATTATTGAAAGATCTGTCCCGTATCTTCTGGCAGGGCAGGGGATATGCGCTTCCGTTATATGTAGTGATCAGCCGCTCCGGCTATATCGTTGAATTTGACGCTTACCGTCCTTCCGAAAAAAAGAAATTATACGACCAGATAGAGAAGTATGCGCAGTAAAAATGTATAATGGAAAGATAAAAACGATTTATCTTGGTATATAGTTGTTAACCTGAAACACGCTATATGGCAGGAACATTTTCGCAAATGTATATCCAGGTTGTATTTGCTGTAAAACACCGGCAGGCATTAATACAATCATTGTGGGAAGAACGGTTGTACGAGTATACCACGGGTATCATTCGTAATAAAGACCAGAAATTGTTGGCCATTAATGGTATGCCCGATCATATTCATATATTGATGGGGATGAAACCCTCCTGTTGTTTATCTGACCTGGTAAGGGAAGTAAAAAAGTCCACGAATGAATTTATTAATGAAAAGGGATTTACAAAATCCAAATTCAACTGGCAGGGAGGCTTTGGGGCTTTTTCATACAGCCATTCACATCTTGATAATGTTATCCGGTATATTATGAATCAGAAAGAGCACCACCGGAAAAAAACATTTAAAGAAGAATACATCACATTCCTGAGGAAATTTGAAATACC
>CAYVEI010000255.1:0-5359 GCA_964450515.1 uncultured Terrimonas sp. | reverse complement strand
CCGCAAAGAGCAAGAAAAGCATATACGATTAATGATGTATACATTTTTCCCGGCTACCGGCTTAGCGCTTCAAAAGCCGATACCCTGAAAAGTGATGCAGCATTTTACAAAGGCTATTATGTGGTAGATAAACGTAAAACATACAAGCCGTTGATGTTCGCGCAATCCATGCAATTTAACCCGGGCGATGTATATAACCGTAAAGATCACAACCAGAGCATCAGCAGGTTAGTAAACCTGGGCATATTTAAATTTGTAAAGAACAGGTTTGAGCCCGTTGAAGATCCGGATTCAGCCAAATTAGACGTTTATTATTACCTCACTTCGCTGCCCAAAAAATCGTTGCGGGCAGATATTAATGCCAACACCAAATCAAACAACCTTACCGGTTCAGGTATTACTATCGGATGGCGAAACCGCAACATATTCAGGGGTGGTGAATTGCTTTCTGTTAATGCTACCGCCGGTTTTGAGATACAGTACAGCGGGCAATTAAAAGGTTTTAATACCTACAGAGGCGGATTAGAAACCCAGCTTACTTTTCCTCGGTTCCTCATTCCCTTTATTACGCTGAATACCCGAAGCGGATTTGTGCCTAAAACCAATATACTTGTTGCCTATGATATTTTAACCAAGGAAAAGCTATATACCATGAACGCTTTCAGAGGTGAGTTTGGTTATGCATGGAAAGAAACAACAACTAAAGAACACCGGTTTAACCCCATAGCCATTAATTATGTGCAACCCATACGCGTATCCCCTTTGTACGAAACCAATGCCGTTAATAACCCCACCCTGCAAAAAGCCATTGAAAAGCAGTTTATCATTGGTTCCAATTATAATTACAATTACAATGAGCTGGCGGGTAATAATGGTTTAAAAGGATTCTATTTTAATGGCAATGCCGACCTTTCAGGAAATATAGCGGGTTTAATTACCGGCGCCAACACACTGAACGGAAAACCTAAAACCATTTTTGGGGCACAATTTTCCCAGTATGCTAAGCTCGAAAGCGATCTCCGCTATTATTTTAAACTCTCTTCAAAAAATACATGGGCCAACCGTTTGATCATTGGCTTTGGTTATCCTTACGGTAATTCATCGGAGCTTCCGTTTATCAAACAGTTTTTTGTGGGCGGCAACAACAGTATCCGCGCATTCCGCAGCCGTTCACTGGGCCCTGGCATTTATAAAGACATGAATACCCTGAATTTTATCCCCGATCAGTCGGGCGATATTAAGCTGGAGTTCAATACAGAACTAAGGGCCAGGCTATTCAGCATTGTGCATGGTGCTGTTTTTGTAGATGCGGGCAATATCTGGCTGTACCGGCAAAATGCGGATAAGCCGGGCGCCCAGTTTAGTAACAGTTTTATGAAAGAGCTGGGCGTAGGTACAGGTGTGGGGTTACGGTTTGATGTATCCTTTCTTGTATTGCGGCTTGATGTGGCCTTCCCTTTACGTAAACCCTGGTTGCCGGAAGCGGAAAGATGGGTAATAGACCAGGTGAATTTTGGCAGCAGCACATGGAGAAGGGATAACCTCATTTTTAATTTGGGAATAGGATATCCATTTTAGTGTAAAGTCAGGCAAATTATGTCACTATACACCTCGTGAAACGATAAATGTGAGATGATAAAAAAACCACTTATCTCTCATCATTCACTTCGTCTCACATTTCACATCTCACATTTCACGTTTGACATGGCCCTAATGCTGAGTTAATTGTAATGTCGTATTGTTGTGAGGAAATGGAATAATGAATTCACTATTCACCATTGACTATTAACTATTCCTATTCTTGTTCCAATCCTCTTTGAAATACCGGGGCTTTTTTTCCACAGGTTTTGTTTTTATCATTCACCTTACGTTTACGGATACGCTATTACGTTGCAGGGATCAGACTTACGCATTAATAAACAGCTCATATTAAACTGGCAGGACTTTTGAAAAAGATATAGAAATTAAAACACTACATTATGAAAAAGACTATCGCAGTACTTGGTGCATTACTTCTGATGAGCGGACTGGCTGTACAGGCACAAAAATCTTCCGTATACGTAAAAGCCGGTTTAAACCTGGCCAATATTTCTGTTAATAAAGACGGAAAGGTAGATGATTCAAGAATGCTTCCGTCTTTTCACGCGGGATTACAGGCCGATCTTCCCATTGGCAGTTTCTTTGCCATTCAGCCCGGCGTATTTTTTACGGGCAAAGGCTCAAAGCTTGAATCCGGCAATACTTCAGGCGATAACTGGTACAGGGTTTCTACCCGGCCTTATTATATTGAAGTTCCTGTAAACGCTGTTATAAAAATCCCGTTAGGCGAAGACACCCGGTTCTTTGTTGGAGCGGGTCCCTATGCCGCCATGGGTGTGGGTGGAAAAAATAAAATAGAAGGTGAGCTGTTCGGCGTAGACTTCAGCAGAACACAGAACATTAAATTTTCAGACGATGATCCGTTTACCAGTGGTGAGGAAGGATCTGGTTATGGTATTATGAGGCGCTTTGACTATGGGCTGAATGGTACAGTGGGTTTAGAAGGTAAACGTGCCCTGCTTTCTGTTAACTATGGGTTAGGGCTGGCTAAATTACAATCAGGCACCAGCAGCTCGGATGACGAATTGAACAAGCACCGGGTGTTGAGCTTTACCCTTGGAGTTAAATTATAAAGTAGTGAATAGTCAATTGCGAATGAATGGTCAGGGGTGAGTTATCAGCGATGACTCACCTCTTACTTCGATAAACGTGAAACGATAAATTATTCATCACGCACTATTCACCTCCTCCCACTTACCACTTCAACATCATCTACATAATACACCGCTTTTGCAACTTTTTCATCGGCGCCGGGTAATGGAGGCTCAGGTTCCTCATTGGGTGTTGTACGGTTGGGAATATCCCTGTAAGGCCCTGTTCTGAAAGATATCCGCTCAACCGATTTTACTGCTTCGGCTAATGCTGCCCGTGATAGTACTTTTTTACCGTTCAGTAAAAGATCGAATGATCCGCTCCGACCGGCATTAATGATAAGCCGGAAATCGTACCATGTGCCGGGCCGGTATTTTTGGATTATAATACTTTTACTGCCATTCGTTACTTCAATTTCTCCCTTACTGTTAAAGCTGATCCGCACGGGGCGGTTGCCATAGCGGTCGGTTACATCAACAGACAGCTCGCCATGATCGCTCTGCCCGGCATATACCCTGAACTGCAGATCAGCTTTCGTGGTTTCTTTAAAAACCCGTATGGCTCTTGCATAGTCATAAGGATCTTCATCCGTTAGCTGCAAACTTTTATTCTTTGTGTCCGGGAAATCCGCTACTGCAACAGGCGCCCATTGCGGAGAATAGGTGTTCCAGTTGGGAATGGCTTCTCCTGCTGCAAACGAATTAAAGTTATCGTTTACAGGTGTGCTTACACTATAAGTAACGGGTACGGGCACACGTGTAATCCACATATCCTCCTTGTTCATGCTGTAGGTGATCCACGTATCATTACCCGGCGGGTTGCCATTGCCTTCTGTTATTCCTCTTGTATAGCAGGGGCCGAAATCCTTCCACCTGCCAAAAAAACGCCTGGGCGGTACTTCACCCTGTACCAGCAGCATATCATCAAAAATGATTCCGTCATCGCTTGTCACTATGATTAAAGGATAACGGTATTCGGAGTTGTCTATCGGGTTATAACACATGGCATACCTGCCATCTTCCGTTCTTTGTCCCCAGTTTTTACCGCCCGACATTAAAAGCGTAGGCAGTTTCACAGGTGCAGAAAATGTAGCACCTTCATCTTCCGATAAAGCGGCTTTCGATTTTTTCCAGAGCATCACTACTTTGCCATCCTTACGATGAAAATAAGACAGCGCGGAAAGATGATCATCATTTTTATTTTCAGCATATAAAGTATCCTTACCATCATCCTCATCCTTCCATTGTAATATCATTAGCTTATTCTTCAGCAATGCTTCGCATGCGGCTACAAAGCCGGTATCTTTTGATTGGGTATAAAAAGGGAAGCTGGTATTGGTTTCATTCCATTGGGCATGACTTTCATAGCAGATAAAATGTACGGGGCCAAAACTGCCGTCTTTGTATATCTCCCGCACCACCCTGCCAATGCCACCTTCCTGGAAAGGGTCTTCCGTATGTCCGTAAAAGGCCAGGGTGAGTAAGCGCCCGTTTGGTGCCACGTAAAATCCCATGCGCTGGTGCATCATATAACCCTGGTATCCTTCCGGAATTTTTACCCCGGCCGGCGGCTGGTAAGGCGCAAATAAAACAATTGGTTTTTCCCAGTTGCGTCCATCGTCCGAAGTAGTAAGCAGCGTTTGTCCCGGCGCGATATGCTCATCAACGGGATTGCTGAGATACTGCAGGTAAAATTTTCCGTTCCAGTAGGCCAGGTTAGGCGCGTGATTGTAAGTCCAGCCCGAATCGCCGTCTATTCCGCCATGTTTCCTGTTCGCCCGCATCACCTGCACACTTTCAGCGCCAACCGCCCAGCGCAGCCGGCCTTCGTGCACACCGGGGTCAATGGTTACACCGCCCACATAGCGAACGGGCTCGGAGGCGCTGCCGGTTTGGGCAAACAAATTTGCAGGCAGTAAAATAACTGCCAGGCATATGGCAAAAATAATTTTGCTGTGGGTTAAACAAAACATAATGATGAAATTAAGGTATTCAACTATATAAAACAGCACGGGTGCATTCCAAATTGTCGCATTGCTTTGCTTCATGTGGGCGGTGAAGACACCGCCCACGGCGGGCCGCCCCGGCTGGTGTCCCCACCAGCCGGCGACAATTTGGAATGCACTCAACAGCACCTCTATGCTGAATCTTATTCTAATTTACCATAGAGAAATTTTATTTCGATTTATACTGTACAAAGTACCTGCCCTTAATCTTTCGGTTTGGGTTTCGTGGCTAAGGGGTATAGGTTTCACGCGGCGTGCGCAGCGTGAATAAAAGTTTTAATTTTGACCGTTGAAAAATATACCACATGAACGTTGAACAAATACGGGAATACTGCTTATTGAAAGAAGGCGCCGAAGAATCCCTTCCCTTTGGCCCCGATACCGTAGTGTTTAAGGTAGATGAAAAAATATTTTTATTGCTTGCATTAGATACAGAGTATACTCAGTTCAATGTAAAATGCGATCCGGATAAAGGGGAGGAACTCAGGGCAGCATATTCCTGCGTACTGCCCGGTTACCACATGAATAAAAAACACTGGAATACCATCATTGTAGATGGGTCGGTTTCATCTGCCCTTCTGAAGGAATGGATTGATGATTCGTATAAACTGGTGAAGAAAAAGAAGAAGCGTTGAGTGATACGGATTTGTGGCTAATAAAAAA
>CAYVEI010000254.1:0-5366 GCA_964450515.1 uncultured Terrimonas sp. | reverse complement strand
TCAAACCACTGGTCGGCCGAACAATCTTTCTCTTCCCCGGTGAAGCGTTCCGTGTACTTTCCTGTAATACCGCTGTCGTTATGCATAAACCGGCTGGGATAGGGAGAGAGGTTCAGTAATACCAATACGGCATTGGCGCCGCATTTTCTTACGTAACCCAAAATATGCTCATCCTGTTTAAAATCTAATATGCTTGTTTCTGCTTGTCCATTTCCCGAAGCCAGGGCAGGATTTTCAGTTCTGAGGGTAAGCAGCTTCCTGTAAAATTCTTCTAAAGCATATTTACCATTCCATTCAATAACATCCTTGTCAAAGAATTGCAATCGCTTCAGGTTGGGTAATTCCTGCCCGCTGTACAGTAAGGGAATGCCATCCCAGGTACAGCTAAATACCGCCAGCGCGGGCGCCATATCACCATATTTTTCAAATTCCGTTCCGTTCCAGCTATTTTCATCATGATTGGAGGTAAAATACAAACCGGTTGTACCTGGTAAAAAAACGGACTTGTATTGTTGCAGCAGGTTTTCCAAAGCGGGAATATGACGTTGCTTTTTATAAAAATCCTCGGTTTTATGCATCCAGGTCCAGGCATAGGCGGCATCAAATACTTCGAGGTATTGGGGATTATCCAAAGCTTCAAATTCACCCAGCCAGAACAATGGTTTCACCTGATCCAGCGCTGGCCTGGCCTTCCTCCAGAAATCCAGCTCCACCCAAAATGCCAGGTCGCACCGGAATCCGTCAATATCACATTCCTTTATCCAGAAGGCCATGGCATCAATCATTGCCTTAACCAAATCAGGATTATTAAAATCCAGCTCAATAATGTCATCCATTCCCGAAGCGGCTTTAAAATTCCCGGCTTCGTCTCTTTCGTAGTATTCAGGATGCGTTTTTGTCCATACGTGATCCCAGCCGGTATGATTGGCCACCCAATCTATAATGACTTTAAATCCCAACTGATGAGCCAAACGGATCAGTTTTTTAAAATCATCCAATGTGCCAAATTCGGGGTTTACGGCAGTATAATCTGAGCAGGCATAATAGCTGCCCATGGTTCCTTTCATCTTTTCTTTTGCAATAGGCGTTACCGGCATGAACCATAACGTTTCTACCCCCATTTTCCTGAGCCTTGAGAGCTCTCCTGCAAAAGCATTGAAAGTGCCTTCTTTTGTATATTGACGAAGGTTGACTTCGTATACATTGGTGTGATGCCTCCACGCTACCCGCGGGTGTTCTGTATGCATAGCTGTTTTAATTAGGGATTGCTCAAAAACTAAAGATACTTCCGAAGACGATCATAAAAAAACTATATAGCTACAAAGCGTTTTGCTTTGTGACCTTGTGGCTTTACGGCAAAAAAAATTACGAAATAGGTACTGCAAGCCCATTTATAGAATATAATCCGTATCCCAATCGGAGGATTGCTTCGACCCTTTAAAATATTACACATCATTCAAATCAGTTCAGGGTCTCACAATGAAGGGTAAATCCGGAGCGAAATGCAACCGTAAACAACAAACAACAAACTGCAAATTAAAAAAATCCAAAGCAGAAGAACTCAGCCTGTCATTAGTAGTAACTCCCCTGCAACTTGTAACCTGCAACCTGCGCCCCACTCACTCATTCTTTTTTTTACCGCCGAAAAGTTTACGGAAGAAGCCTTTTTTCTTCTTATCTGTAGTATCGGGCTGCACTTTATCCTTTTTCGTATTTGCGTTCTTTGCCTCTTCCAGTATCTTTTTTTCTTCCTCGTTCAGTTGCGATTCCGTTGTAACTCTCTCCCGCCCGTCGCTAACCGGCACATCAATATACTGGTTGGCATCACCCGGCTGGTTTTCGCCTTCTAATATGGGTGTATCAGATGCAGAAGGATCCGCCCAATCATAGATCATTTCATTTTTCAGGCTTTCGGGTTGCACAAATCTTGCAGTGGCATCTACCCCCAGGGTTTTATCTTTATATACTTCCTGGAAAAAATAGGCCCATATAGGCATGGCCATTTGTGCACCCTGACCTACGTAATTATTGGCTATCCGCAAAATAGGGTCATCTGCGCCTACCCAGGCGCCACCAAGCAACTGCGGGGTAAACCCTATAAACCAGCCATCGGCATTGCTGTTGGTAGTACCGGTTTTACCGGCTATTTCGCTGGTAATACCATAGGTTCCCCTGAGCGAGCGCCCGGTACCAAAATCAACCACCCCCTGCATCATTCTTGTCATAATATAAGCGTCTGCTTCATTAATTACTTCCTTATGCGAGGTAGTGAAAGATTGCAGCACATTACCATTTCGGTCTTCTATCCTTGAAATATAAATGGGTTTGGTATTCATTCCCCCGGCAGGAAACATGCTGTAAGCGCCTACCATTTCAATTAATGAAATATCGGCCGAACCCAGCGCTATGGAAGGATACGGTGGAATTTTGCTGGAGATGCCGCACTGATGTGCAAAATCAACCATTCTGTTCACCCCTATCACGTTCATCAGGTTGGCAGCAGCAGGATTAATAGAAGCTGCCAGACAATAATTCAAGGGGCGTGTTCCGCTGTATTTTTTATCACCAATCAATTTGCCGCCCAGGTCAACAGGATCTACCGGCACAGGTGTTTCGGGTGTATACCCGTTCATCACGGCCAGCGTATATAAAAGGGGTTTAAAGGTAGAGCCCACCTGCCTTTTGGTATTAGCATTAACATGATCGAATTTATACGTTTTAAAGTCTATGCCACCCACCCACGCTTTTATTTCCCCGGTTAATGGGTCGGTTAGCAAAAAGGAAGCCTGCAGCATTTGCTTGTGGTATTTAATAGAATCCAGCGGCGTCATGATCGTGTCTGTTTCACGTTTGGCATTCCAGGCAAACACTTTCATGGGCACTTTTACATCAAATGATTTCCGGATCTCGGCTTCTTTCAGGCCGGCGCCCGATAAATCGGACCAGCGCTCACTACTCTTTATTGCTCTTTCCAATACGGCTTTCCCGTCTTTGGTTTTCCATACACTTCCGTCCTTTATATTCTTTTGCGCATTAAATACTTTTTGCAGGTTAGGCATGTGGCGCGCTACGGCCATTTCGGCATACAACTGCATGCGCGGATCAATGGTAGTATATATTTTCAGCCCGTCTTTATAAATATTATACGCTTCGCCCGTTTTGGGGTTTTTATTTTCCTTACACCACTGGCGGATATCATTGCGCAGCACATCAATAAAATAAGGCGCCAGGTTGGTATTCTGGTTCATTTTTTCATAGTCGAGCTTTATAGGTACCAGCTTAATTTTAGCCGCCTCCGCCGCAGGTAAATAGTTATTCCGCACCATCTGGTCTATCACCGTATTCCTTCTGTCTAACGCCAGTTTGGGATTGGTACGCGGGTTATACGTTCCTGTAGCTTTAAGCATACCTATGAGCACGGCAGATTCGGCAACATCGAGCCTCGAAGCATCCTTTTGAAAAAAAGTACGGGACGCATTCCGTATGCCATACACATGATCGCTGTATTCAACCGTATTAAGATACAACGCAAGAATCTCTTCCTTTGTAAAATTCCGTTCCAGCTTAATGGCCACAATCATCTCCTTCAGCTTTTCTATTACCCGGGCAATGGTGTTCCGGCTTCCCTGTCCAAGCATATTCTTGGCCAACTGCTGGGTAATAGTGCTTGCCCCGCCTTCACTTCCAAAAAAGAAAACAGCTCTTCCAAGGCTCCTTGCGTCAATGCCTGAATGCCTGTAAAACCTTTCGTCTTCGGTAGCCACCAGCGCACTAATAACATTGGGTGAAATTTCACTGTAAGGTACATTGGTCCTGTCTGTTACATAATACTTGCCCATCAGCCTTCCATCGGCGGCATACACTTCCGAAGCAGAAAGAATAGAAGGATTTTCTAACTCCGATAATGAGGGGAGCTTTCCAAAAATGCCCCATGAAATGGCCAGCAGAAATAAAACGGCAAAGCCAAGCCCGGCAAAGAAAATTCTCCAGAAATATTTTACGGTTTTTGTCATTAGCTATTATTATGATTAATAAACACTGCAACAGGATGCATAAGCAAACTTAAAAGCAAATTCCATGCTTAAATTAACTTTTTATTGTGCCGGGTAATTGGCCTCAACGAATTGCCTGTACCCCTCAAGGTCTTTATTGTTTTCGAGCACTTCAAGGTTGCCTGCCGAAATAACAATAAAGGAATACTTATCAGCAGCCAGCCAGGGAACAACCTGGGCACCTGCAACACGTTTTGCCTTATTTACATAATCTAATGCGCCAACAGCGTCTGAAAAGCCCGACATCAGCATCAGCTTATTATCTTCATCCAAAGGCAATATCGTTATTTCTATCGGCTGATCGTTAAATGATTCACGGTTATACCGGTTAAAAGCGTTTTTAGCTTCATTGCCATATACAATATCCACCTTATTGAGCACCACAGCCACATAATGCTGTACCGAAGGATCATAGCTGAAACCGGACTGTGGCGCCGGCTTTGGCTGGTTGAATACGGAGGAATCTATTGCCGGTTTTATGATCGTTTCTTTTGCAGCGGCTACTTCCTGTGCTCTGGGTTGCCCCGATGTTTTAACCTGTTCCTGCACTCCCGC
Source organism: uncultured Terrimonas sp. (assembly GCA_964450515.1). Lineage (GTDB taxonomy): Bacteria > Bacteroidota > Bacteroidia > Chitinophagales > Chitinophagaceae > Agriterribacter. Next base: position 759 of record CAYVEI010000254.1, on the reverse strand, counting down.
CCTGGGTTTTTCTTCCACAACAGCAATGGAATCTTCCTTTGCTCTTTCTATATCTAAGCCGGTAAGATAGTTTTCTATTTCATCGCGCCGCTTCAGAACATCTATGATATTTTCCGCTTTTTTGGAGATAGGCGCCTCCCGGTCAATATGAATAAGATGCTGCAACGCGTTGACAGCCGAATTATCATCTTTTTGTTTGATATAGTATACAGACTCTATATACAATAATTGCTGTGTCCAGTAAATATTTCCATAAATACTGTCTGCTTTTGCCTTTTGTATAATGGCTTCCTCAAATTTACCCGCTAAGAAAAGATCGTATATCTTTTCATAATTCCGGGTAGCGTTATCCTTCAGTTTGGTTTTGCGTTCCTCTACCGCCTTAGGGTTATCAATATATTCAATATACCGGCTTTGCGGTGCAATTTTCGCCAGTATTTCCCTGTATTGCCGGGCTTTAACCGGCATATTCAGTTTGGAATAGCAATAATACAGATCAAAAACCGCTTCTTCCTGGTAGCGGGTATCCTGAAAACGGTTCAATAATGTTTCATAATTTTTTATCGCTTCGGTGTAGTCTTCAAACTGATCTTTAAACGCTTTTCCTAATCCAAACAGGGCCGATTGAATGCTGTCGTTAGAAACCTGTACGGCCTCCGGGGTAAGCGGCAGGTTTTTCATAAGCCCTTCATAGCTGATATCTTCCGGGTGGTCGGCTGTATTTGCCATTTCACCGGGCGGGTTGTTGCCTGCAGGTTC
>CAYVEI010000253.1:0-5382 GCA_964450515.1 uncultured Terrimonas sp. | reverse complement strand
GACTTCAAAAAGAATGTAGTGCTGAGTTAATTGTACTATGAGATATTGTTCTTTCCGGGAGTTGAGGGGAGAGAAGTGAGAGTGAATGGTGAATAGTTTCACGTTTCACGTTTATCGTTTCACGAAGTGAGAGGTGAAAAGTTGAACCCTACATCTGAAACCTGCAACTTCCAACTTGCAACCTTATCCCTTTCACAACCTGATGCGTCATATTATGGTTAACCTAACAGTAGTTTCAACAATTCACCACATTCAGTTTGTTTACAATTACTAAACAGCTATTTTTACGGCATGAAAGATGCATACAACCGTACGGAAGGTGATATTAATTTGTCTGCTTCCCGCAATGCCTGGTATAAGGTGATCGCGCATGCTGAAACGCAGCAATACTTAGCTGAAGACGCGCAATATTTCCTGCACCAGGCTATGTCAACTCCCTGTTTAGACGTGCTGCGATCCTGCGAAGGAATTTATATTACCGACCTTACCGGCAGGTCCTATATGGACTTTCATGGCAATAATGTGCACCAGGTAGGTTACTGCAACCCCTTTGTAATGGAAAGGGTAAAGGCACAGATGGATATATTGCCGTTTAGCCCCCGCCGTTATACCAATGTTCCGGCTATTGAGCTGGCTAAAAAGCTGGCCTCCCTTTTTCCCGGCGATCTGAACCGCGTGCTGCTGGCGCCGGGCGGCACTTCCGCCATTGGTATGGCGCTGAAATTAGCACGCATCGTTACCGGTAAACATAAGGTGGTATCGTTGTGGGATTCTTTTCATGGCGCTTCTTTAGACGCTATTTCCGCTGGCGGTGAGCAGGTATTCCGCAAGGGCATGGGACCGCTCATGCCGGGTGTGGAAAGAATACCGCCGCCTACTTCTTACCGCGGTGTTTTTAGCGATGACGGCAATGACGTGGTGTACGCAGATTATCTGGAATATGTAATAGAAAAAGAAGGCGATATCGGCGCTTTTATAGTGGAAACCATACGCAATACCGATGTGCAGATACCTTCAAAAGCATATTGGAAGAAGGTAAGAGAAATATGTACCCGGCATGGCGTATTGCTGATCTTAGATGAGATACCTATAGCTTTTGGACGAACAGGTACCATGTTCGCCTTTGAGCATTACGATATAGAGCCGGATATTGTTTGTTTGGGAAAAGGACTGGGAGCGGGTATTATGCCACTTGCGGCTATGGTTACCCGTGATGCGTATAATATCGCTACGGATGTATCACTTGGTCATTACACACACGAAAAAAGCCCGCTGGGCAGCGTGGCCGCTACGGCCATGCTGGAGTTCATTGAAAAGGAAGGGATACTTGCCAAAGTAAATGCCGATGCTTTGTTTATGAAGGATGAATTAGAAGCGCTCAAGCAAAAGCATGCTTTAATAGGCGATGTACGGGGTATAGGATTGTTATGGGGCATAGAGCTGGTAAAGAACCGGCAAACCAAAGAAAAAGCAATTGAAGAAGCGGAAATGGTCTTATATGAATGTTTGGCCAACGGGCTGAGCTTTAAGGTTTCCCAGGGTAATGTGCTGCAGCTTTCGCCTCCGTTAACCATAACGCGGCAGCAGCTTAAAACGGCTGTTGATATAGTAGATGCGGCTATTGGGAAGGCAATGGGTAAATAGTAAAAATGAAAGCATTAAGGGCTGCATGAAAACTGTTTTGTTTTCGGAACGGAGTTCGGGAAGAACATAATGTGCACGAAGTTGGAGACATCGTATAGCAGAACAAATTGAACCGGTACTATTTTGACGGGACAGCGTCTGCGGAAGAACATAGGAAGTCCGAAGTCGGAGAACTTTGAAGCCATTCCCTCCGCGGACGACACCCATACCGGTGAACTGCTTAGCCTCCGGCTCAGTACCGTGGAAAGTAAAGTACAAAGAAGAAAACTGATGCACTTGGAAGTCATGCACCTGCTGGATGCAAACAAAGCGCAGGAAGCCCGGCAGGTCTTGTTAATAGATATATAACGGAGAGCAGGTAGCGTGGCGGAAGACGGTAAGTTTTTTTAAAAGCTTAAAAAAATAGGAAAAAGTAACCATTTTGGTTACTTTTTCCTATTTTTGCAGGAGCAGCTATTGACAATGAATATATATAATCGAAGTACCATTACGGGTTTTTATAAAAAACATCCCGATTGCAGGGAAACCCTGGAGAAATGGTACAACGATGTGCTGGCAAAAAACTGGAAAAAACCCGGTGATGTGACCAGGGATTTTAATACGGCGCGAACGCTGAAAAATAACCGCGCCGTTTTTAAGATCAATGAAAACGAATACCGGTTGATCGTAGAAATCAACTACCAAAAGGGCTGGCTATTCATCAAGTTTATTGGTACGCATGCAGCGTATGATAAAGTGGATGCGGCAACCGTTAATTTGTATTAAACACGCAATTAAACAAACAACCTGTATGGCACTCAAAATCATCCGTTCAAAAAAAGACTACGCAGCAGCACTGAAACGCTTTGAACAGGTATTCCAGGCAAAAGCGGGTACGCCTGCAAGCGATGAGGCGGATGTGCTTGCTCTGCTGATCAAAAATTACGAAGATGCTCATTACCCTATCAGGATGCCTGATCCGATCACTGCCATCCGGTACCGCATGGAGCAGCAGGGTTTGAGCAAACAGGACCTGGCAGGTATTCTTGGTTACAAAAGCAGGGTTACCGACCTTTTTAACCGGCATCGCAAACTTAACCTGAACATGATCCGCAGGTTGCACACGCACCTGAACATTTCATACGATACACTGGTGAAGGAGTATTGAACAGCATAGCCATCGTCTTAAAGGACAACAATAAAGCAGGAAAGATGACCTCCTGGCTTTCTCGGTTGGGATATTGTCAAAGTTTGTAAAAAGTGAGTTGCGGGATATCCGGGCAACCTCTAAAAAACAGCGTGTCAACAACCAAAACCACAGATGCCACAGGAGCATTAACATCAGTAGTAAGTCCGGCAGGCACCATCACCTATACTTATAAGCCCGATGGACAGGCTGCTTCTATTGCAGCCCCCGGTGGTGCAACAACTACGTTCAGCTATGATATATATGGAAGACAAACCCAAATTACCGACCCCAGCGCCGGAACGGTAACCTATACGTACGATGCCGCCGGCAACCGCAACAGTGTAAAAGATGCCAATAATAAAACGGTTAACTCAACATTCGACAGTTTTAACAGGTTAACAGGCAAAACCGCACCTGAGTTTAATACCACTTATACCTTTAATACAGATGGCTGGCTGGCTGCGATCACCAATACGAATGGCGGTTCTAAATCTTTTACCTACGATAACCTGGGAAGAGTTACGCAAACTACGGAGACGGTGAGTAGTGAAAGCTACCAGGTAAATTATACCTATACCAACGGCAGGCTTACCAAAACCGTACATTCGCCTATGGCATATACCATCAATTACCTGTACAATGCTTACGGCTACCTCAACAAGCTTACCGACGTGAACAACGTAGCGTTAAAAACCATCAATAAAATAACGGTTTTCGGCCAGGTAGAGGAGGTCTTGTTGGGTAACGGACTGCTGCAAACCAATACCTTTAATACGTATGGTTTGCTTACAGGCATTAAGAGCATGAACGGTACTACGGCGGTGCAGCATATGACTTATACTGTGGATAACCTGAAAGGCAATATCAGTTCCCGCAAGGATGAAACCCGCAACCTTACAGAAAACTTTACCTATGATAATTTGGACAGGCTGCTGAACTATGGCACATCTTCTGTCACAAAAACAATAACTTATGCCAATGCAACGGGCAACATAGCAAGTAAGTCAGATGTAGGTACATACAAGTACAATACAAGCGGGAAGCCTTATGCCATGAGCAGCGTAACAGTAACATCAGGAAATACAGTGCCAACTGCATTGCAGGAGGTTACTTATACCTCATTTGCCCGTCCCAAACAATTAAAAGAGGGGACGTATACGCTTGACTTTACTTATGATGAAGGTTATAAAAGGATAAAGCAGGAATTTAAAACTTCCGGAAGTCTTACCTATACCCGGTATTATTTTAACGACGGGCAATACGAGAAAACGGTTCAGGGCAGCACTACGAAAACCATTTTCTACCTTGACGGTTCACCATATACCGCTACGGTAGCGTTGGAAAACAATAATGGTACCACACGTTTACTCTATATCAATCGTGATAACATAGGCAGTATTACCCATATTACCAATGCGAGTAAGATATTACAGGCAGAATACAGCTATGATGCCTGGGGCAGGATGCGCAACCCGGCAAATCTTGCATTATATGCTTTCGGCTCCGACCCGGCTTTACTATTGAACCGCGGATACACCGGGCACGAGCATACAAAAGAGTTTAACCTCATAAACATGAATGCGAGGTTATATGATGCTATAGTGGGAAGAATGCTGAGCCCGGATAATTATGTGCAAAAGTCTGACGACCCGATGAACTTTAATCGGTACACCTATGCAATGAACAATCCGGTGAGATATAATGACCCAAGTGGAGACTTCTTTTTAGAGTTTATAGTTGGTTTTATACACGGCTTTTTCAGCAGCGGTCATAATAGATTTCAAAATGGAATTAATGCGGGTTGGGAAAAAGCTCAAAATACTGGATTATTATTACAAGGCTTAGTGGAGGGAAACGGTAGGCAAATACTAAGTAGATTTTTCAAGGAAGGTATTCAAACAGGAATTGGTTTTACCTGGTCCTGGTTTAATAATATTGCAAGTAGGGATGTAACAGTTGAACATTTTGACGGAGCCACAGTAACTTCAAGCCCTAATTTTGGTTTTGAGGGGGTGACGTTAGGCTCTTATATTACAGGTAGCGATGTAAGAGTTAGAACCAGGGGTGGCGATTTTAATCCAACTTTTATGCATGAATATGGTCACTATCTACAAAGTCAAAGAAGCGGTCCGTTATATTTATTTAAATACGGATTACCAAGTGCCTTAACAGAACACCAAGCACCATTTGGATTACCAATGCCGAGAGGGACTTTTTATGATGGAGCGCATGAAGATTTTTGGGTCGAAATGGATGCAAATAACAGAGCTGCAGAATATTTCGGTGATCCCAAACGCGGAAGCGTTATATGGAATTTTCCTGATTTTCCAATCGGAAATGTCCGGAATCCTGAGTGGTGGGAACCATTGGCCTTTACCCTAGATCCGCTTAAACTGGTTAGATATAATAGACCGCAGGATCGTCACTCACCGTTTGATTTTATTCTTGGATTAATAAGGTAAAATAATTTTTAGATATAGTCATAGACAATCATTTTAAAATAAGAATTTACAAATGAGACGATATGTTAAATTTAAATCTTTTCTTGTTGCAGGTTACCTATTACTTTT
>CAYVEI010000252.1:0-5396 GCA_964450515.1 uncultured Terrimonas sp. | reverse complement strand
GTGCCGCTGGGTACGGAAGACGCGGCATTTTCTATGGCAAATACTTCACCCTTTCGTGGCCCCCAGGAAAATAGCGGACAGCCTGGTGCATTGTTTAAGCAGGCTACCCAGTCATCTGTATTGTTAGGTTCTTTTGAAAGCCTTTTTTTGCAGGCGGAAGCCGCTGAACGGGGCTGGATAGGCGGCAATGCAAAGGATTTTTACAACCTTGCCGTGCAGGAATCTTTGAAATACATGGAGGCCCTGGCCGGATACGCTGACTATATTATACAGGACGAAGTGGATCTTGACCTGGCAGCCAATAAAATAGAAAGAATCATAGAACAGAAATGGCTTTCGCTGAATACCATTAACGGTTTTGAGGCATGGAATGATTATCGCAGGCTGGGCATACCGGCAATACCGCAATCGTTGCGGAGCCCCAGCACCGATCCGGCTTACCGCCCGCTGAGGCTTACTTACCGCAAGTCTGAACTTACCGGTAACGGGGAAGAGGTGGCAAAGCAGGGTAATATAGATCCGTTCACCGCTTCCGTTTTTTGGGATAAATAAACGATAAGAACACACCAAAATCCGGGTTTTAACGATTTCAAATGGAGAATTTCCGCTTTTTGTAAATTTCCGGGAAGGGAAAGCTTTATTTTTCCGGCCCTGGGTTTATCCTGTAAATCAAATAACAATAACGCAAATGGCACAGCCAAAGAAAAAGAAAACAGCCTGGCAAAAAACACGCAAATTGTTCAATGATATTCACCTCTGGCTGGGGCTTGGGAGTGGGCTGATCGTAATTGTGATCTGTTTCAGCGGTACGGTATACGTATATAATACCGAACTAACGGAAATGGCCGCACCTCATTTATATAAAGCAAACCGGGCGGCAGGCGTGGAGCGTATTGCCCCCGAAAAGCTGCTTGGAAAAGTACAGCAGGCATCAGGAGGTAAGGTAACGGCGGTAAACATACCGGCCGACCCGGGAAGAACGTACCAGTTTAACGTAAGAACGAAAGACGATAAATCGCGTTTCGGCACCACCTATATGGTTGACCCCTATACCGGGGAGATCGTGGGAAATTCGCTTGAAAAAAATGGCACTAAGGAATTCATGAGCACCATGTTCAGTTTGCACCGCTGGCTGCTGCTCGATAAGGTGGAAACACCCATTTTGAGCAGCATGACCAACAGGGAACTGGGAAGCAAAATATCGGGGTGGACTACCATTATTTTTACATTGGGCTGTATAACCGGTTTGATCATATGGTTCCCGCAAAAAGTGAGAACCTGGCGCCAGGGATTAAAAATAAAGCTTTCCGGCAACTGGAAACGTATTAACCACGACCTGCACAATACACTTGCCTTTTATTCGCTCATTTTTTTATTGGTGATGGGGCTTACCGGCCCGCAGTGGTCATTTGAATGGTACAGGGACGGTTTGCAAAAAACACTGGGAACATACAAACCGAAGCCACAGGGAACGGAAGGCAAAGCGGGTGAAGCCGGCGGAAAGTCACAAAGCAGCAGCGCCGGCACAGAAAGGAAAGGAGAAAGCGAAAATAAAGTCCGGGGAACAACTGCGGATAACCGGGGTATTGGAGAAAAGAAGGGTGAAACTGAAAAAAGCCGGTCATCCAAAGTATCAGCCGGCACAAGCGCGTTGCCTGTTGAAGATGAACAAGGACCTTTAAGCATTACGGCGTATGTAGCAGCAGCCAGCAAGTTGTTGCCCTATAAAGGAAACTATATGGTAAACCTGCCGGCGGATGCAAAAGCTCCGGTATCCGTTAGTAAAACAAGAGTAGGCTTTTTTGCACCGGCAGCAGGCGACAGGTTAACCCTGGATCAATACACTGCGGCTGCCGTTAAAGTAGATATTTTCAGGCACAAACCTTTTAATGAGCGAATTGCAGGTTCCATAAAAGCGCTGCATGTAGGCAATGTATATGGCGGGTTTAGCAAGCTGCTCTATTTCATAGCCTGTTTGGTTGCCACTACCCTGCCCGTAACGGGTACCCTCATCTGGCTTAACAAGCTGAAGAAAAAAAGAAAAAGGAAACCGATGGCTGTTCAACCTGCAAAAGAACCGGCATTTAATTCAGGTATATTAAGGAATGCGTAATAACAGCTCACCTGCTGGCGGTTATAGCAATCGTATGGCGCAGGCTGTTGAATCCTGTATGCGGTTCCCATAAGCTTTGGTTGGCCAGTTGTATGCTGTATTCGGGTCTTTTGGAAAGCGAGGAATAAGCATCAGGAAGGTTCAGCAATAACACATACTGCCCGGCGGGAATTTTAACAGGGAGCTGTATGATCTCTTTCCATACAATATCGCCCGAAAACCAGAATCGTATATCTGCTTTGCATGGAATAATAAAAATTTTCCCGGTTTCTGTATTGCGTAATACCAGTTCAACCCTGCGGGGATTAAAAGGAGCAGCATACCCCTGGTTAGCAAGGTTAACGGAAAAAGCAAATGGTTCGCCGGCTTTGGCAGTAGCGGGAAACAGCGCATCTTTCAGAACAAAACGGTAGCCGAGCTGTTTTTTAATGCTGGTTATACAACCCATCGAATCCCAGTCGTTGTTTACTTTATTGTTGTAACCCGTATTAAGGTAACTATAATGCATAGCTGCCATTTCCTGCGCTGCATGCCCGGCAGGAGCACAGTCGTTCTGCGGACTAAAAGCATCATCACAGGTTTCGCCTCCTACCGGCCCATAGCGGCTGTCGGCTTCAAAATATTTTCGCATGATGTCATTTGCAGGTTTTTTTGGAGTGGATGAGCTGCCATAATCGTAGTAAGTGCCATAATCATCGGTGCTTGCCAAGAAACAATCGTTGTGAAAACCTATTCTTGCTTCATCCGTTTCGCTATATGCTTTTTCACGGCTCAGGGGTTTTGAATCGGTAGACGCCGAAGGTCCGTATACAAATTTCTGTTTCATTTGTGGCGTACGTACCTGTACCATCCTGTTTTTGGGTAGTACATCTAACAGGGCTTTCAGTACGTCATTCCTGTCGTGCCAGTTGCTGTCCATTATTCTTCCGGCGCCGTTTTCAGATGCATCGCCAAAATAGTCGGTATAATAATTTTCTCCCCATATACCAATAAAGCCCTGCTGCACCACAGCAATGATATCCGCATTCCTTTGCAGTAATGGTTTGAGCTGTGAGATGTGTTGTAATACCATGGTTTTGGGTGCATCGCCATAAGGCGGGCAAATACCTTCCTTATCGGCGCAGCCATCTGAATGTACTTTATTGATATAGGAAAACCGGATGATCATTTTTAATCCTGCATTTCTCACCGTGTTGAAATCATTGTTCAGTTTCTGAAGAAAATCGGCACTCAAGGGCTTGTTAACGAACTGGTCTAATATATAGTACCTGAATAAGAGGGTTGAATAGATTGCATAACTGGCGCTGCCATGCTTTTGCTCCACCGTTCTGTAGGAAATGAGCTGCTGCTCATTCAGCGGAACAAAGTTGCCCGCATGGGTTTGTGAAGGTATATAAAAGCCTCTTTCGGGGTTAGGAAAATCAGCATTGCTTTCGGTATAGCTGATCGTTACAGGTTGCGCATGCAGCCACTGAAAGCTGATAATAAAATAAACACAAAGCAGGATAGATAGGATTTTTTTCATGGAGATACTTAGTTAATGCTTTTAAAATTACGTCTTCCTGTACATTTTACTCCTGATAATTATGGAATTACCCAGGAGTTTTAAAAAACGCTTTGCAGATTGATCAATATTTTATTATCTTAAACTATCCGTTCCCGCCGTTTCATTATTTACAGCTAACACCTAAAATGCTAACTATGAAAGTGCACACAGTTTGCCTGCTGTTCCTGTGCTGCTTATTGAGCAAGCCCTTCTTTGCACAGGATTATTTTTACAATAACCGTTATTACGAAAGCGATTTCCTTTTTGAAGGAGGGTTGTCGCTGGGCGCTATCAATTGCCTCACAGATATTGGCGGCAGACCCGGTAATGGTAAAAAATTCCTGAAAGACCTCAACTGGCAAAACACCAGAATGAGCGGCGGTATTTTTGCGAACCTCAGCTACCGCTATGTGCTGGGCGCCCGGCTGGAATTTAATATGGGTAACATTATGGCGTACGACAGCATTCTAAAGAATGATCCTTCTGAAGCGCGTAACCGCTACCGCCGTAATCTTCATTTTAAAAGCCATATTACAGAGCTGCTGCTGCTTGCCGAATTGCATCCGCTGATGTTGTTCCCTGCAAAAAATAAAGCGAATGTATCGCCCTATTTAGTTGGAGGTATAGGTTTGTTTCATTTTGATCCGCAGGCATGCCTGAACGGCGAATGGGTTTCACTGAATACAATCCATACAGAGGGACAGGGTTTTGGGGAATACCCTGAAAGAAAGGAATACAAGCTTACCCAACTGAATTTTCCTGTGGGAGCAGGTATACAATTGGAATGCTCAGCTTTGCTGAATCTTCGGTTCGAAATATTACATCGCATTACCCGAACGGATTATTTGGATGATGTGAGCACGCGGTATATTGATCCTGCTTTATTTCAAAAATATCTTTCTCCCTACCAGGCATCATACGCCATACAATTGCACGACAGGCAAAAAGAAATTGATCCTTCCGCTACAACAATACCCAATGCCATAAGGGGCAACAACAGCAGGAACGATTCTTATTTTACTGTGCAGTGTAAGCTCAGTTTAGTAATGGGCCGGGAACGAAGATGAAATTATTGAGGCTAATTAATGTTTCGGGGTATGCTACCCTTTTTCATTCCGGATATTATAAAAACCAAGAGGCATAGCCTCGGTCTCTGTTTTGTAACAACCGGCTTCAGCCCGTTGCAGAAGGAAGAAAGTAAAGAACAGAGAGAGCTGTAAGCTCGGTCCATTTTGGAAAATGTATATTTTGCAGTAAACACAAAACCATGGCAAACACTGATCACCAGATGTATATTCAGACCATTTTTGCGGTAAAATACAGAGCTGCTGTTCTTGATAAAATATGGCGGGGCAGTGTACAGGCTGTAATAGGCAGCCTGATAAATGAAACGCGTTGTAAAACCATCATCGTAAACGGAGTAGAAGATCACATGCACTGTTTTATCGGATTAAAACCTGTTGTTTCGGTATCGGAACTAATGAAGGTTGTGAAGGTAAAATCGTCTAAATACATCAATGATAATAAGCTCACCGGAAAAATATTTGAATGGCAGGAAGGCTATGGTGTATTCTCATACAGGCAGCGGGATGTGGATATGATATTTAAATACATACAAAATCAGGAAGAGCATCACCGGGTTAAAACTTTCAGGGAAGAATATGTAGCATTACTGGAAGAATTTAATATTACTTATAATGAACAATATATTTTTGATGAATTGATGTGAAGCGATCC
>CAYVEI010000251.1:0-5397 GCA_964450515.1 uncultured Terrimonas sp. | reverse complement strand
ATTGAGAAAATAACCTGCCGGTAAAACGGGCTATCTCCCCCGTTTCTTCAAAAAAGTTTTTCCAGAGCTGAGAACGCAACATAGTTTAAAAATACTTAAATAATGAAAGATTATTTTGAGTTTCATTCACCCTTTGGACTTTAGGGCAACTTTTTAATAAAATTTCCCTGACAAAATATTTAAAGAATTTACATACTGAAAGGAATTGTATCATTAAAGAATATGCAGAAACAGAGAAATGGGAATTGGTGTTGAATGGAAGATAATATTTATAACCCAGAGGAATATAAAATGTTTTGGAAATATACAGACAAATTTGAAAACGCAAAAAAGGCAAACGACATATTGAAAAAGGCCGGTTTAAAAACAGAATTCATTTTTTATTTTTACGGATGTGCAACGGGTTTCTATAGACAAAAAAACAATAACAACAGAAGCCTGAACCGCTAACAAGGTATTGGAGAGGATATTAATCAACATCAAAAATTAGTTGATGCATCCAAACGAATTACTCAATATATACCTGCGGGTAGGGCTGTTTCCTGAAAGTGATTTACGCTGCAGAAACCCGTAGTTGGCAGTTTTCACTGCGTCCGGTCCCAACAGGCTGAAAGCCGGCAAACTAAAAAGTGAAGTTCTGATAAAAATAAAAATAAAAACAAATCGGCAACATTTGTATTTTTATCTTCATCATGAGCACAACCAAAAACCTGAAAGCAAACGAGGCTGAGGCTGCTGCTTCCTTTGTAACCCTGGCTATTCTTCCTTTCGAAAATCTTACTGAAGGGAAACAGATGGAGTTGTTTTGCAAATCCTTTTGCATTGACCTGATCACCGAACTCTCGAAGTTTCGTCATTTTCAAATCATTGCTTACCCAACAGCAATAAACCTGCAAATTAATTTAGATTCAGGGCAAAACATTCCGGATACAGCGGCTGACTATTATGTACAAGGCTCTTTTAGAAATGAAGCTACACTAATAAGAATCAATGTTCAGCTTTTTGACAGCAGTACACACCGTTTGATCTGGGCCAACCGCTTCGAAGGTAAAACAACAGATGTTCAGAACATGCAGGACAAATTATATCTTGCCCTGGTGGCCGCCCTGCAGCAGCGGTTAAATTATGATCTGCTCTCCCGCATCAGAAGCAAACAGCGGGTGAAGCTGAAAGCATACGAATGCTGGCTCTATGGGCTGGAAGAATTAAAGAAAGGATCACTTAAAAGCGACCTAAAGGCCAGGGAATACTTTCAGCAGGCCATTCATACCCAACCCGATTACGCGCTGGCCTATTCGGGAATGTCGCTCACCTATTTTAATGAATGGAGCTGTCAGCTATGGGAAAGATGGGAAGTAAACCAGTCGGGAGCTTTTGAATGGGCGCAAAAGGCAATGGAACTGGACGATCAGAACTACGTGGCAGCTTACGTGCTGGGGCGTATTTTTTTATACGATGGCGCTTATGAGAGTGCCCTGTATTATTTGCGCAAATCACTGCAGTTAAACGCCAATGACCCCGATAGCCTTGTTATTATCGCTTCTTGTTTTGTGTATATGGAACTCACGGAAGAAGCGTATGAACTGTACCTGAAAGCCCTCCGGCTCAACCCCACCGGTGCGGAAGCCTATAACTCCACCGGGGGATTGATCCTTTTTGAATTAGGTGCATACGAAAAGGCAGTCACAAAGAACATTCCCACCCATACCTATGTTCCGGTTGACACACAGGCCATCTTTGCAGCCGCCTATTACCACCTGGGCGAGTATGAAAAAATGCAGCAATGCTGGCAGCAATATCTTCAAACATACCAGGCTGCCATTTGTAAAAGCAACACTTTCGCTCCTGCTGAAGCCATAGAGTGGATAGCCAGGGTAAATCCTTACAAAGGGAAAACCAATTTCCAGCCTTTCTTTGCATACATCAGCAAGGGCAGCTACCCCGTTATTCAACAGAAAAATAGAAAGAGCCCGGCCGGGGCAGTATACCCCGCCGAATTCCTTAAAAATGGCGGAGTCTGGAAATGCTCCTACCAGGGGCTTAGTGTGCAACTGCTGGAAGTAAAGGGTTTTTCAGATATTCAAAAAATGCTGGTCTGCCCCGGACAAAGCATCCATTGCGCCGAACTAATGGGTAGTGTGCTGAATTCAAAAGGAGAAGCGTTGCTGGATGAAAAAGCAAGGAAAGACTATCAAAAAACAATGCTCGGGCTTCAGCGCGAAATAGCAGATGCAGAAGACGGCAATGACTACGGACGGTTGGTAGTCCTGGAAAAAGAATATGAACAGCTTATTGCCCACCTTTCTCAATCACTGGGTTTGAAAGGACAAGTGCGGAAAGCAGGTAACCCGGTTGAAAAAGCCCGCTCGGCCGTAACCTGGCGAATCAGAAATGCTATTGCAAAAATAGAAAAGATGCACCCAGTTCTTGGCAGACACTTAGCCGTCTCAATAAGAACCGGAACAGTATGCACCTACACCCCTGAACAGCATATTTGCTGGATTACTTCTTAAAAATTATTCTACTTTTTAAAGTTCCGGCTCCGGGTATGGAATACAAACAGTAGCCCGCCGGAAATAACATACAGCTATCTTGTATAAGGGCGCCTCCTCATATCGTAAGGCGGAACCTTACGCCTATAGGGCATATTATAAAGCGTAGAAAAAATATATTATGCCAACTCCATTGCAAATTTTATTAGATCCGGTATCGCTGACTGTACTGGCGATTTACGGAGGATTAATGTTTTGGGAAACTGCTTTTCCCGGCAGGAAATTGCCGGAAGTGAAGAACTGGAAGCTCCGGGGGCTTCTCACTTTTGTGCTTTACTTTTACCTGTCGTCTTATTTACCCCTATTCACCGACCCCCTTATGGAACCCTACCGGCTGTTTGACCTGTCTGGCCTGGGTACAATAGCAGGAGGTTTGTCCGGTGTATTGCTCTATGAATTTGGCATTTATGGATGGCATTACTGTCTGCACCGGTACAACTTTCTCTGGCGAACCTTCCACCAGATGCACCACAGTGCGGAACGCCTGGATACTTATGGCGCTTTCTATTTCAGCCCGCTTGACATGGCCGGCTGGACTGTGTTGGGAAGCATATGCTTCAGTTTTATAGCAGGCCTTACGCCACAGGCCATCACCCTTATGTTGCTCACCACAACTTTCCTTGGTATTTTTCAACATGCCAATATTAAAACGCCGCACTGGCTTGGATATATCATCCAGCGACCCGAAAGCCACACTTTGCATCATGCGCAAAAAATTCACAGAAGCAACTATTCCGACCTGCCCGTTTTCGATATCATTTTCGGCACATTCCACAATCCGAAGAGCTTTGAACATGAAACCGGTTTCTATAACGGCGCTTCGGCAAGAGTTGGCGAAATGCTGTTGTTTAAAGATGTTAGCAGTCCGAAAACAAAAACCGGTTCAAACGCCATACTGGAACGGGAAAAACGATCAGCATAAAAATTACTTAAAACGGACTATATATGACCAGGACAAGCATATTCAACCAGGAATACTTTTTAACGGATGGCGGGCTGGAAACGACCCTTATCTTTCACCAGGGTTTGCACCTGAACCATTTCTCCGCTTTTGAGTTGTTGAAAGACAAAAAAGGCCGGGATGCCCTGCAACAATATTATACGCCATATCTTAACATGGCCCACCGGTATGAGCTGGATTTCATTATGGAAACGCCCACATGGAGGGCCAATCCGGACTGGGGAAACAGACTTGGCTATACTGCTTATGAACTGAATGTGCTGAACAAGTTAGCTGTTCATTTTGTGCGAAACCTCGTTCATGCGCATCACCTGCCTGATAACCGGGTGATCATTAGTGGAAATATCGGCCCGCGCGGGGATGGCTACAAGGCAACAAGCTGTATGACAGCAGAAGAAGCAGCAACCTACCATACTCATCAAATACAGTCATTTGCGCTCGCTGACGCAGATATGGTTACAGCCATGACCCTGAACTACAGCGCGGAAGCTATTGGTGTTGTACAAGCAGCCAGGTCATTTAACATTCCGGTGGTCATTTCTTTTACGGTGGAAACGGATGGAAAATTACCGGATGGGGAAACCCTGGGCGAAGCCATCAGGAAAACGGATGATGCTACCGGCCATTATGCAGCACATTACATGATTAACTGCGCTCATCCGGAACATTTCAGCAATACCATTGAAAAAGGCGATGATTGGAAGTTGCGCATCAGAGGTATCAGGGCCAATGCCTCCACTAAAAGTCACGTGGAACTGGACGAGTGTGATACGCTTGACGCCGGAGACAAATGCCTGCTCGCCGATGGATATAAGCAACTCAAACAATGGCTTCCCAATCTCTGCGTAATAGGGGGATGTTGCGGTACAGATCATAGCCATTTGGAGAAAATTTACCAAAAGCTGATGAACAGGGAAAAAACAGGGAACTTTAAATAAAATTCCCGGCAGAAAGGTTATGCTGTACTGTTTTATTATCAGAAATAATCACACTGCCCGGCTTCACACAACAACATGGCAACAGTATTTCCTATTATTAAAACGGACAGGCTGCTACTCCGGCAGTTTTCAGACGCCGACCTGGAGAACGTATTCAAAGGACTTTCTCATCCGGCTGTAATTAAACACTATGGCATCAGTTTCCGCAGCATAGAAGCTACTAAAGAACAAATGAACTGGTTTTCCAACCTCGAAAAAACAGGAACGGGAATATGGTGGGCTATTTGTTCTGTAAACGATGCCATTTTTTATGGTGCAGTTGGACTAAATAGCCTGTTAAAAGAACACAGGAAGTCCGAAATTGGATTTTGGTTGTTGCCCGGCTTTTGGAAAAAAGGGATAATGACAGAAGCAATACCCCTGATTTGCAATTATGCTTTTACCGAACTTGGTCTCCACCGGATTGAAGGATTGGTAGAAACTGAAAACGCCGGTTGCAAAAGATTAATGGCTAAGCTCAACTTCCGGTACGAAGGAACAATGAGAGAATGTGAAATAAAGAATGGAACATTTATTAGTCTTGATATTTACGCAAAGTTGAAATAAACTGGCCAACAAAAAAGGATGCTGATTTACAACAATGCCGTGTAGCACGTTCGCTACAAAATTATTTCAGATCGTTATCTGCGGATGCAGGGGAATTGTTTTCCCGGGGAAAGATAAAACAGACAGCACCTCTTTGCCTCAGCGCCATCACCGGGAAATTGCCTGCACAGCACGGCATTTTTTTAATTTTCAGAAATAAATGAATAGGTTTGGTAACGCTTTCAGTCTGAGCCCTATTACTGCTATGAGTACTGTACCGTTGAAACAAAACCGTTTATAAACGCTTGGAAGCGTTTATAAATACTTAAAAATGACGCTTATTGCGTAAAGCAAAGCGTTG
>CAYVEI010000250.1:0-5404 GCA_964450515.1 uncultured Terrimonas sp. | reverse complement strand
GGCAGTGCTGGGAACAAAATCGCAACCCACCAGCCATCCCTGCTTCGCATACCAGCCATTGGCCTGCTCCTTTGTCCAGGTATCTCTTCCTGCTTCAGCTACTGCTTCATTATCTGCTTTTTTCTCTTCTTTGGGCTTGCATTGCTGAAAACCCATGCTGATTAATAAAGCGCTTAGTACGATCAGTCTAAATTTCATTACAATTATTTTTGAATATTAAGATAAAGCTGATATCAGGAGTCACAAGCCGACCTCCTTCGGATTTATAGTTTCTGGTTTATCGTTACATTTTGTTTTCGGATGTAGGATTTCAGGCTTCGGATTTGAATTTTACCTGTCCTGGAAAGGGACGAATCATCTGTATTTATTTGGTTCTTGCTTTTTGTGATTTCACCTCTCACTTTTCTCCTCTCACTTCTCACCTTTCTCCTCTCACGGAAAACTCATACACGGTAGAAGTCTTATACTCCTTGCCCGGTTCCAGTACAATTGACGGGAAGTTCTTTTGATTGGGTGCATCGGGAAAATGCTGTGTTTCCAAACAAAATGCGGTCCTGAAATCATCTTTAGCCCCGCTCTTAAAAGTATTTTTTCCCTGCATAAAATTACCGCCGTAAAACTGGAGTCCGGGCTCGGTTGTATACACTTTCATTACAATGCCCGATTTATCGCCTGTTGCTTCTGCAGCCTCATGCAGGGTGGCGGGATCGTTTTCATTGAGCACAAAATTATGATCATAGCCACTGCCGTTCTTTAACTGCCGGTTATTTACCGTATCTATTCTTTTCCCGATAGCTGCAGGCTGGCGAAAATCAAACGGTGTTCCTTCTACAGCTTCCAGTTGGCCTGTGGGTATTAATGTAGCATCAACAGGCGTGTATTTATCTGCATTGATCTGCAGCACATGATCATTGATGGTTCCGCTGCCTTCACCATTCAGGTTAAAAAAAGCATGATTGGTAAGGTTCACCACCGTTTTTTGATCGGTGGTGGCACGATAATCTATTTTAAGCGCATTGTTTGCCGCAAGGGTATACCGTACCGTTATATCTAAGTTTCCGGGAAAGCCTTCCTCACCATCTTTGGATAAATATTTTAATTGCAATGTGGAATCATTGGGCTGACTGGCATCCCATACCACATCCTGGTAACCTTTTTTCCCTCCATGCAATGTGTTCGGCCCATTGTTGGTAAATAAGGTATAGGTTTTCCCATCTAAGCTAAACTTTCCTTTTGCAATGCGGTTGCCTACACGGCCTATCGTGGCGCCAAAATAAGGCTCAGTGGAACTTACATAATCCTGCACATTTTTAAAACCAACCACCACATCAACGGGCCGACCGTCTTTATCAGGCACCACCAGGCTTACCAGCCTTCCGCCATAATTGGTAATGGCTGCGCAGGCGCCGGCTTTGTTTTTGAGTATATACAAGCCGGTAAGTTTACCATCTATGCTATCCTCAAAATTTTTATTCTCCAATGAAGGCACGCATGCATTTACGGCAGCAGTTTCTGCCCCGTTTTTTTGTTCCGCATCCTGTTCTTTGGCTCCCTGGTTACAGGCCATTACCATCATAAGGCAGGCAATTGCAAAGGTTTGTACTTTTATCATAACAATCGTTTGGTTTTATTTGATTTTATGGTACATCACTACGGTTCATCCTGGCATTATTACTATACGGGACAGCGTCCCGGAAGAACATATGGAGTACGAAGTCAGAGACTTCGCACAGCGGCTTCATACAGCAGATTTTTCCCCGGACTGCACTATTTCCTCTGTGCCATCAGCGATCTGTACTGTATAGGCGCTGAGCGTTAAACCGGTTGCCTTCCTGTATTGAGCACTCACTTTTTCAACCAATGCATCTACTGCATTTTCTTTTACAAGGTTAATGCTGCATCCCCCAAAGCCGCCACCCATCATCCGGGCGCCCAGCACATCTTTTTCATTGCGCACGTATTGAACCAGCCAGTCGAGCTCGCTGCAGCTCACTTCATATTCCTTACTCAAGCCTTCGTGTGTACGAAACATTTTTTGTCCCAATGCGGCTATATCACCCTTTTTAAGATCATCACATGCGGCGAGCAAGCGAAGATTTTCTTCCAGCACATATTTGCAACGCCTGTATATTAATTCATCTTTTGGCAGCACATGCTCCTGAAGCATTTCATGCGACACATCACGCAGTGATCGCACTTCCGGCATATATTTCCTTACCCAGGCTACCCCCTGCTCGCACTGTTGCCGCCGGGTATTGTACCCGGATGATGCCAGCGCATGTGATACATTGGAATTAAAAAGTACGATCTTAATCCCTTCCATGTGTAAAGGCACATACCGGTATTCAAGGCTCCGGCAATCTAACTGTATGGCATGGGCTGCTTTACCAAACACAGAAGCAAACTGATCCATGATGCCGCATTTTACGCCGGCAAATTCATGCTCTGCGGCCTGCGCCATTTTTACCATTTGTATTTTAGAGAGCCCCAATACAAACAGTTCGTTCAATGCATGCAATACACTGCATTCCACCGCGGCGGAAGATGATAATCCAGCTCCTATTATAATATCTCCATCCAATGCCAGGTTAAATCCGCCGATAACAAAACCCTGTTTCGATAGCTGGTCAACCACGCCCAGCACATAATCTGTCCAGCTTTTTAGCGGGTGCACTTCCGAAATTTTACAGGTGTAGGTTTCGTTAAATGCAAGTGAAGCGAGCTGTATGCTATCGTCATCTCTTTTGCTAATGGCAACGTAGGCGGCTTTATCTATAGCAGCGGGAAGCACAAATCCATCATTATAATCGGTATGCTCGCCAATGATATTTATTCTTCCGGGAGACCGGAACAGCATGGGTGCTGCATGAAAACGTTCCCTGAAATTTTTCTTTAATGGCGCTGCATCATATTTTCCGGATATCATCTTATTATTTAATTTTTTTTCTGACGCTCGATTGCCGGCATATCAGTTCCGGCTGAAGCACCAGTTTGGGCGATGGTATTTTTGACCACTCTTTATTGCTCCTGGTTTCAAAAAACAATTTGGCTGCCTCTTCTCCCATATGAACGGTTTGCTGGTTCACGGTTGATAAGGAGGGTGTAATATACTCACCAAACGCTTCATTGGCAAAACCAACAATGGCAATATCACCTGGAATTTTTTTATTTGCCGCTTTAATAGACTGTATGGCGCCCAGCGCAGTAAAATCTTCCACCGCAAAAACAGCGTCAATATTGTACGAAAGCAACTGGTTCATACAATCCCTCCCCGAATCTATGCTCACCTTTCCATACACGATGAGGTTATCGTCTACCGGTATGTTATGCACATTTAAAGCATCAATATACCCTCTCAGGCGCTGATTAAAGATAGTAACATGCTGTTGTCCGCCAATATGTGCAATACGGATACAGCCCTGCTGAATTAAATGACGGGTGGCATTAAAGGCGCCCTGGTAATCATCTACCACTACCGAAGGCACGCCAAGCGAATCATTGGCCCGGTCAAAAAGAATGAGTGGCACATTCCGCTTTTTTAAAGCGGCATAATGATCTAAGTTAATGGTGTTCTTGGAAATTGAAGCAAGCACGCCTTCCACCTGCGAACGCAGGAATGTTTCCACACCCCGTTTTTCAAATTCGTATAATTCGTTAGACTGGTATATAAGCACATTATATCCGTTTTCGCTCATCACTTTTTCGATACCGTGAATAACCGATCCAAAGAAATTGATCTCAGCGCTTGGAATAATCACACCTACGATCTTCGAACGTCCCAGCCGCAGTGAAGTAGCTATTTTATTAGGGTGATAATTCAGCTTTTTGGCCATTTGCCGCACCGCTTTTCTTGTTGAATCTTTTACAGCCGGGTGGTCATTGAGCGCCCGTGAAACGGTAGCTACCGCTATGTTCAGTTCCTTTGCTATATCATGGATCGTTGCCGGCTGGCTCATGGATTAAAATATAATGGCTATAGAAATTGTTTTTTGCTGGTTAAAAGTACTGTCATTTTACAATAGGAAAAGCTAAGCTCCTCACTTTTTGAATTTATCTGCAAGCAATTTTATAAAATACCCTCCCACTACACTTCTTGCCTGGAAGCCTACTTTTTTTCCATTGGTAGTTTCGTGCCAGTCGCTGAGCGGCACCCGGTCTGTCGTTCCATTAACATAATCATACACAGGCTTTACCAGGGCTGCAAAATCGCCGGCATTATCTGCAAGCGTGGCCGTCCATAAGATCCAGTCAGACTTGGTATAGGTTTTTCTGCTATCTAACGGCAATCCATACCTGTTCTGTTTGGTCAGGTAATATTTTATCTCCTTGCTATAAACCGTTTCAGGAAATAATTTCAATCCCAGTATCTTATCCCAAACCAGGTTATACTTCTGGCTCCAGGTTCCGGAATTTTCGAAAGTAAGCGAATAATGATCGCCGTCATCAGCCAGCTTCATCCATTTTTCCACCATCATAGCGGCACTGTCCTTGTATTGCTTTGCGATTTCCTTTTCTCCTAACTGTTCCGCCAGCATGGCATAGCATCCCAGTGCCACTATAGCTTTAACCGATAGGTTGGCATTGCGGGCAATATGACCGGCAAAATCATCGGTACACAATTGATTCTCCGGGTCAAAACCTTCTTTGAGCAGGTAGCCTGCCCATATGCTTAATGTATTCCAGTGCTTTTTTGCATAATTAGCATTACCCTCCGCTTTGGCAATCGCGGCTGTAAGAATGATCATATTACCCGCCTCCTCAACGGGCATATCCTCTCCGTAGGTTTGACCGTTTGCCAACGGGTAAGTGCCCAGGTCGTGCGCGGCAAATGGCTTTATCCATTTCCCGCTCTCACTATAGTAAAAGATACCGTTCAGCATTCCCTTCAGCAGGTCAGGGTTATACAGGAGATACAGCGGCGCGGAAGGATAGGTTACATCTACCGTATTAATGGAGCCATTGCTGAAATTCTCTTTCGACAGAAACAGTATTTCCCCCTGCGGGCTTTTAACCAATTTATGTGCGGCTATACTTTGGCGATAGGCAAGAGCGCATAACTGTGCATATTCTTCTCCCCCCGCTTTCAGCGCAGCATTGTGTATATTTTCGTTAACCGCTTTACATTGCCTTATAATGGTATTATAATCTGTGTATGCTTTTACCAGTTCCTTTTCGATCGTGGTATTTTCCCCGTCCTTCCACCATGCCGGCAGGTTCTGACCGAAGTACTGCACAGCGTATACATCATCGTAGCCCAGCATGATCAGCTTACTAATGGTATCTCCGCCTACTTTACCCAGCGGCAATACCGTATTCAGCATGAGTTGCTTTCCTTCTGTTGCGGAGGTGTTGAACCGGTAAGTGCCCGACAGGAAAGCATTGAAGGCATATCTTGCAGGTGTGA
>CAYVEI010000249.1:1423-5434 GCA_964450515.1 uncultured Terrimonas sp. | reverse complement strand
GGGGTATGCTGTATTTGAAGCCCCTGCAGGAACTTACCGGTTTGAGAATTAGGATGCTTTTGTATCCCGCCCGCCCGCTATACAAAGTCTCCGGACTTTGTATGCCCTATGTTCTCCGGGGACGCTGTCCCGCAAAACAAAAACATTAATGTACGTTTTGTCATCTTTCCTTACCTGAATAAATATTACCTGACATGGAAATTTCTGTTAAGGATTTTTTTGAGCCCGTAAGCCTTGATTCACTCCCTCACACCGGGAATATGAAAGGGCACAGTCCTATATCCGGTTTGCAGAGGCACTCTCTATAATATCCTATCAAAGTATTTATTTCATTGATTATTACAAAAAGGGGTTCCTGTATGTATCAGACAATCCTTTATTCCTTTGCGGCAAAACTGCATTGCAGGTGCTACAACTCGGCAAAAGTTAGAATGATAATTGTTGAAAAACAAAGTGCTAATGATTTGCATAAAAAGGTGTTGTGCTGTTGCCTTAATCAGTAAACGGTGAGATAACAGGATACGGCTTTTTTTAAGGAAAACTATAAAAATAGTTTTACAACTAAATTTATAGTTATATATTTATATCAAACTTACCTTTCATGCTGAGAAACGGCTGTTATGTTAGCTTCTACAGCATATGTTTATAAGGTAATCATAATATCGTTATTGCACCATTCACTATTAAATATTCGTAATATTTATGAAGAAATTATATTTAGTATTATGCCTGTTCTGGTCGTCAATGGCTCATTCGCAAATCACTATACAGGCTACGGTGAATGGATACGGCAACAAGATAGCTATCGGGTATTGGAGAGATTTTACCTATATCAATGATACACTTCGCCTAAATAAAAATAAAGCCGGTTTTGAATTCGAATCGTCAGAGCCGGTATATTTTAAACTTCGAACAATAGATCCTGACACCTTTACCCCTTTTCTAATTGGTTTCCCGGGGGATACCATTTCTATTGAAAAAGACACGAAGCACCTTGTAATAAAAGGCGGAGCTGAAAGTTATAATACATTTTTGATCCGGCTTGAGGCGGAAATAAGGGAGAAATTTTCCGGAACATCCCCGGACTATAATGCCTTAACCCAATATGTACTAGATCGTTCAGAAGACTTTTTTTCAACGTTTACACATCCCCAAAAACAGCTAATAAAAGATATTCATACCCTGTCTATAATCACAAGATATAAGCTATACCCGATAATGACACAATACAGTGGCAATGCAAGCATAATGAACAGCATAGCTAACTTTATAAAAAGCGAGAGAGCAGCGGAAGTAAATGGAGATGATACATTGAAGTATCTCGATAAAGTGAATTTTAATAATCCCAACATAGGCTTCGCAAACATAACGGATATCATGATGATGAATAACCTGACCAGAATATTGCGCACGCATGCTATAGAAAAAGATACTGCCCTAAAAGATATGGATGAGTATGTTATAGAAAATAAGATCATAAAAGATATTTTCAAAGAAAGCCGGTACCGGTCAAGACTGATTGCTTATAATCTGTATTACAGGATCAATACCTATATCGAATATCCCATGCAACTGGCGGGAGTAGATGATTTTATTACGGACTTCAGAAAGGAAAAATTCAATACAGATATTCTACCCGTCATTAAAAAATTATATTCAAGCCAATTAGCCTCAATAGGCTCTCTTTCGAAGGGCGCTGTTGCGCCCGCTTTTAAGCTGCCTGATACCAAAGGAAAACCGGTACAACTCTCCGACTTTAAGGGGAAAGTTGTGTATTTGGATATTTGGGCAACCTGGTGCGGACCCTGTCTTAAAGAAATACCCTACCTGGAACGCCTCAAAGAAAAATTCAGGAATAAGGATGTTGAAATGATCACGATATCAATTGATACAAAAGTAGATGTATGGCTGGCAAAGGTAGCAGCAATGAAAATGCAAGGTATACAGCTTATAGATAGCAATGGGTCCACGAACAGTAAGATTGCGAAAAATTACAAAGTTCATGGTGTGCCGCATTATGTACTGATTGATAAAAATGGGCGTATCGCTTCAGCTTCTGCATCAAGGCCAAGCATGGAAGTGGAGGTGGAAAAACAAATTAATGAGTTGCTGCAAGAATAGTACAACACGGGAAATATATTTAATAACCTTTAATTGAAACACTTGTAATGCATTCTAAAATATATAACTAAAAAATACAAAAAAGATAAATCATGGAGACCAGACCCAAAATAAAACTTACGCTTTCTTCGCTTGACAACAAACTGGAATCAGCGGGTAAAATATTTTTAATTATTCTATGGGCTTTAACCCTTTTTGTGTTTTTAAAATTACCGGCAACGATCCCCATTCATTTTAATGCGTCCGGGCAGGCAGACAATTATGGAAGCAGGATGACAATTTTAATATCGCCTATCCTCGCAACTATTATTTATTTCGGACTGGCTCAACTGAATAAGTATCCTCACATTTTCAATTATATGGTAAACATTACCGAAAACAATGCATCAGAGCAATATGCTATCGCAACAAGGGCGTTGAGATTTTTGAAACTCGCGATCCTCATAATTTTTTCTTTGATTATTCTTTTTACCTACCTTACGGCAATTGGCATAACAAATGGATTAGGTTTTTGGTTTTTACCGCTTACAACCGGACTTTTATTGATCCCAATCATCATCGTCATAAGTCGATCATTAAAACGGGAAAGGGATACGGCTTGATCTGGATAGTTGATTAGCATAAGCCTACTAAAGATTCAACTAATGAAAAAAATCACTTTTCTTTGTTTTACTATATTATACGTGATCGCACTATTTGCGCAAACAAGCGTAAACACAGGAATACAGTTCTACAAAGGCACATGGAAAGAAGCGCTCAAGGCAGCCGGGAAAAATGACAAAATGATCTTCATTGATGTATCTACCGACTGGTGCGCTCCCTGCAAATACATGGAGCAATTCATATTCACCCAGCAGGCTGTTGGTAAAAAATACAATGAGGCTTTCCTGAATTATAAGATCAATGCCGAAAAAGGAGAAGGGGTGGATATTGCCCGAAAATATGCAGTAAGTGCATTCCCAACCTTTTTGTTTGTAAACAGTGACGGGTATCTCATTTATAAATTTGTGGGGCAAAGAGATGAGGCTGGCTTTATGGGTCTTGTTGAGGAAGCGAAGAAACAGGAAGCCGACCCCAATAATCTGGGTATAATGGAACAAGCCTTCAATGAAGGCAATCGCGATCCTTTATTCCTGCGCAGCTATCTTGATCGTTTGAAGGAAACGCAGATGAATAACAGTGAGGTGCTGGACACTTATTTTAACCTCCTGACTGATGAGCAGCTCAGACAGGATTCCACGCTCCTGAACCTGGCACAGTATATCTCAAGAACGCAAACCGCATTTTCCACATACTTTATCAATCATTACGATCAACTGGCAGCAGCTTCAAAGGCGAAGGTTTCTATTTTTTTATTTGATAACATTTTCTGGTGGTGCGCTGCCGCCATATCGGAAAAGAGATTGCCGGAATATGTAACGGTAAGAAAATTTATTGATAAATTAGATGGTTTGGGTAAGCGGGAAAGAACGTTATTAGACCGGCTGGATTTGAAATACGGCGTTTTGGTCAGGAACTACGATCTGATAAAACAGGCTGGCTATCTCCAGACCGAAGGGCTACTTTCCATACCGGTTGACAGCATTCGCAGGGAAGATAAACGCAGGTTTGAAAAAGAGGAATTAATTATAAGAAGAGAAACGGATAGTGCAAGAATTGCTGCATTTGAAGAAGAAAAAGAGTACCGGATAAATATTTATTCAAGGGAACTCAGCGTTCCTTTGTTACTGGCGGCAGAAGCCTTTACCCATTTGCCTTCCACAGAAAAGCAGGCGCTAAAAGATGCATTGGCGTGGGCAAAAAGGGGCGAAGAACTGATGCCGGGAAGATTTTCCGGGCTGATCAAAAAGCTTGAACAAAAATTGGGCGGCCAATGAACTCAGGAACATG
>CAYVEI010000249.1:0-1323 GCA_964450515.1 uncultured Terrimonas sp. | reverse complement strand
ACGATGAACATTATTTGTAAATTTAGTAGTGGTTCCGGATACACGAATCACGGAATGCTGCCATATCGCCAAGTCGTACCGTGGGTGGCAATACTGCGCAAAACTCAACCTAAAACCGCATAATGAACGAAAGACCTAAAATAAAGATTGAAAAAAGTATCATTGACAAAATTATTGAACTGGCTACCTTTTTACTTATTATAGGCACTGCCGTTTTACTTGGCTTTTATTACAACCAACTTCCCGAAAAAGTTGAAATTAACTTTAATTGGCCATCAAAAGATAATAATGGATTTGGGGTAAAAGACTTACTTTGGATTAGCCCCGTAATATGTGGAATTATATGCTTAGCCCTATATAAACTGAATAATTACCCTTGGATATTTAACTACCCTGTTAAGATTACAACTGAAAATGCTAAGGAAAACTACAAAAACTCTACTCAAATGTTAAGGGCTATGAGTCTTATCATAAGCCTGTTGTGTCTTCTAATAACTCTATCATCTGTATTAAGCGGACTTGGAAAAACTTTTATATTAGAAAAGTATTTATTTCCTATATTTCCTGTTCTGCTTATTGGAATTCCAATTGTTTATATGATTAAAATAAACCGATCTAAAAAGAAATCAAAAGAGACTATATAAATTTGAATGAAAATAAGTAGCTGTCACCAACATTCGTTAGCAGTTATGGCAAAACGATCGTAAAATGAAATATAAACAACACGACAAAGGACAGCGAAATCTTATTTTCGGAAAGACAAAAATTCAAACAATGGTGGTTGTGGTTGATCGCTGGAAGCAGCCAAACAGGGGCTTACAAGGGACTGTTACGGTTTTGATACCTTAGCTCAATAGATTATAACTGTGCAAATCCCTGCCATACTCTGCTATACGATGTCTACCCGCTATGCGATGTCTCCGACTTCGTATGCAGTATGTTCTCCCGGGACTCTGTCCCGCAAAACGAAAACAATAAAAATATCGCGTTATTGAAAATCCATGAACAGGCAGCTATATCAGTTTTTCACAGAAGACCATCGCCGGATCGAGGAATTATTAGACCAGGCGACCAAAGACCCGGATGAAATTCAAATGGAATATTATCACCGGTTCCGCGCGGGCTTATTGACACATATTAAAATGGAAGAAAAAATTCTTTTCCCGGCGGCACAGAAAGCAAATGGAGACATTCCCGTGCCGCTTGCCGCAAAGCTCCGTCTTGAGCATGGCGCAATAACCGCTTTGATGGTGCCCCCACCCACCCCGTCGCTGATAAAAGTGCTGCGGCATGTTTTAGACAAGCATGATATTGCAGAAGAAG
>CAYVEI010000248.1:3450-5456 GCA_964450515.1 uncultured Terrimonas sp. | reverse complement strand
TAGGTATTATTGCCGGTAGCCGTATAATCATGATATGAAGTGGAATCTTTATTATCAGCACCAGGATT
Source organism: uncultured Terrimonas sp. (assembly GCA_964450515.1). Classification (GTDB taxonomy): domain Bacteria; phylum Bacteroidota; class Bacteroidia; order Chitinophagales; family Chitinophagaceae; genus Agriterribacter. The sequence continues at coordinate 5,388 of CAYVEI010000248.1, read as the reverse complement.
TAACACCGTATAATATCCCGTTAGTGACGATGAACGATAGATCTCAAACCCTGTTGCGTTATAGGCCATGTTGGTCCAGGATACCTTCACCGCATCTGTGGTACTCTCAAACTGAACTACTATATCCTTAGGTTTAACCGGAATTGTTCCGTCATTGGGATTGCTGGGAGCATCTGTAGGCAGTACGGTAATTTTAAAGGAAGCGGTATCTTTGCTATTACGCCCGTCTTTAATGCTGGCCTTTACAGTATATACCCCTGCATCGCCATATTTAGGAGCAAGCTTAACCGTTGCCGCCTGGTTATTGGCTGCGGATACCGTGGCAAAGGAGGGTAACCCGGAAAAATTCCAGATTAAAAAATCCTCAGTATCCTGATCGGCAGCGAATAACTGTACCTGCATATTTTGCATTTCATTTACAGTCACATCAGCTATGCTACTGAGTACAGGAACATAATTGGAGTTAACGGTAAGCGTAAACTTAGCCTTCGTAATATCGTTTTGAGGATTTGAGGCAACTACAGTAATATTCGGGTATATGCCCTCATTTTCTAAAGCAGGTGTGAAGATGATGGTTCCTTTCCCATTTGCCGTTTGTTGAAATGAAGCAAATGAAGGCAGATTTTCCACCTGCAATGTAATATTAACCGGAGATACGGCTCTAGCCTCAACAGGCAATTCCACTGTGCTGCCAAACCGCATATACACGTTTTCTATAGGTAGTACAGATGGTATTACCCCGCGCGTTCTGGCACTTGCTTCATTACTGTACGCAGAATTACCACCTTCTCCAACAGCTCTTACTTTATAATAAAATAAAGAACCGGGGTATAAGGCAGTGTCGCTATAGGCGCCGGCATTTGGAGGCAACTGGGCCAGCAATACATAATCTTCATTTCCATTATAAGAGCGGTACAAATCAACCCCGGTAGCGTTTGCTGCAGTATTCGTCCACCTTGTTTTAATAACAGTGCTGGTGGTGGCAACAGCAATTAAATTCCCGGGAGCCTCTGGCGCAGGAGGAGCAGCCAGTGTAGTGGCATGGGCTAGTATATCTCCTAAAACATTAGCCGGTATGTCTTGTTTAACAACCCCAGGCCCCTGATACTTTACTATTAACACTTCACTCCCCGTTGCTTCAAAGAATGTCACGCGTATAGCATGCGTTCCCGCGGAGAGATTGATCTGCCCCGGTACATCCCCGGCGGCACCGTGTAAACCATCATAATCTACTACAAGATCATCATCAATATACAAGCGGGATCCGTCATCGGAATTTAAATAAAAGGTATAATTGCCTCCTGTAGTAATATTAATATATCCATCAAACTTTAATGCAAAATTGTTCTCCCTCATCTGCATGCCCAGTCCAATAGTATTTACTCTTCCTGTTTTTATAGGCGTCATTATGTTGAAATCAGGCACTACAGTCATGCCTGTTCTTTCATAATAAGCATATTCTACACCCGGCCCAATCTTGTCAAAAGGAGATTCGCCATATTGATTTATGGCCCTTATTTTATAATAATAGGTGGTTGAAGGCTCAGCTAATGTATCTGCAAAGCTGGTAGTATTGGCAGGCAATACTCCAATGGTAATAAAGCCATCCAATGGATCCGTAGACCGGTATAGCTCAAAAGATGTTTCATTATTGCTGTTGTCGCCCCAGGTTAAATTAATACTTTTAAAAGAAACTGCGGTAGCAGTAAGGTTTGATGGTTTTGCAGGAGCATTGCCGGCGGAAGGCAAAGGAGCATCAACAAAAGCAGAATCCGGAACTGTCCCCGAAAAAAAAGTTGTATTACCATTCTGGCTAACTCTACTCCAGGATATCCCCATCACTGCGCCTCCCCCTTTTTGAAAGAAAGTTATCGCTATTGGATATACTCCGGCCGAAAGTGAAATTCGCGAACTGTTTACAGTCTGAGTGCCATGGAG
>CAYVEI010000248.1:0-3350 GCA_964450515.1 uncultured Terrimonas sp. | reverse complement strand
ACGTCATCCGTTGATCCCTCCCAGCCAAGCGCTACGTAATTCCTGGAAGTACCTGTTACATGCAAATTGGCAGGTGCCGTTGGAGGATCGGTATCCTTTTGCGTAGTAGCGGAAGCTTCATTTGAAACCGGCGCAGCAGCCGTATTATTGATAGCTCTAACGATATAATAATATTTAACTCCCGGGGTCAGCCCTTCCTTTACAAAAGAAAATATATTCCCATTAACAAGACTTACAAATTGATACGGTCCTCCGGCCTTAGTTGCCTGGTATATTTCAAAATTAGTTTGAGGATAAACCGGGTTAGGATTGCTGCTCCAGTTCAATTTCAAAGAAGTATAGGAAAGCGGAATAACGATCAGTCCGGTTGCCGGATCCGGCTTATTGGGACCATCAGCATTAATAACCTTAAAAGGATCTGTAAATGCGCTTGAACAGCCAAATTGTTCGGTAACCTGAACTTCATAATCACCCGGCGTAGCCCCATCCAGCACATTGGTACTGCTTAACGGAGGCGTATTAGGAGGGTTTCCTACTTTCTGCCAGTTATAAATACTATAGTTAGCAGGCACTTCAAGACTTACCGTTGTCTTTCCATCTGGCGCAGGCAAAACCCTGCTTGCCAAACCACTCACACTTATTAAGGGAGGAACGGTGCTGGTTTTATATTTGATTTCAACCGGTATGGGCGACCATTCCGACCAGGTGGTTCCTTTACGAATACGGCAGGAATAAACACCTATATCTGTTACTGTAAGCGTATTGGAGGTGGTTCCCAACCCAGTGAGCAGTTCATCGTTTTTGCGCCATTGGTATTCATTGAACCCGGCAGTAACACCAATAATGGTATTAATAGATCCGGCACCCGTATTACAAAATTCGGTTCTGCCATATAAAGGCCATGGGTTCGCTTTGTTGGCCCTATTTAAGAAAGGAAAATAATCCGGCTCGCCCCATGCAGCATACCAGGAGCCATGTCCTAAATTAGGATATTCCGTATAGGTAAAGTTTGCACCTGCGTTGTCTGCAACCGCCTTTAGGTTTTGGGAAGCGATTGGCTTAGGATCGGTATCCAAAGCTCCCTGGAATAACCAGATGGGTGTAAATTTATTATCTATTACAATATTGCTAAAAATTGAAGCAGCATTACTTATAGGCAGGCAGGCTGCAATTAGCTTAGGATACTCCTTAAGGGAATTCCAGCTAGCAAGCCCCCCTGCTGAAAGCCCGTCTACAGATATTCTAAAAGGATCAACATACACCTGGGGGATAAGAAAATTTTCTATCAGTTCCATTACAAACTGTCGTTCCTCGGCACTCCATGGGCCCCGCATAACAGACGCTTGCGGATACAAAAGGAATCCATTGAACTGACCATTATCAACCGCATTTTTATGTAGCTCTCCACCATGATATAACTGGTAATCATTGTCATACCTGCTTCCCCATTCGCCCCTGCCATGAAAGAATACATACAAGGGATATTTAGTATTTCCCGAAGCATCATAGTTTTTTGGCCACTTAAGCCTGAACTGAACACCTTTATATATATATGCTTTAAAAGAAGAAGTATTCCAGCTTACACGGGTTGTCTTTACCCATTTGCCCGGTTGCCCGAATGGCGGCTCCGTTGGAGGGTTATTACGGTTGTAAACTACAACATTGTCATTAGGGTCAAATACAGAAGACTGTGCCTGTAAGGAAGCTATTCCTGCTCCTGCAATAAATAACAGCAAACAACCCCGGACTAAATTGCGTACGAATCGGTTCATATTAAGTTTTTTTCTGTAACTGTATGAGGTTCCAGGGAGGAGATTGGGCTTAGAAGAAAGGACCAGAGTTTACAAAAAACAAAACCTTTTCAGGTGCTTGACTAATTATAATACGAAAAAAACGGGAAACGGGTTTGTCAAAAGACGATTGGAAAGAAATTTGATGCCCAAGTCAGACTTTACAACATCAATAAGGGACTGCAAGGTATAAAAGTATTTTTGATTATACAATATCTTAACATAAGAATTTTATCTAAAATAAGCACACGCTGACAACCAGTAAATTAAAAGACTTTCTATTTATCATTTATCAAAAATATATGACTTATTTCCTGTATCTGCCCGGCTAAAAACAATTTGGATGATTTTGTTCATGAATTAAAACAGGAGCATTTAGTTTTGTTACCCTGTAATGATAGCTGTATAATTGCTTAAGAAGAAGCTGATGCAGCGTTTCTTCCTGTTTATTACTCATCTCTCTGTAAAATAATCTCATTATTTTTCGATAATGCGTTGGAAAACGATCCCTCTTATTTTCGTCTGTACCACCCTGTTGAGTAGCGTTTATGCACAACCCTGCACCAATTTGGGGCAAAACCCAGGCACAGCATTCCCGGTCTGCGGCACATCTACTTTTACACAACAAACCGTTCCGGCCTGCGGGGGCCGCTTAATTCCTGTTCCGGGCTGTGAAAATGATAACGCTGCCTACGGAGACCTTAACCCGTTCTGGTATAAATTCACCTGCTTTACTTCCGGCACGCTTGGGTTTACTATTACCCCGCTTACCGAATCTGACGATTATGACTGGCAACTGTTTGATATAACCGGTCATGATGCCGCAGATGTATATACGAACCGGGGTTTATATGTAGCCAGCAACTGGTCTGCTCACCCCGGGGCAACCGGCACGGCTTCCAACGCCGGGTCATTTACCAATTGCGCGGGGTTCGACTACCCTAATAAAAGTAAAATGCCAACCCTTATTGAAGGACACCAGTACCTTTTATTGGTGAGCCATTTTACCATAACGAACCAAAGCGGATACAAACTCAATTTTGCAGGCGGCACCGCTAACATTACAGACCCTAAAGAACCTCACCTGCAGGACGCAAGGGCATATTGCGACGGCACCAATGTTATTGTGAAACTGAACAAAAAAATGAGATGCAATTCCCTTGCTGCAGATGGAAGCGATTTTTCTGTTTCAAACCACGCCTACGCTGTCATTGGAGCATCAGCACCAGGTTGTCTTTCGGGGTTTGACATGGACTCTGTTATACTTACACTGAACAGTCCATTACCCCCCGGCAATTATTCCATTATTATGAAAAAGGGCTCAGACGATAATACCCTCTTAGATAATTGCGACAGGGGTATTGAAGAAGGAGAAAGCATACCATTCAGCGTTTTGCCCGTGCAACCTACCCCTATGGATAGCCTAACCACGCCAGGCTGTGCACCGGATATACTGCAGTTAGTGTTTAAAAAACCTATACGCTGTAATTCCATAGCTGCGGATGGAAGCGACTTTATGATAAATGGATCGCCGGCGATAGCCATTGCTTCTGCTTCCGG
>CAYVEI010000247.1:0-5500 GCA_964450515.1 uncultured Terrimonas sp. | reverse complement strand
ATTAAACATTCACCAAAAATACAGTAATGAAACAATTCAAACTTTTCATGCCGGCACTGGCTGCTATGTTGCTTATGTTAAGCTGCACAAAAGAAGGCCCCGAAGGACCGCAGGGCGCACAGGGCAACGCGGGGCCTGAGGGTCCGCAAGGACCTGCCGGCACGCAGGGCCCTGCAGGTACAGCAAATGTTATTTACAGCGGATGGCTGAGCTTTCAGCAAGCCCAGCGTGATACATTAGTTGATGGTACCAACTTAAAGGTCAATCACATTCTGGCTCCCAACTTAACCGAGGCCATTGTTGACAATGGGATGATCCTGGTGTATATGCGGTTTGGAACCACTTCATTTCCCCTGCCATACACCTCTGATGCAGGGTCGGGCACAGGGCCGGACAAAACCAATACGGTTAGTTTTATACCGAAATCCGGAGTAATTTTTATGACACGATATACGCATGATAATTCCGCGTCGCACGGATTTGGTTCCTTACAGTTCCGGTATATTTTGATACCGGGCGGTACGGCTGCCGGCCGCTATGCCACCCATGCAGAAAAAAGAGTGACGATAAACGGAAAACTGTACACCGAATCGCAGTTGAAGGCTTTGTCATTTGAAGAAATAAACAGTTTACTGAATATTCCGGAGTAACCCTGAATATTTTTCTAATAAGCTTAGGAAGGGTCTGCTCCCTGCGCCAGGAAAGCGTTTGGAGCAGACCTTTCTTATTCAGGCGCCGGGGTCTGTATTGAAGCAACAGCTATGGCTATCCGGCCCCGGAGCTAAGTTTTATTCCTGCAATGGTCTTTGCGGACAAGCCAATGTGTATCAGTTACAACGCCCAATATTCAACCCATTCAATTTCCGGTATATAATTTTTGACTCTGAGTAGCAATTGAATGGTAATATTCAATCTATATGACTATGATTACCGTATCCCGGAAGCAAGCCGTTTTTAAACGCTTAGAAGCGTTTAAAGCGCTTATAAATACTTTTAAATGACTTTTGTTGCGTAAAGCAACGCATTAGCGGCAATGCTTGGGCGACAGTGCTAACTTGAACCGACAACGATAAAACAAACATTAAAAATGAAAAAACAACTCTTACTCTTTTACTTACTGTTCCCATTCATGGTGTTCGGACAACAGGTTGATGCAAATAAATTAGAAGAACGCAATGGACTGACCTATGAAGTTGGCAAGACAAAACCTTTCACGGGACAATCTATTACATACACCGAAAATGGTAAAGAAGAAGGTGAATATATCTGGTGGTTTGAAAACGGCAACCTCAATAAGAAAGGAGTCTATCACAACGGAATTGCTGACGGAAAATGGGAATGGTATTATGAAAATGGACAGAAAAAGCAAGAAGGAATTTTAAGAGGAGCAACAGTTAATGACGGAGCGTTCAAATACCAGCGACTGGGTTATTCAGATTTCGCTCGAACTTTACAAAATCAGAGGATTGAAAGAAAATACTTATGGAGAAATGAAATTTTTGAAAGAGAAAATATCAAAAGAAGGAGAAACAAGAGCTAACCAATTAGAGTTAGCAAGTGACCTGCTGACAGTTGGACAATTCAATGAAGCAGGAATTATTGCGGACAAATACTTACTTAAAAATAACAAGGATATTGACTTTCTATTCATAAAACTGAATATTGAAATGGCTTCCGGTAACCTTGACAAAATGAAAGAATATGAGAACAAAATACTTACGATTAACCCTAAAGCATTTGACAAGTAAATGGCAACGCTTCCTTTAACAAAAACGTCTGCGGACTCCAGACGACAAAACTTCGTATGGACAATAGCACATGCCGCTAATAACTAAGCTTTCGTTTCGTCCGCAGGACGAGAAATGAAAGCGATGTTGAACGAAACTTACGGTTGCCGCTTTTGCATTATGGAGATGCCGTTCTTTGAAGTGGAGGTATTTTGCAGACCGGGCAATGTCTGCTTTTGTGTTGAGGTAGCTCAGGGACTGTGGTTATCAATTTCTTTTCGTACCTGCACATAAAGTCCCTCACCCGTAAAACTTAACTTACAGGAACAGATTGTTTTTCCGGTATCAAGAAAAAATCACAGGCATTTTTCTTATTGCACCGCCTTTTTGGAACGGTAGCAACGATTTAACTTTGGTAGCAAACGACATAAAATATATTAACGAAAACAGGAAACCAAAAACAACCACATGACAGACATTAAAGATTTTGAGGTAATTATCATAGGCGGCAGTTACGCTGGACTTTCTGCTGCAATGACATTAGGACGTTCATTGAGAAGCGTTTTAATAATTGACGGAGGTTTACCTTGCAACAGACAAACTCCACACGCTCATAATTTTATAACACACGATGGAGAAAAGCCGGGCGAAATTGCAAAAAAAGCAAAAGCCGAGGTGTTGAAATATGATACAGTTTCTTTTCTAAATGACACAGCGATAAGTAGTAAAAAAAATGAAGGTACTTTTGCAATTCTTACCCAATCAGGCAAAGCGTTTCATGCAAAGAAATTGATTTTTGCAACAGGTATAAAGGATACCATGCCTGGCATAAAAGGCTTTTCAGCGTGTTGGGGAATTTCAGTAGTTCATTGTCCTTATTGTCACGGATACGAAATCAGAAATAAAAACACGGGCATACTTGCCGATGGTGCAAGGGGTTTTCATTTAGCATCTATGGTTAATAATCTTACGGATAAACTTACAATACTTACTAATAGCAAGGCAGATTTTACGGAAGAACAAACTATAAAAATTAAGAAGCACAATATTGAAATCATTGAAACAACCATTACAGCGATGGAGCACGAAAATGGAAAAGTGAAAAATGTAGTTTTCTCTGATGGTTCTAAAAAAAGTTTTGATGCACTTTATGCTTCATTACCATTTACGCAACACGCTGACATACCTGCATCATTAGGTTGTGAATTTAATGAACACGGGTATATCAAAGTGAGTCCGTTTCAGGAGACCAATATCAGTGGTGTATTTGCTTGTGGCGATAATAGTAATATGATGCGTTCTGTTGCAAATGCAGTTTATACAGGCAACCTAACAGGGGCTGTAGTGAATGGAAAATTAGTAGAAGAAACTTTTTAATTCAACTCAAACAAAATGACAGAAGTATTCACGGTAAACACTCAATGTAAGATTCAATCTGAACATTAGAAACATCAAATTTTAAATTATGGCCGGCAGGCAGGTTGGCTGTTAGCTTAAATACCTTACGAATGAAATCCATTTCTAAATATATGGGAGAGCAATATGAACTCGTTCGGGAATCAAGAAAAGTACTTTTTGACTATTGTAAAACAATATCACCAGGTGACTTTCTAAAGGAGAATAGCTCATTCGGAAGAGGCGGTAGCATTAGGAATTTATTAACCCACATAGCTAACACATATGAATTTTGGATTGCCAAATATGGATTGAATAAAGCCATTGCATTTACACCGTACAACTCAATACAAAATATCAATGACGTGGTTGAGCTTTTTAAAAAAATTGACATCACTATATTCGAGTTCATCGGTATAGTTGAAAAGCCGGGAAAAAAACAAATAAATTTTGAAATTAACTACGCAAAAGGCAGCGCTACTCCTTTCAAATTATTTACCCATGTAGTCACACATGAGTTTCACCATAAAGGGCAAATACTTTCAATAAGCAGGCATTTGGGTTATACGCCGGTTGACACAGACATTATGAGATAAGCCGGCAGCCAGCAAACAGGTAAAAATGCGGACGGAAAACAATCGGCAAAAATTTATATATTGTACTTTAAATAAATAATCAACTTCGGTATGCCCGGCGGGACGGAACGCTAATGTTATCCCTTATTTACAACTACCCTAATTTCTAAAAGATACGGGATGATTACAAAAACCCAATACCCGATGCTGATTGACAGGATTCAATCGCTTTGCCGGGGCTTTACAGTCGGCTGATGCGATCACGTAGTGACCCGGGTGAAATTACAATGTCAATGTTTTGATTAATCAATCACCATCGCCCGTCAGTTACCTCATAGCACTCCGAATTTTTTTTTCAATTTTAAAAATAAATGAATAGGTTTGATAACCGTATCAGTCCGCACCGTATACAACACCCAATATTCAACCTATCCAATTTCCGGTATATAATTTTTGGTTCTGAGGGGCAATTGAATGATAATATTCAATCTGTATAGCTATAATTAAAATATCCGGTGAAGCAAACCTATCCGTTTTTAAACGCTTAGAAGCGTTTAAAGCGTTTATAAATACTTAAAAATGGCTTTCGTTGCGTAAAGCAAAGTGTTGGCTGCAAGCATAGACAGACCCTACAATGGAAACAGGAATAATCAAAAATATTACGACAGACAAAGGAGAAGATGAATTTCAAGTTCGCCTTCTCAAAGACGACGGTGTTGGGCTATTGACAACTAAAAATGACGATAATTATCTCATTCTTGACAGCTTAGATTATTGGTACGACCTTATACAAAACGAATATCCCAAAAAGAAAAAATGTACTTGCAAAAACGAGTGGTTTAAAGTTCAGTTAGAATACATAATAAGATTGGATACCGATGATTTTAGAGAAATAAAAATTATCACGACTTGTGCAAATTGTAATAAGACCGCAAAACCAATTTCAATAGACATAGATTATTCACCGACAAATCACCTTTTTTCAAACCCATTAATTTATTGCGACAAACCAAACATAAAATATAAATTTAGTGAACTGACAAGTTATTGGTCGGGTGACAATTTGAAGGACTTTCTATCTTTCATTTTTAATGACCTTAACCTAAAAGTATATTGTTGGTTTTTTAAACATCCAGACAATTATAGATTTTTTGAGAAAGTAACTTTTGACAAAGCCATTCAAATAATAACTGCTAATCATCGCTATTTGAATTTTTACTTTACAAAAGAAGAAATTAATCTTAACGACATTATGAAACTTGAAGATGACAAAGGCGTTTACATAAATCAAGACCTTTGGAGAAAAAATGAAATAATAGAACTTTCATCGCCATATGTTATAAGTGGTTACGGACTTTTATACTACATTCATTATTGCAACCAATTTCTTGACAAAGGAGAAGTAAAAGACAAATCAAAAACATTTGAGGAGGAAACAACGAAATTGACAAACTGGCTCAAAACAAAATTTACAACCAAACGTGGGACAAATTGCTTTGATGGAGAAGAAGCCTACAATAAATTCATTACAAAGCGAAATGCCTCACGATAAATGCCAGCAGCCAACATTGGGTTTTGTGCAAGTTGGGCAGACGGAATAACAATGAACATTTGTAATTCTATTCAGCTTTTGTTCGGGCAGGACGTACCTCGCTGAACTTTAGTTCTTAACTTCAACTTTATTTTTTCAATCAGCAGCGGTTCCGGGCAGACGGAATTTTATTTCCCAACCTGCACAAAGCCCTGTACGTTATCCGGCAAATCCGAAATCCTGTAATGTTATTTAAATAAATTTGTTATCCG
>CAYVEI010000246.1:0-5501 GCA_964450515.1 uncultured Terrimonas sp. | reverse complement strand
AACCCTTGTTAGCCGGTTCGTTGTTTATTTTTTCCGTTTGTAATGTAACTGAGCAAAACCTGTTTCAAATGTCTTTGCTTTCACAAATTCAAGCGTTTGTTCAGGCCTTCCGTCTTTAAAAAGTCGCGTTCCATTGCCTAATAAAACTGGTATAACCGAAATTATAAACTCGTCTATTAAATCGTGTTTCAATAGTCCATTTATTACTTCTGCACCACCGTCACAATAGATATTCTTTCCTTTTTCAGATTTTAGCTTTTTAACCAAATCAAACAAATTTCCTGTGTAAAAAGTTGTCCAAACCGGAAGCTGCAGAAACAATATCCGGGCAATCCAAAGCGTGGAGAATTTCAGCCGTGCCAAATGGTGCTTTGTTTCTACTACCGGCTGGCTGATATCTACCTGCTGCATCAGCACCAACTGGTATATATAGAGTACAAGCGCTATCGCCGTAAGCAACACCTGGTTGAATCCATTATTTGTATTTATCATGCTGATCTCCGGCATTGCCCGGCCATCCGCTTTAACCCGGTTAATGTACAAAAGGAAGATCACAATCTTCAGTTTAAAGCAATGTTCCGCCAGGGTTTCTTAATGATTTGCACTGCAAGCTGAAAAAGCACAGTTGGAGAGGAAAATATTTTAAATCAATTATCAAAACTTACAAAAAATGCAGATTTTGATAATATCAATATCATTATGTTGTTGGTATCGTTAATTTTCGCACGTCCTCACCACTCACCAAAATGCCGTATCTTGGCGCATCAAAAATAAAGGAATGAACGATATAGATATGGTAATGCAAAACGCCCTGGATGCGTTTAACAGTTATAAGACCCTCAGCCCCGCGGAACGCGCAGGTTTTTTAAATGAAGTAGCCGCAGCAATAGAAGCGGCAAGGGAGTTGCTGGTACCCGTAGCACATGAAGAATCGAATCTTCCTCTGCCCCGCTTAAACGGAGAACTAAGCCGTACTACCAACCAGTTAAAAATGTTTGCCCGCCTTGTTGAAGAAGGCAGTTGGGTGGAAGCAGCTATTGATACCGCAGATGCAACCCGAACACCGCCCAAACCCGATACCCGCAAAATGCTGCTGCCTGCAGGCCCTGTAGTGGTTTTTGGCGCCAGTAATTTTCCATTTGCCTTTTCTACTGCCGGTGGTGATACGGCGAGCGCACTGGCATCGGGCTCTTCCGTAGTTATTAAAGGACATTCGGCGCATGCCCGAACCTCGCAGCTCGTTTTTGAAGCCATACAAAAGGCCATTGCAAAAACCGGCGTACATGCCCACACCGTACAGCATGTATTAGGCTCCGGCAGCACTGCCGGTAAAGCGCTGGTTATACATCCCAATACAACTGCTGTGGGTTTTACCGGCTCATTCGGTGGCGGTAAAGCCTTATGGGAATATGCCAACCAGCGCGAAACACCCATCCCGGTTTTTGCGGAAATGAGCAGCATTAACCCGGTAGTGTTTTTGCCCGATACCCTGCAGCAAAACGCGGCAGCATTAGCCAAAAGCTATGCGGCATCCATTACCTTAGGCATGGGGCAATTTTGTACCAATCCCGGTCTGCTGCTTGCCGTGCAAAGTGATGGGTTGGATCATTTTTTAAGCCTGCTGGGCACTGAAATTGCACAGATACTCCCGCAAAAAATGCTGCACAGCGGTATTCATGCAGCCTACAGCAAAGGACTAAGCAAGGCCTTGTCACAAAAAGGAATAGAAAAAATCGGGGAGGCTGCAAAAGCTGCCGGTGAAGAAGAAGCTTTTCCAACAGTAGCAAAAGTAAAAGCCAATATCTTTTTACAAAACCCGCATTTCCGGGAAGAAGTTTTTGGACCTTATTCCTTAGCGGTTTGCTGCGATAATAAAGAAGAGTTGATGGCTGTGCTGAAACAACTGAAAGGGCAGCTAACCACCACCGTTATGGCTACGGATGCCGATATTACCGCTAACCAGGATATTATTGATCTGCAAACCACCCTTGCAGGAAGAATTATTTTAAATGATGTGCCCACAGGCGTTGAAGTATGCGCCAGCATGGTACACGGCGGCCCCTACCCTGCTACTACCGACAGCAGGTTTACTTCAGTTGGCACTACCGCTATTAAACGCTGGGTGCGCCCGGTTTGCTTTCATGGTTTTAAAAACAGTATGCTGCCCGATGCGCTGAAGAATAGTAACCCGCAGCATATATGGCGAATAGTGAACAATGAATGGACCAATGCAGCGATCTAAATGAAAAAAACTTTCTTCTGCATAGATGCCCATACCTGCGGTAACCCCGTTCGCCTGGTGGCAGGCGGCGGACCCGTGCTGCACGGGAGCAATATGAGCGAAAAGCGGCAGTATTTTTTAAAGCATTACGACTGGATAAGAAAGGGACTGATGTTTGAGCCCCGCGGCCACGATATGATGAGCGGCAGTATTTTATATCCGCCACACGATCCGGCAAATGATGTGGCCGTATTGTTTATAGAAACCAGCGGCTGCCTGCCCATGTGCGGTCATGGTACTATCGGCACTATAACCATTGGGCTGGAGGAAGGATTGATTATACCGAAAGCACCCGGCACGGTACGCATGGAAACACCTGCCGGACTGGTACAGATCAGCTACAAACAGAAAGACAGCAAAATAAAAAGCGTTAAGCTTATCAATGTACCGGCATTTCTTGCCGCGGAAGAGTTAACCGTTGACTGTCCTGAACTGGGGGAACTGGTAATTGATGTGGCGTACGGCGGTAATTTTTATGCTATAGCAGATGTTCAGCCCCATTTTAAAGGGCTGGAACATTATACTGCCGGTAAGCTCATTGCATGGTCTGGCGAATTGCGTAACCGCATCAACCAAAAATATGAATTTATACATCCCGATGATCCTACCATAAAAGGCTGCTCCCATATTTTATGGACAGGCGCTGTTCTGGATAAAAGATCCACCGCACGCAACGCCGTTTTTTACGGCGATAAAGCCATAGACCGCAGCCCCTGCGGCACCGGCACCTCCGCCCGTATGGCTCAATGGTATGCCAAAGGCAAACTCAAAAAAGGAGATACTTTTATTCATGAAAGCATCATTGGCTCTACATTTACCGGAACCATAGAAGAAGTGCTGGATGTGCACGGCAAACCCGCTATTCGCCCGGGAATTGAGGGCTGGGCCAGAATTTACGGACACAATACCATTACTATTGATCCCGAAGATGATCCTTATGCATACGGCTTCCAGGTGATATGAAGTAAGAAGTAGTAAGGGGTAAGTGATAAGTAGTAAGTCCTCCCATTCTGCCTTATCTTCGCATCTTAATCTGTTCATTACATCAATCATACAGTTATGGGCTTAGGTTATTTCAGCTATCCTTTACCGGCAAATGAACCTGTGCTGAGCCATGCAGCAGGCAGCGCAGAAAAAATCATCCTGAAAAAAACACTGGCGGAGCTTAAAAAAGAAACGGCAGATATACCGATGTATATCGGCAGTAAAGAAGTGAGAACGGGTAAAAAAGTGGCTATTCGTCCGCCGCATGAGATCAGCCATGTATTAGGATATTTTCATGAAGGCAATGAAAAGCACGTGCAGCAGGCTATAGATGCAGCGCTGGCAGCCAAAGCGGCATGGGCCGGTATGAGCTGGGAGAACAGGGCGAATATTTTTTTGAAGGCCGCCGATCTTATTGCTACAAAGTACCGCTCTTATATGAACGGCACTACTATGCTTGGGCAAAGCAAAAATGCTTACCAGGCAGAAATAGATTCTGCATGCGAACTAATTGATTTTCTTAGGTTTAACGTACATTACCTCAGCGAAATATATAAGCAGCAGCCGGTTAGCTCCGCCGGCGTGCACAACCGTATGGAATGGCGTTCATTAGAAGGATTTGTGCTTGCGGTTACACCGTTTAATTTTACTGCTATAGGGGGTAACCTGCCCACTTCGGCTGCCATGTGCGGTAACGTGGTAGTATGGAAGCCGGCCAACGCACAGGTTTTTGCCGCACAGCTATTCATGCGTATTTTAAAGGAAGCGGGGCTGCCCGATGGAGTGATCAATTTAATATACGTGGACGGTCCTGTACTCGGGAAGGTTTGTTTTGCTCACCCCGATTTTGCGGGCGTTCATTTTACCGGTTCTACAGGTGTATTCAATACCATGTGGAAAACCATCGGTGAAAACATAGCTTCTTATAAAAGCTACCCGCGTATTGTGGGAGAAACAGGAGGAAAGGACTTTGTGATCGCTCATAAGAGCGCCGATGCAGATGTTGTGGCAACCGCTTTACTCCGGGGCGCGTTTGAATACCAGGGGCAAAAATGCTCGGCTGCTTCAAGGGCTTATATACCCGCCAATATTGCCGGTGAAGTAAAAAAGAAGCTGGCAGCCGGGGTTAAAAGCTTTAAAATGGGAACAGTGGAAGATTTTTCCAATTTCATTAATGCGGTGATTGATGAAAAAGCTTTCGATAAAATAAAAACCTATATAGATAACGCAAAAAAAGACAAAAAAGCGGAAATACTGGCAGGCGGTAAATGTGATAAAACTAAGGGCTATTTTGTTCAACCCACTGTAATTGAAGTAAAGGATCCCCGGTACGTTACCATGTGTGAAGAGATTTTTGGTCCGGTGCTGACAATTTATATATACAACGCAAATAAGTTTGAGGAAACGCTGCAACTGGTTGATGAAACTTCTCCTTACGGATTAACGGGCGCTATCATTGCCAAAGACAGGGCCGCGGTAGCACTTGCCACGGATAAATTGCGGTATGCGGCAGGCAACTTTTACATTAATGATAAGCCTACAGGCGCTGTGGTAGGACAACAGCCCTTTGGCGGCGCAAGGGGCAGCGGCACCAACGACAAGGCCGGCAGCATGCTTAACCTGTATCGCTGGCTGAGCGCAAGAACCATTAAGGAAACCTTTAATCCGCCGGCAGATTACGCATACCCTTTTTTAGGTGAAAAATAAATTACATTCGCTGTTAAAATATTCATGCATTGAAAACCATTCTCGATCCTTACCAGTTGAACCTTACCATACAGCGCCTGGCGTATGAGATCATTGAGCGGCATAACGATTTATCCGATACCGTATTGATCGGCATTCAGCCCCGCGGCGTTTTTTTATCAGACAGGATTGCCGCTCATATCCGGAAGCTCTATCCTGCCATAGATTTAAAATATGGCAAGCTGGATATTACCTTTTACCGCGATGATGTGCGCAGCGAACTGCATGCTGCCAATAAAACGGATATCCCCTTTTCCATTGAAGATAAAAAAGTAGTGCTCATTGATGATGTGTTGCATAAAGGCAGAACCATACGGGCAGCGTTAGACGCTTTACTTACTTTCGGGCGGCCGCACCAGGCAGAGCTCTGCGTACTGATTGACCGCCGTTTCAGCCGTGAATTACCTATACAACCCGATTACTGCGGTAAAGCCATAGATTCCATTATTTCGCAAAAAGTAATGGTAGAATGGGATAAGGAAGAAGTGGT
>CAYVEI010000245.1:3533-5507 GCA_964450515.1 uncultured Terrimonas sp. | reverse complement strand
TGAATAGTGAATGGTGAATAGTGAGATACTTCTTTCACTTCTATCCTCTCACCGCTCACGATAACATACAGATATTATTTGCCTGGCCTAAATGGTATAAAAACAAAAACACAATCCATGAAACTTATAATCAAGAATATGGTTTGTCCGCGCTGTATCAGTTCGGTGGAGCAAATTCTAAATAACAATAACCTGCCGGCCCGTTATATACGCCTGGGGGAAGTAGATTTAATAAAAGAACCGGGTAAAAAGAAACTGGAACAGTTCTCTGCTGATCTGAAAAAAAACGGGTTTGAATTATTAGATGACCAGAAAATGCAGTTGATCGAAAAAATAAAGAACCTGCTGATCAGCAAGGTGCAGGGGGGAAATGTGAAGGAGCATTTTAGCATGAGCAAATACATCAGCAAAGAAATATTCAAAGACTACTCTGCGCTCAGTAAATTATTCTCTGAAGTGGAAGGTATTACCATTGAGCAGTTCTTCATTTTGCAAAAAATAGAAAAAGTAAAAGAATGGCTCATGTACAACGAGTTGTCCTTAAGCCAGATCGCTTTCAACCTGGGCTACAGCAGCACACAGCATTTGAGCAACCAGTTCAAAAAGTTAACAGGCATGACTCCCACTCAATTCAAACGATTGGGCGCTTCGCACCGCAAGGCTATTGATGCCATTTACAAATGACCTGCAATGCAATTAAATGTACAATTTATCCATAACAATGTAACAGTAGCTATACTATAGTCCGGAACTTTGTATCATTAAACTTATGGATATAAAGAACCATACATATCATTTGCCTTTGTCGGGGGTAGAAAGTGAACATTGTGCATTGATCGTTGATAAGGGATTAAGTAAGATAGCAGGTATTACCGCGCATAAAGTGGAACTGAACAACAAAAGAGCGGTTATTGATACGGCTGATGCAGCGGAGATATTGCCGCAGGCGGTTAAGGCCATTCGCAACCTGGGCTATGGCGTAGACACTATAAAGCAATCCTTCCCCGTGCTTAATATGAGCTGCGCTTCCTGTGCTGCAAGCTCTGAAAGCATTTTGCAAAGCCAGCCCGGCGTTGTAAACGCGGCGGTTAATTATGCCAACGGAAGCGCGCTGGTGGAATATATGCCAACGGTTACCGGCCCTGCCCGGTTAAAAGCAGCCCTGCAGGGCATAGGGTACGACCTGGTGATTGATGAAAGTGAAGATGCGAAAGATGCACTGGAAAACCTGCAGCAAAAGCAATACAAAGCACTCAAGGCCAAAACCATTGCGGCGGCAGCCCTTTCCATACCTGTTGTAATAATAGGTATGTTCTTTATGAACCTGCCTTACGCCAACTATATCATGTGGGTATTGAGCACCCCCGTTATTTTTGTTTTTGGCAAACAATTCTTCGCAGGCGCCTGGAAACAGGCAAAGCACCGATCGGCCAATATGGACACCCTGGTAGCATTAAGCACCGGGGTAGCGTATTTGTTCAGTGCTTTTAATACGTTATTTCCGGCCTACTGGCACAGCAAAGGGCTGCATGCGCATGTGTATTTTGAAGCCGCCGCGGTAATTATCGCGTTTATATTGCTGGGGAAACTATTAGAAGAAAAAGCGAAAGGAAATACTTCATCAGCCATCAAAAAGCTCATGGGCTTACAACCTGAAACCGTTACCGTTATACATGAAAGCGGCCACCAGGCGGAAATGCCTGTTGCCGGTGTAACAGTGGGTACAACCTTGTTGGTAAAACCGGGCGAAAGAATACCGGTGGATGGAACCGTAAGCGCCGGCAATTCTTTTGTGGATGAAAGCATGATCAGCGGCGAGCCTGTGCCGGTTGAAAAAATAAAGGGCGAAAAAGTATTTGCCGGAACCATTAATCAAAAAGGAAGTTTCCGGTTTATTGCCGGCAAAGTAGGCGGCGATACCATGCTGGCACATATTATTAAAATGGTGCAGGAAGCCCAGGGCAGTAAAGCGCC
>CAYVEI010000245.1:0-3433 GCA_964450515.1 uncultured Terrimonas sp. | reverse complement strand
GAAAGCCTGGAGCTGGCAAAAAGAACAAATGCTGTTATACTCGACAAAACCGGAACCATAACGGAAGGAAGACCGGTGGTTACAGACGTTGTTTGGCTGAACAATGATGCCAGGGATCTTCCTGTGCTCCTGTCTGTTGAAAAGCAGTCTGAACATCCCCTGGCTGAAGCGGTAGTAAAACATTTTAGTACGGTGCAGGATTTACCTGTGCAGCATTTTGAAAGTTTAACGGGCTTTGGCGCAAAAGCGCAGGTAAATGGTCACGCCTGGTACGTGGGCAACCTGCCATTGCTGCAAAAAAATAATATAACAGTTGCCGATCAGTTGCAGCATGCCGCGGTAAAATGGCTGGCAGAAGCTAAAACGGTGATCTACTTTGCAAATGAAAAGCAGGCGCTGGCGGCAGTAGCCATAGCAGATACAATAAAAGCTTCTTCTGCGGAAGCTGTAAAGCAATTGCAGGATGCCGGAATAACCGTGTATATGCTTACAGGCGATAATGCCGCTACGGCAAAAGCTATTGCCAGCCAGGTGGGAATAACGCACTTTAAAGCAGAAGTATTACCGGAGCAAAAGGCGGAGTTTGTAAAAGCCCTGCAGCAGCAGGGTAAAACAGTGGCTATGGTGGGCGATGGCATTAACGACAGTACTGCGCTGGCACAGGCGGATGTAAGCATTGCTATGGGTAAAGGCAGCGATATTGCTATGGATGTGGCTAAAATGACCATCATTTCGTCCGATCTTTCTAAAATTCCCAAAGCCATCCGGCTATCAAAACATACCGTTGCCACCATTAAACAAAACCTGTTCTGGGCATTTATTTATAACTTTATAGGTATACCCATAGCTGCAGGTATTTTATATCCCCTTAATGGATACCTCTTAAACCCGATGATTGCAGGAGCGGCAATGGCACTAAGTTCCGTAAGTGTAGTAGCAAACAGCTTAAGATTGAAATGGTTAAAATTATAAATGGTTTGATGCTATGCATCAATAAAGTATAACATAACAGAAGATCATGAAAACGATACAACTGAAAACAAATATCAATTGCAGCGGATGCGTGGAAAAGGTAACCCCTTCACTGAACGAAGCTTTTGGTGAAGCTAACTGGAAGGTGGATACCGCAGATCCAAAAAAAATATTAACGGTTACTGCTGGCAATGCGGATGAAAGGGACGTAATAAAAGCGGTGGAAAGAGCGGGTTATAAAGCTGAAAACCTGAATTGAACAATCATTTAAAATATACGAACGATGAAAAAAGATGCAGTTAAACAAGTGGTACCTGTTGTTAACGTCCTTTTGCAATCCTTTATGGCTATTGTTTTAGTAGTTTTATTTGCCGCATGTAAGCAGGGAGGTGCTGCCGGTGTAATGGATAAAACCTATGAAGGTGAGGGCGATAACTTAGAAAGGGTTACCCAGGAAATGGTTGCTCCACCACTTTTGCCGAAGCACGACCAGGTAGCTGTTGGCGGTCCAAAGATCGTTGAGGTAACTTTAACCATAGCCGAAAAGAAAATAGAAATAGCACCCGGCGACTCTGTTTGGGCAATGACGTTCAATGGTTCAGTACCCGGTCCAATGATCGTGGTGCACCAGGATGATTTTGTAGAGCTAACGCTTAAAAATCCTGCCACCAATACCCAGATCCATAATATAGATTTTCACGCGGCAACGGGCGAAATGGGCGGAGGTGATATCTCCATGGTCAACCCCGGACAGCAGGTAAAATTCAGGTTCAGGGCTACCCGGCCGGGTGTTTTTGTGTACCATTGCGCACCGGGTGGAATGATGGTACCCATGCACGTGGTTTCGGGTATGAACGGCGTTATTATGGTGCTGCCCCGTGAAGGACTGAAAGATGAAAAGGGCAACCCTGTTACTTATGATAAGGCCTTTTATATTGGAGAACAGGATTTTTACTTACCCAAAGATGCCGATGGGAAATATAAAAATATTGCCACGCCCCAGCAGAGCATGCAGGAAATGGAAGGGGCGATCAAAACGCTTATCCCTACCCATATTGTTTTTAATGGCCATAAAACCGCGCTGATCGGGAGGAAATCGCTCACCGCTAAAGTAGGAGAAAAGGTTTTATTCATTACTTCACAAGCCAACCGCGATACCCGTATTCACCTCATTGGCGGTCATGCGGATCTGTATTGGCCCGGAGGTAAATTCAATAACCAGCCCTATACCGACCTGGAAACATGGGCCATACCCGGCGGTTCTGCCGCAGCCGCTTTATATAAGTTCCGCGAGCCCGGCACCTATGTATATTTAAATCATAACCTGATAGAAGCTTTTGCTTTTGGAGCCATTGCCCAGATAAAAGTAGAAGGGGAATGGGACAACAGCCTTATGAAGCAGATTGAAAAGCCGGGTCCTGTAAAATAGTTATATGCAAGCGTATGATCGTTTACACTTTTCAAAAATAAAGCCATGCAACATCGTAATATCATCAAATTGTTAGGCGATAAAGCCGCCTGTTATTTAGATCATGCCTGTACTACCATTGATAAAAAAATGATCCATACAGGATGTGTACCTGGATAAGGATATCACAATTGCTTAATGTGTTATTATGCAAAGCCACCGGGATGTCAACAATATATGTGTGAATAAGCCGTTCTTTTTTTACTTTTGCAGTTACAAATGAAAAAAATTCTTGTCATAGCGCTGATCATGCTGTACGGGGCTTCCAGTTCGGGAGTTACCTTTCAGTTGCATTATTGCTGCGGTAAGTTTAAGAATATTGAATGGACGCCGGTTAAGGATGATGGCTGCGGCAGCAGGCACAGCATGGGCGAAAAGCCCTGTTGCGAATACAAAGCTGTTTCCTTTTCGGAAGATAAGGATTACGCCGGCGCTGAGCTGGCTGTAAAAGCATTTAAAGCCAATGCGGCAACTATACCGGTTAGTCCGCTTTCCTGTTCCGGACCGGCTGTGTTTTCTCAACGTCTTTCTATTTCTCCTGCGGTACAAACACTGCAGCACAGGCCACCTTTATTTCTCCTCCATAGTGTGTTTAGAATTTGATTTAAAAAAACAGAAGCACCGTTCCCTGTTTTTTTAATCAAAATGCACATTTATGATAAAAGTTTTTCAGCATACAGCTATCGCTGTACTTTCCCTGTTCCTTGTTTTTACGGCTGCCGCCCAAAATAATGGCAGTCCTGAAACCACCGCTTTTAAAGTATCCGGAGCCTGCAGCATGTGTAAGCAGCGGATAGAAAAAGCAGCGGGTATTAAAGGCGTGCAATCTGCCAAATGGAATGCTAACACGCAAATGCTTACGCTTACTTATCAACCATCGGCCGTGAGCCTTAACAATATACATGCGCGGATAGCCGCCACTGGCCATGATACGGAATTAAAAAAAGCCACAGATAAAACCTATAATGCTTTACCGGAATGTTGCCTTTACAG
>CAYVEI010000244.1:0-5519 GCA_964450515.1 uncultured Terrimonas sp. | reverse complement strand
GCTGTTGCCGTACATCCTGATGATGCAGAACTGGGCTGTGCAGGCACTTTACTGATGGAAAAGCTGCGAAACAAAAAAACAGGTGTAATTGATCTTACCCGCGGCGAACTGGGTACAAGGGGCAGCGCAGCATTGCGGGCAAAGGAATCCGCCGCTGCTGCTGCCGTCATGCAATTGGATGTACGTGAAAACTTAGGCATGGCCGATGGTTTTTTTAAAAATGATGAAGACCACCAGCGCCTGCTTATTAGGGCTATACGCAAATACCAGCCCGAAATTGTTTTGTCCAACGCGTTGGATGACCGCCACCCCGATCACGGAAGAGCGGGTTACCTGATCAAAGACGCCTGCTTTTTAAGCGGTTTGCGAAAAATTGAAACGCTTGATGATAACGGTACGCCACAAGCGCACTGGCGGCCAAAGTATATTTTTCATTACATACAGGACAGGTATTATGAGCCCGGCTTTGTGTATGATATCAGCCCGGTATTTGAAAAAAAAATAGAAGCTGTAAAAGCGTATTCATCGCAATTTCATTCTGAGGAATACAACCATGAGGAACCGCAAACCTATATCTCCACTCCCGGTTTTTTAAACTCCATTATAGGAAGGCATGCCATGTTTGGCAAGATGATCGGTGTGCCTTATGCCGAAGGGTTTATCACCGAAAAGATGATCGGCATAAATAGTTTTGACGCGTTTATACAGAAGGATACGTGAGGAAAGTTTGTGGTTTATAGTTTATGGTTGTATTTCTTCGGATTTCGGGCCTCCGGCTTCGGATTGAGATTTATCCGCCACGGCGGACAGGCCTGCCTGCCGGTAGGCAAGTTTGGTTCTTGTAATTGGGTTATTGGTGCTTTTATATCGCATTTCCCGCTTTATTCCCGAACTTGTCGGAAAATTGATTCGTGAAAAAAATACTTCCCTTTTTCTTCATTGCCTTTTTGGCTTTTGCTACCGCTTATTCCCAAACAGATTCATCGCGTTTACGCATTACGCTGCTTACCTGCAGCCCCGGTGAGGAATTGTACTCCACTTTCGGGCATAGCGCTTTGCGGGTTACCGATAGCGCCACATTTACCGATAAGGTATACAATTACGGCACTTTTGATTTCAACCCCGACTTTTATCCAAAGTTCATACGGGGCAAACTGCTGTATTATCTTTCGGTAGAAGCCTATCCTGATTTTATTTACGGCTACCAGTTGGAACAAAGGAGCATCATTGAACAGGAGCTGAACCTGAGCGCAGAAGAAAAGATAAAGCTGAACACGGCTCTGCAACTGAACGCTACAGGGAACAACAGGTTCTATAAATATGATTTCCTGTTCGACAACTGCGCTACGCGTATCCGTGATATGGTAAAAAACAATACCACGGATGCAGTTGTTATAAAAAACATCTTACCCTACCCGGGCATTTCATTTCGCGATCTTATTCATAACAGTCTGAACAGGAGCGGGATGTACTGGAGCAAGCTCGGAATAGATATTCTATTAGGCAGGGGGCTCGACAGGCCGGCCCAAAATGAACAAACCATGTTTTTGCCGGATTATCTTTTCAAAGGTTTCGATAGCGCCACTACCGGCAATAAACCTTTGGTTGGGGAAAGGCATCCTGTTTACACTGCGCCATCTGCAGCCGCATCGCCAAAATCTTTTTTTACACCTTTCATTGCCTTTGCAGCAGTGCTGCTGGTGTTTATAGCGCTAAGGGTAATTCGCCGGCAGTGGAGCAAAAACATGCTGGGCTTCCTGGACCGTTTACTTTTTTTATGTACCGGCTTACTGGGCATTTTGCTTGTGGGTATGTGGCTGGGTACCGACCATGCGCTGTGCCGCAACAATTACAACCTGTTATGGGCATTACCTTTTCATGCCGTTGCGGTATTTTTACTGAACAGCAAAAGAAAATTGATACATCAGTACTGGGCGCTCTCTGTTTTAGTGTATGCTTTACTGTTAGCTTTTTGGGTGCTGTTACCCCAGGAACTGAACAAGGATTTGGTTCCTTTAATTATTTTATTAGGCTGGCGTAGCTGGAGGCAGTTTAAACGATCAGAAAATGCAGGAAAAATTACTCCTATATAATGATAGCCGTGTTTATTATGAAACAGAAGGCAACGGTTCGCCGGTAATGCTTGTTCACGGATTCGGGGAAGATGGCAGGGTATGGCATTACCAGCGTGCATTTTTAAGAGATCATTTTTACCTCATCATCCCTGATCTTCCGGGAAGCGGCAAATCAGATTTACTTTCCGTTCCTTCCGGGCATACCGCTTCTGTAATTGAAAGGTATGCAGATAGCATAAAACAGGTGCTCAACAGGGAAAATATTAAGCAGTGTACCCTTATCGGCCATAGCATGGGGGGTTACGTGGCCTTAGCCTTCGCACAACACTACCCCGAACGTTTAAATGCGCTGGGGCTTATTCATTCTACTGCCTTCGCCGACAGTGAAGAGAAGAAAGCAACCCGGCGAAAAGGAATAGCATTTATACAACGGTATGGGGCTCAGGAATTTTTAAAACAATCTATTCCTAATTTGTTTGGCGGCACATTTACCCGGCAGCATCCCAAACAAATTGAAGCGCTTATGCGTGGTACAGGCAACTTTACGGCTGCCGCGCTCGTACAGTATTACGAAGCCATGATAGAAAGGCCTGACAGAACAGAAACCTTAAAAAAACTTGCAATCCCTGTTTTATTTATTATAGGAGAGGAAGATAAAAGCGTATCTTTAGAAGATAGCCTTAAACAGTGCCATCTTCCTGTTAAAGCGCTTATTAATATCCTCCCTGATACAGCTCACATGGGGATGTGGGAACAGAAAGACCAGGCCAATGACACCGTTATGAAGTTCCTTAATTACGTATGTGATGCCTGAGGTAATGAAATATTTTTTTGCAACTATTATTTGTCTGGGGTTTTGTGCTGCGCTTAAAGCAAGGCATATTACGGGAGGCGAGCTTTCCTATATTTATACAGGCTCATCCGGCTCCGACCTTACCTACCAGGTTACCCTTAAATTATACCGCGATTGCTTCTCTACCGGTGCCCAGTTAGACCCCGTTGCACCGATTAGTGTTTATCAGAAAAACGCGTCCGGTTCATCCTTTTTAAGGAATTATGATATTAGCATGACCAGGAGGGATGTGCTGCGGTTAGGCAGCCCGGGTGAGTGCATTGATAATCCGCCTGCGGTATGCTATGAAGTAGGCGTTTACATCTTTACGGTTATATTGCCTGCATCGCCTTACGGTTATACGATTTCTTTTCAAAGATGCTGCCGTATCGAAAACATGTCGAATGTAGCTGCTTCCGGGCAGGTTGGCGCAACGTATACAGCCGATATACCGGGCACGCTTGTGCTCGACGATGGGCCTAAAAACAGCAGCCCTGCTTTTGCTACCAGGGATACGGTTATCGTTTGCGAGGATAATTTTTTTACCTACGATTTCGGGGCAGCCGATAGGGACAACGATTCTTTATCGTACAGCTTTTGTGCGGCCTACGGAGGGGGGTCTTCAAGAGATCCGCAGCCCAGCACCGCAGCCCCGCCTCCTTATTCCCCCGTTCCCTATGCTTTTGGATTCGGCGCGTCGTCTCCGATGGGGGCTAATGTAACATTGAATACCAAAACAGGTCTTGTATCGGGCATAGCCCCCGCATCGGGCGTGTACGTAATAACCGTATGTGTAAGCGAATACCGGCGGGGCGTATTGTTTAATGTACACCGGAAAGATATACAGATCAAAGTAGCTTCCTGTTCTATGGCAGCGGCATCGCTTGAACCCGAATACATAAGCTGCGATAGCTTTACCGTTGATTTCCGGAACAGGAGTACCAGTTCTTTAATTAAAACCCATTTCTGGGATTTTGGCGTACCCGGGAGAACAGACGATACCTCAACCCTTGCCCGACCGTCTTTTACTTTTCCCGACACGGGCACATACAGGGTTATGCTTGTTACCAACCGGAATGATAATTGTTCAGACTCTGCATTTAGCATCGTTAAAGTATACCCGGGCTTTTTCCCCGGATTTACCATCAGCGAAGGCTGTAAAGATGTGCCTATCCGGTTCACCGACACCACAAAAGCAGTTTACGGGGAGGTAAACGCCTGGCAATGGGACTTTGGCGTACCTTCTTCTTCAACAGATACCTCGCGGATTAAACGGCCGCAATTTACGTTTACGGAGTCGGGCACTTACACGGTAGCCCTTACCGTTAGTAGCAGTAAAGGGTGCATGAGCACGGTGAGAACCGATCTTGTGGTAAGAGATAAGCCCCTTTTAAGCGTGCCGCATGATACCTTAATGTGTAATATTGATACTATTGCTGTTTCCGCCACAGGCCCTCCCGGAACCTACACCTGGGCGCCGGATATTAACATACGCCCGGCAGGCGCAACGGCAATACTGAGCCCGGATGTTACCACCACGTATACGGTAAGCCTCACTACCGTTCCGGGTTGCACTTCCACCGATACGGTTCGGGTAAAAGTGGTAAGTTTTGTTACGCTCAATGCGGGCGCCGATACCACTATATGCTTAACCGACGGGGTACAGCTCAATCCATTCAGCGACGGATTATCCTATACCTGGGCGCCTGCCGAAACCCTGGATGATCCCAATAAAAAGCAACCGGTGGCCACACCTGTTGAGGTAAATACCGTTTACAATGTTACTGCCCATATTGGTAAATGTTCCGCTACGGATAATGTAAGGGTTACCACCGTGCCTTATCCGCAGGTTACCCTCATCAATGATTCTTCTATTTGTTATGGCAACCGGATACAATTGTTTGCGGAGGGGGGGGCGTTTTACCGCTGGTCGCCGGCGCTGTCGGTAAGTAATTTTAATGTGCCCGATCCTTTTGTTTCGCCACCGGTAACCACAACCTATACTGTAAGCGTAACCGATACCTTAGGTTGTCCTAAACCCACGCTGAGGGATGTAGTGATAACGGTTATACCACCTGTTCCTGCATTTGCCGGGAACGATACCGTTGTAGTGGTGGGGCAGCCCCTGCAACTGCAGGCCACAGGCGCAGAAATATACAAATGGTCGCCGGCCAGCTATCTGAATAATACGGATATCGCTGATCCCATCGCTAATTTTGTTTCGGAAGTAAGCGACAAGATCACCTATTCGGTTAAAGTAAGTACGCCTGAAGGCTGTTTTGCTTACGACACGATGCATGTAAGCGTATTCAGAACAGCACCTGATATATTTGTTGCAGATGCTTTTACGCCTAATAATGATGGGCTGAATGATGTTTTCCGGGCCATACCTGTTGGCATAAAGCAGTTTGATTATATTAAGATATTCAACCGCTGGGGCCAGCTCATGTTTTCTTCCGGTACTTCGGAGGTAGGATGGGATGGCACTTTTAAGGGAAAAGAACAGGCCAGTGATACCTTTGTGTGGATGGCGCGCGGTACGGATTATTTGGGCAGGATAATTGAAAAGAAGGGTACATTGCTGCTTATCAGGTAAATGAAATACAAAGCAC
>CAYVEI010000243.1:0-5538 GCA_964450515.1 uncultured Terrimonas sp. | reverse complement strand
TAAGAAGCATTATGATCTATAGCGCGATAGATTTTATAAGGCAAAATGTGAAACATAGCAGGCAGGTGGAAATAGACCAGGCTACGGAACCCTATGTTGACAGCGAAGCGGTTAATAAGTTAAACACGCAGGAACTGCTTCACCTGGTAAGGAAGCTGCCGCCGGCCACCCAAACCGTTTTTAATTTATATATAATAGAAGGTTTTACACATAAAGAGGTAGGCATAATCATGGGCATTAGCGAAGGTACCAGCAAATGGCACCTGAGCGAAGCAAGACGCCTGATGCGAAAATTATTAAAAACCTTAGACGCAGTATATTGAACGGGAAACTACCATACGAAAAACGAATTGCCGAAAAGTTGCAACATTTGCCCTTGCCCGGACAGGAGATGGCATGGCAGCAAATGAAGGCAAGGCTTGACCGGGAGATGCCCCTGCCCGGAAAAGGTGAGAAGGGAGGTGGCGGTAAATGGTGGTGGTTAGGCAGCATCATTATTATCATCTCTGCGGGGATATGGATGGTTGTCAATACAACGGCAGGTGATGATCAAAGCGTAGTGGCTGACAACCTGGAAAATACTGAACTTACTCCATCAGCATCTGCAAATACTATTGATCATAGCGCTGCTTTGCAACCAAGTCCGGACGGAACAAATGAAAAAAATATTACCGAAACAGCCGGAGCAGTATTAAATGACAATAAAACAGGGATTGATGCGGGCTCAAAGCAGGATAATGAGTCAGGCAGGATAACACAGCTTATCCCGCTTCCTGCTTTCAAAAACAATCCGCAAAAAATACTGGCAGTTCCTGATCATAAAGTTGAAGCAGGCAACGGCCCTCCTGCAGCTATCGTTAATACTAACAAAAGCAATATTGCTGAAGGATTATCCACAGGAACGGGATATGCTTCAGTTTATACAGAAAATGCCGGCTACAGCAGCCGAAAAAATATTATTAAACCTGTACGCGGCAATGAAGAACGGATATTAACTGTTCCTGCCTACGTTTCCACCTTGCCCGATGTGAGCGCCAAAAGAAAGACCGTGCTGCGTGAAATGAAACGACAGGAAAGAAAAGAAGAAAAAGAATTGGCCAAATCTTACAGAACGCATCATTCCTTTTGGGGCGAAACTTCTGACCGCTGGTTTGCAGCAGGCATAGCACCTTACCAGAATATTGCTGTTGCTTCCCAGCAAACGTATAATTACAATTCGGCCGCGGGCAAAAATATCATCACAGATTATATTCCTTCGCCTTACCTGCAGTTGCATGTAACGAACAGGGTATACCTGTTAAGCGAATTTCAGTTCAATGCGCCGCAGGCAACACCTTCGCTGCTGTTATCGCACAAAGCATTCATTGTTCCCTCTGCTAATGCAGGTTATACAGAAAATATTTACCTGCGTAAATTGTATTATTTTAATATGCCGGTCAGCTTTTATTACAGTCCGGTCAGGAATTTTTATGTAGGCAGCGGGTTGCAATTCTCGTCATTCAACAGTGCATTGGCAAACGTGGAACAACGCGCTTTCAATAATACTTTACTGCGTTCAGAAACCATCAGGCTAAAGGATGATTCTTTATCGTCAAAGATCAACGGGTCCGAATGGCGTTACCTCTTTGACGCCAATTATTATTATGACCGCTTTATGTTCGGCTTCCGCTACAACCAGGCATTGAACAATTTTGTTGACCTGCGCGTTAATAATATATTGCCTCCCACACAGGCACGCAACCAGGCCTTCCAGTTCTACATCAGGTATAATCTTGTGGTAAGCGACAGGAAGAAATAAGCATTATTGCTTACTTTCATAATATCAATCGCATATTATGAGAAAAATCCTGTTGATCACATCATGCCTGTTTGTTGTTTGTAATTTTTTATACGCACAGGAAGCCCGGCTACTGCGTTTTCCTTCTGTAAACGGAAACCAGGTAGTATTTTCCTATGCAGGTGATTTGTATACAGTTGCCCGTAGTGGCGGCACGGCAAGAAAGATCACCAGTCACCCGGGGTATGAAACTTTTCCCCGTTTTAGTCATGATGGTAAACAAATTGCTTTCACCGGTCAATATGATGGCAATACCGAAGTGTTTGTTATTCCCGCCGCGGGCGGCGAGCCCAGGCGCATTACCTATACGGCTACGCTTAACCGTGATGATATTGCCGACCGGATGGGTCCCAACAATATTGTAATGGGCTGGACGCCGGATGACAAATCCGTTATTTACCGCAGCCGCGGCACTTCTTTCAACCCGTTTAAAGGTCAATTGCATAAGGCTCCCCTGTCGGGTGATTTGAGCGAAGCGCTTCCTTTTTCCGTGGCAGGCTGGTGCTCGTACAATGAAGATGGCAGTAAACTTGCCATGAACAGGGTATTCCGTGAATTCAGGACCTGGAAATATTATAAGGGCGGAATGGCAGATGATATATGGATATACGATACCAAAACAGCGGCAACGGAAAATATAACCAACAATCCGGCTCAGGATATTTTCCCGATGTATTACAAAAGCAGGATATATTTTTTCAGCGACCGCGACCGTACGATGAACCTGTTTGAATACGATACGCAAACCAAACAAACGAAGAAGATCACCAGCTTCACCGAATACGATTGTAAGTTTCCTTCATTGGGCAGTGACGCTATCGCATTTGAAAATGGCGGATATATTTATCTCTATGACCTGAACAATGGCAAAACGGAAAAGCTGGATATTACATTAGCCGAAGACCTGTCGTGGAGCCGCAATAAACAGGTAGATGCTTCAAAATTCATGAACAGCTACAGCTTATCGCCCGATGGCAAAAGGGCAGTATTCAGCGGCAGAGGCGATGTATTTACCGTGCCGGAAAAAAATGGCGTTACGCGCAACCTTACCCATAGCAGCGGAGCGAACGACCGGAATGTTGACTGGAGCCCCGATGGTAAATGGATAAGCTTTATAAGCGATAAAACAGGAGAAGATGAACTGTACATCCAAAAGCAGGATGGAACGGATAGTGCCCGCCAGTTGACCAAAGGAAGCAGCAGCTATAAATTTTACCCGGTATGGAGTCCTAACAGTAAACTGCTATTGCTTGCCGACCGTGGTCAGGATCTGTATTATATAGATGTAACTACCGGCGCCAAAACAATCATCGCGCATTCAGACAACAGGGAGATAAGCGAGTATACCTGGGCGCCCGACAGCAAATGGATCGCTTATACCGAACCCGGGAAAGCACGGCGGTTTGATGTGATCAAACTGTATAATATCGAAAGCAAACAAAACATTGCCGTTACCGACGACTGGTATAATAGCGGCAGGGCTGCTTTCAGCCCCAATGGAAAACTGTTGTATTTTGTATCGGAACGCGATTTTAATCCGGTATACAGCAATACCGAATGGAACCATGCTTATGTAGACATGAGCAAGCCTTATATGGTTAGATTGTCAGCAGGCACTACATCACCCTTCCAGATTGAGAACGACGAAGTAACCATAAAGGAAGACACATCAAACGCAGGAAAAAATATTTCAAAAAAAGATAAGGACAAAGCAGCGAAGAAAGCGGAAGTGCAAACCGATACGCTTCCAAAAGTAAAAATAGACGAAACAGGAATAACCGATCGTATTGAAAGCTTGCCGGTAACACCGGGTAACTATTATAACCTTACTGCCACCAATGAGGGGCTGTATTATATGGCTGCTGCTTTTCGCACACCGGGGTCTTTAAAATTCTTTGATCTTAAAGATAAAAAGGAAACTGAAATCGGGAATATGAATGGCTATTCCATTAGCAATGACCGGAAGAAAATTATTCTTAAAAAAGGAGACGACTATTTTATAGAAGATCTAAGCAGGATAAAAATAGAAGCAAAAAACAAACTGGACCTTGCAGCGCTGAAAATAAACACCGATCTGCACGCAGAGTGGAAACAGATTTTTGATGAAAGCTGGCGGCAAATGCGCGATTACTTTTACGACCCCAACATGCATGGTCTGAACTGGAAAGCGATGCACGATAAGTATGAAGTGTTGCTTCCTTATGTAAATCACCGCAATGACCTTACCTATATTATTGGTGAAATGATCGGCGAGCTGAGCATCGGGCATGCTTATGTAAACAGCGGCGACCGGCCGGAGGTGGAGCGTATAAAAATGGGGCTCCTGGGTGCAAGATTCAGCAGGGATAAGAGCGGCTATTATAAAATTGATTCCCTGCTGTATGGTGAAAGCTGGGATAAAACCCTGGTATCGCCCCTGCGCCAACCGGGAGTAAACGCAAACAAAGGCGACTACATTATTTCTATCAATGGAAAAGATGTGAGCAGGCTCAGCAATATTTACCAGGCGCTTATCGGAAAGGCGGGGCAAACGGTTGAACTACGGATAAACAGCAAAGCTTCGGTTACGGGTAGCCGTAAAGTGTTCGTACAACCCATTGACGATGAATCGAACCTGTATTATCATGAATGGGTACAGCAAAATATTGCTAAGGTAACCAAAGCTTCTGGCGGCAAAATAGGTTACCTGCATATACCGGATATGGGGCCGGAAGGATTGAACCAGTTTGCCCGATATTTTTACCCGCAGTTAGACAAAGAGGCTTTGATCATTGACGACCGGGGTAATGGCGGAGGCAATGTATCACCCATGATCATTGAACGGCTGCGCCGGGTACCGGGATTGGGCACCATGATGCGAAACAATAAAATAGCCGGTATAAAGCCCGACGCACAGGTAGGCCCCAAAATTTGTTTGATTGACCAGTATTCGGCGTCTGATGGCGATTTGTTTCCTTACCAGTTTCAATTTTATAAAATAGGTCCTCTCCTCGGCCAGCGTACATGGGGTGGCGTTGTAGGGATACGGGGATCACTGCCCTTTATTGACGGGGCTGATATGCGCAAGCCCGAGTTCGCACACTTCGCGGCGGATGGCTCCAGATTTATTATTGAAGGCGAAGGTGTTCATCCTGATATTGAAGTTATCAACGACCCGCACCAGGAATGGCTTGGTAACGATGTGCAGCTTCAAAGAGCGATTGAAGAATTGCAGAAAAAGCTGCAGGAGCCGGGGCCTAAAGGCGTGCCGCCTATACCGGCATTTCCTGATAAATCGGGGAAATAAGCACAATCCGAATAAATCAGGGGAATACAGAGGCTTGCTGTGCGCCAATGACAGATAAAATTAAACCCGAAGCCGGAAAACCGAAATCCGATGGAATACAAAGCATCAAAAACCAAATCACAAGAACCAAATAAAATTCAAATGACAAATTTCAAATCCGAAGCCAAATGCAACCATAAACCACAAATCACAAATCACAAACCATAAACTATAACTAATATAATGCGTCATAACTCTGTTGACAATAGCATTATCTTCCGTATTTCAAATATTTAAAACTTGAAGTACCGGTTTTCATGCTTTTGCTATTCCCATTATCGGTAAACCTTATTTTTATCATCGCTGTTTTTCTCGGAGCTACTTTTTCATTGGAAAAATGCGTGTGGAATACATAATAATAATCACCTGCTTTATC
>CAYVEI010000242.1:0-5539 GCA_964450515.1 uncultured Terrimonas sp. | reverse complement strand
TTCGCAAAGAAGATATCCTGTGTATAGAGGAATACTCTTAAGGGGCAAAAAGTTTGGTGCGCTTTGCACCTTCTTCCCGGGCTTTGTGGTTATACTGAGCATAGAAGACTGTGAACTCTGCCGAAGCTGCCTGGATAAATAGGGTTAAACGGACTGCAGCTTCAGGGAATATTTATTTTTTCGCCGAGAAATTTTGGCTCCGCACCCGTTAAATAATCAAGAAATACTTTTACCCTGGCTAATTTTTCGCGGAACTGCACTTTAAAGCCGCCGCGTGCATCCACATCTCTTGCATTAAAACCTATGGCCGCAATGCCTTCCCGCGAAGCAATATAAATGGCTCTTTCGTTTTGAAAAGGCTGTGAAATTACGGTTACGGAATCCTGCCCGAAAATGGCTTTAAGCCGAACCATGGAATCAAAGGTTCTGAACCCGGCATAGTCGGAATAAATACAGGCGGAATCAATTCCCGCTTTCAGCAAATCTGCCCGCATCATTGCGGGCTCGTTATAATAAATGCTGCTGTTATCGCCGCTGATAATAATATAAGTGATCTTACCCGCCTTTAGCAGCCGCACCGCTGCTTCCATGCGGTAGGTATAATAAGGATTTAAAAAACCCGCCACCAGGTACTTGGATGTGCCCGGTAATAATCCTGTTTTGTTATACGGTATATCCTCAATATTGGAATACAGCTTTCCTTTTGCCGCGTTTGTAATGGTTCGGTTACAGAAAAAAATTACCAGCAGCAAAATTACCAGCAATGTCAATAAAGAATATAATATGATCTTAACGCTACGCATAGGGGTTGAAATAACTACAGGCTCCGGTAACCGGACTGAAGCAAGATACAAAAATGGATGCAGGGGCTGCCGGATCAACTTTTTTTTACAAGGTGCTTAACATAATAGCTGCATGTGCCGGGTGCATTTAAAATTGTCGCCGGTTGGTGTCCCCACCAACCGGGGCGGCCTGCCGTGGGCGGTGTCTCCACCGCCCACACGAAGCAAAGCGGTGCGACAATTTTAAATGCACCCCATGTGCCTGACCTTAGTTCAATCCATATTTTTGTATATAGCGCTCATACAACTGTGTTTGTTTGCTGGCAAGATCTGCCTGCCGCCCCTGTATAAAAGCATGGGTTATAATGCTGGTGCGCATATCTAATATATCGCCTTCGCTTATTATAATATTGGCATCTTTTCCTGCTTCAATAGAGCCGGTTTTGTTATCAATGCCCAAAATGCGGGCTGCGTTTAAGGTAATGGCGCTCAATGCTTCTTCTTTGCTCAACCCATAGGCTGCAGCCGTTCCCGCGTTAAAAGCCAGGTTGCGGTACCGGGCAATGCCGGCATCGTCATTCAGGGCAAACAATACCCCTGCTTTTTGTAATATAGCCGGCGTTTTAAAAGGCTGGTCATAATCTTCGTCTTCCGTGGCCGGCAGGTGGTGCTCTGCGTTTAATATAACCGCTATATTATTTTCTTTCAGCAACGGGGCAATTTGCCAGCTTGCTTCGCCGCCCACAATCACCACATCGAACCCGAACGCTTTTACAAAATCAATGGCCAGCAGCATTTGCTTTACCTGCCCGGCATGCACAAACAGCTTCCGGCTTTTATTAAAAAGTCCCTTTACCGCTTCCAGCTTAAGGTTGGTGGAAGCATGCGTGTTTTCCTGCAGGTAGGCCTGCGCTTCCCTGAAAAATTTTTTGATCTCTTCTGTTTTTTCCAGCGCCTGCCGGATTACCTCTTCCGGTTTAGCTGCAGTTGCCGTAGAAAAAGAAGGAAGGTTAAGATGAATACCATTATCCGTAGCATACGCGGCATCT
The DNA here is from genome assembly GCA_964450515.1 of uncultured Terrimonas sp. Taxonomy (GTDB): domain Bacteria; phylum Bacteroidota; class Bacteroidia; order Chitinophagales; family Chitinophagaceae; genus Agriterribacter. The sequence continues at coordinate 3,708 of CAYVEI010000242.1, read as the reverse complement.
TCCCAGTTCCATGCATCTAACTGTACCACCGAAGAAGTGCCGCTGATGGTTCCGCCCTGCGGCACAATACCGGCCAGTAAAATACCATTGGCTTTTAATACATTGATCATTGTTGAAGCCGCATTATAGGCCACAATGGCACGCACGTTTGGATTGATATCGCCCAGCTCACGGTAATCGTTGGAGCCACGCACGCTGCCGGCAATTTCTTTCAGCCCCAGGTCGCTCTGCGGAAGAATAAGCCCCGGGTACACCTGTTTGCCTTTTGCATCTACTACTTTTACATCGTCCTGCGGTACAGCAATACCGGTTCCCACCCGAACGATCTTTCCATCATTCACTTCTATAGTGGCATTTTCAAGTACCCGGCCGTTTCCCACGTGTACGGTACCGTTAGTAATGAACAATAATCCTTTTTGTGCTTTCGCGGGATATACATTATCCTGCGAGCGGGCGGTAAAGGTGAAAGAGAGTATGGCTGCCAGGAAAACTATTTTTTTCATACCTGATTTTTTTTAAATGAAGCAAGGAACCTGTACTACTGCAGGATGCTATTATCATCGCGCCCGTGATCTTCAGTGCAGCTTAAAGTGATATACGTACCGGGTGCAAACGCGGCTACCGGTGATCCCGATTTCTTTTCTGCCACCATCTTTTGAATGATACGGTTACGCTCAGCCGAAATGGTGCTGCGCAGTTGCCTGTCGCGCTGCAGGTCAAAATACACAATGCCATCTACTATTGTTTTCTCCGGCCTGGCATAAATGCTCAGGGGGTTATCGCTCCATAATACCAGGTCGGCATCCTTACCCGCTTTAATGCTTCCCGTACGATCATCAACATGAAGGGCTTTGGCAGGGTTAATGGTTACCATTTTCCAGGCTTCCATTTCCGGTACACCACCATATTTTACCGTTTTGGCGGCTTCCTGGTTCAGGCGGCGGGCCATTTCAGCGTCATCTGAATTGATACATACATTTAAACCCATTTTTTGCATAACAGCCGCGTTATAGGCAATGGCGTCGGTTACCTCCACCTTGTAGCCAAACCAGTCTGAAAAGGTTGACACATTGGCGCCATGCGCCTTCATCTTATCGGCTACCTTATACCCTTCCAGTATATGCGTGAAGGTATTGATCCGGAAGCCGAATTTTTCGGCAACCCGCATCGTATAGGTTATTTCACTCTGCACATAGGAGTGGCAGGTAATGAATCTTTTTTGATGCATGATCTCTACCAGCGCGTCCAGCTCAAGGTCTCTCCTTACCGTTGCAAATGAATTTGCGGCCTGTTTCTTTTTTCCTGTACTTACGGAGGCCTTTTTCAATGCGCTCTCATAATCCACTGCCCGTTGAAAGGCGTCTGTGAGCACCTGTTCCACACCCATCCTGGTATCGGGGAAACGGTTGTTGGCAGGTGAGGTGGTACGTTTTACATTTTCACCTAACGCGAATTTGATGAAGGAATCCGCGCCTTTGAACTTCAATCCCTCATCATCTGCACCCCAGCGCAGCTTAATGAGCTGCGATTGTCCGCCAATGGTATTTGCCGATCCGTGTAAGATATGGGAAGCGGTAACACCGCCGGCAAGCTGCCGGTATATATTAATATCATCGGGGTTCAGGTTATCGCCTATACGCACTTCCGAAGTAACAGACTGGGCGCCTTCATTAATGGAAGCCGTGGCAATATGCGAATGCTCATCAATAATACCTGCAGTAAGATATTTACCGGTGCCATTAATGATTTTTGCACCTGCAGCGGAAATGTTTTTACCTACCTGTGCGATCTTTCCGTCCTTTACGAGCACATCTGCATTGACTAAAATTCCCTCCGCTTCACCGGTCCATACCGTAGCGTTTTTAAAAAGCAGGGGCTCCTGCTCGGGTAATTCATTCCAGCCGTAACTGCCAAAGGGATAGGTGATCTTTGCAAGAGGGGCTGCATGTGTATGCTGTGCGCTGTCTGCTTTGCCGGCCGAAGCTTTAATAAAACCTGCCGACCATAATAAAGCGTTCCCTTCCGCATCTTCACCATTTCCTTTCCAGGTACTATCCTTATTCACCACACCGCTCAGCCGTATAACCGGTTTTGAATTTTTGCCGGGCGTAAAGCTAAGGTTCACTAATTTGCCGTTAAAGCTGAATTTTGCCGGCAGGGTGTCGGTATTAATGATACTGGCGGCACGCGCGCTTTTAACCTCCAGCGTATAGGTTACTTCTCCTTTTGGCGAATGCAAAACAAGCGTATACAGGCCTTTTATATCTTCCCACTCCCCATCCTGTACCGTATACTTTTCACCCTGCACCCAGTTTTGATATACGATAGTCTTTTCGTGGAAAACAGGACCCGAAGTAATAAGGAAATTGGCCAGCTTGCCTGCTTCAATGCTGCCCACTTTGTTGTAAACGCCGAGAAGCGTTGCAGGTGTTTTGGTCAGCGCTTCTAATGCTTTCCGCTCACTCAGCCCGTTATTAATAGCGCTACGGATATTAGGCAAAAATTGTTTGGGGTCTTTTAAACCGGCAGGGGTTAAACAAAAGGTGATCCCGGCCTTTTCAAAAGCGGCGGCATTTACCGGCGCCAGCTCCCAGTGCTTTAAATCGTTTAATGAAACTAAGCGGGCATTGTCCGGATCTTCCACATCCATTGCCTGCGGATAGTTAACAGGCAAAATAAATGCTGCCCTGGTAGCCGCCATTTCTTTTATCCGCTGGTATTCATTACCGCCTCCTTTAATAATATATTGTACGCCAAATTCATCTCCTATCCTGTCTGCCCTTATATCGGCCCATTTATCGCCGGCATCAAACACCTGTGGCAACGGCTGGTTATTGTTCCATGCCTGCAGGCTCAGGTTTACGCCTTCGGCGGCCGGGTTATTTTTATACCAGGCCGCATCAAGATAGGTTTGCCGCAATAAAGCAATGGCGCCCATCAAGCTGGTAGGATAGCTTTGAGTGGATGTGCCTTTACTGAAAGCATAATGAGCCGATGCTTTTTCTTTTATGATAACGAGGTTTTCTTTTTTATCTGCCAGGGTTACCAATGCTCCCGTTCCGCGGGCGATACCATCCTTGCGGTGTGTTAGCGCCGCGCCAAAACCTATAGCGCGAAAATCTTTTGCCTTAGCATTATCTGTAACAAACAAAGCGGCGGCATCCGCATCGGCCTTAATGGCCTCGTTCCATCCATAGGCCCCTTTTGTGTTTGAAGTTAACCGGGTAGGGGCGCTGTAACTAAATGCTCCCGTGGCGCTTTGCGGCAGAGGCATGCCATAATCGCTGTACATATCTATAAATGAAGGAACAATATACTTTCCCTTACAATCTACCACAACAGCATCTTTGGGAACAGTAACAGCATTACCCACGGCTATGATCTTTCCCTTTTGTATAAGCAGGGAAGCGTTTTGCAGGGTGGTTTGCGCGTCCTGCACAATAGTGGCATTGGTAAAAATATAGGTTCCGCTGCGTTCATCGGCTACGCCATTTACCGGAAACGTTTGCTGGGCGTATGCGCCCCAGGCGGCTGCACAGCAAAACAAGACAAGTATTATTTTTTTCATATGCAGATGCTTTATACATAATAGGAGCAGGAAAGATAAGTTTAAAATTGTTTTTTACCACATCCGCCAGCGCGTTGCCACAACGTATGAGTATCAAAGCCAGCGCCTGTTCTCTTACCCGTTATTCACCTGACCTTTTT
>CAYVEI010000241.1:4411-5549 GCA_964450515.1 uncultured Terrimonas sp. | reverse complement strand
TCGCTGATAAAAGTGCTGCGGCATGTTTTAGACAAGCATGATATTGCAGAAGAAGAGCCTGGCGGAATGTATGACATATGTGCAGCGCTCACCCAAAATCAAACCCTGGAACTTTTAGAGCAGCTTGCTCATGTTTCAGAAGTGCCTTTGCACCCTCATCACCCCGCTGATTTTGCGCTGGAAGCGGCCAAACGGGCGCTTACACGGGCCGGCTACGATTTTGACAGCATTGCTCAATAGGTTAAAACTCTGCAACCGCTGCTATACGATGTCTCTGACGTCGTATAGCAGTATGTTCTCCCGGGACTCTGTCCCGCAAAAATATTAATAGCCACGCAGGGGTTTTCATAAAAAGCCATGCGGTGATTGCCAGACCCCGGTGCTGAAAAACCTTATCTGTTAAAGCTTCGCCCGTCAGCAATAGTCCCGCTGTGAAGCTCCCGCCCAGGCCAAGGGCGCGGAAGATTCAAAACCAGATAGATAACATTTTGAACCGAAAATTTGAAATGGGCTCCGTATGGATTTATCTGTATTTTGAATCATCACATATAAACCTTATGTTAAAAAACCATTTCAAAACTGCGTGGCGTAATATCATAAAGCGGAAAATCCATATTCTTATCAATGTATTTGGACTGGCGGTTGGGCTATGCGCCTGTATTACTATTTATCTGATTAGTCGCTACGAGTTCAGTTTTGACAGTTTTCATCCTGATAGGGACCGCATATACCGTATTGCCGGTAAAGTAGAAGAGAGCAACGGTCAGTCCTTTTATGTAGAAGATATTCCCCCTCAAGCGCCATCCACTTTGCGAAAGGAAGTGCCTGGATTCGAAAGAGTTGCGGGTTTCTACAGATACCGACCGAAGATCACAATTGAAAAGCAAAATCATGAAAGAGTCAGTTATGACTGTTTTGTAGAAGGCACCCACACATCCGGTGTGATCATAACAGATTCTAATTATTTTTCAATTTTTCAATATGAATGGCTTGCAGGAAATATAGCGGCTTCGCTAAATGAGCCGTATAATGTTGTATTGTCAGAAAATACAGCCATGAAATATTTTGGCACTTCCAATTGGAAGGATATAATTGGAAAAGAGGTCACCTATGATGATTCATTAAAGGTACGGGTGTC
>CAYVEI010000241.1:0-4311 GCA_964450515.1 uncultured Terrimonas sp. | reverse complement strand
TTGGATCTTTTCAACCCTGATACATTACTATTCATATTACTGGTAACGATAGTCACTGTTTTGATTTCGGGGCTATATCCAGCCAAAGTGTTGTCTTCTTTTGTTCCTGTTGTTTCCTTAAAAGGCAGTTCCACAGCTCAAAAAAGGGTCTCCAAATGGAGTTTTCAAAAAGGATTGATCGTTTTTCAATTTACGCTGTCCCTCATATTTACTATCAGCAGCATCGTCATTATAGATCAGATCCGGTTTATGCGCTATTCTGATTTTAAGTTCAGTACAGATGCTGTGATCATCATAAATAACTGGGACGACCAGCATGGAAAAATAAAAGTGCTCAAACAACAAATCGAACAATTGTCAGGGGTTGAAAAAGTTATCTTACAAAGTAAACCTCCTACAGGAGTCATAGAGGAAGAGCCGTTAAAGTATAAAGGGAAAGAGGAGATTGAAATGCTTGTGTCCAGACAGGGAGGAGACGAAAATTTTATTCCGTTTTATGCTATGAAGCTATTAGCTGGCAGAAACTTGCTTCATAGTGATAGCCTTTCCGAATTTGTGATCAACGAGACTTTTGCTAAAAAACTAGGTTTTCAAACACCCGACCAGGCTATTGGAAAATTACTTTACAAAGAGAATAAAGCATATCCTATAGCAGGTGTAGTGCAAGACTTTCATGAAGGATCTTTTCATGAAGTCATTGGCCCGCTTGTCATTGGTCATATGCCGGAAAATGAAAAAAGCCTTGCTATCAGGCTGGCTACACATGAGAAATCAGTTGCAGGTAGCGAATCGTTAATCAGGAAAATTGAAAATATATGGGGCGGCATTTATCCGGATATTACCTTTAACTATAAATTTTTTGACGATATCATCGCCCGGATGTATGAGAAGGAGCAGAATACATCCAAATTAATGCTGACTGCCATGCTGATCAGTATCATTATTTCTTCACTCGGCTTGTTGGGGCTGGTCATGTTTACCACGCAAATAAAGAAGAAAGAGATCGGTATACGCAAAGTGTTGGGCGCAAGCTTTGGCAATATTGTACTGCATATCAGCAGGGAGTTTATTATACTCATATTTATTGCCATGTTGATTGCTTCACCAGTAGCATGGTACTTTATGAACCATTGGCTGCAGAATTTTGCCTACAGGATCCATATCAACTGGTGGGTTTTTGTACTGGCCGGTTTTATTGCCCTTATAATCACATTGCTCACTATTGGCTTTCACTGCATAAAAGCCGCTCTTACCAATCCAGCGCTGAGTATAAGGCAGGAATAGGTCACATGCAATCGTTGTTTGTAAAACCCGTAATAAAAACTACCGTATTTGCTTATAACAATAGTCCCGCTATACGATGTCTCAGACTTCGTATGCTGTATGTTCTTCCGGGACTCCGTCCCACTAAGTGCTAATTTACCTTGAAGCGGGATCTTTATAAAAAGTTATACCGGCTGCCGTAATACTCTGGCGTCAGGCACTCAACGGGCTTGTTCTTGTTCAAACGATGCTGGTACGTGAGACACGTACCAGGGCGGTAAGAGTCGGGCAGTGCTTTATAAGCCAAAGAATAGTCAAAGCTATTCCTGTTTTGCCTGTTGAAATAGGATAGAAGTTCGTTTGATTGCGTTGATATGTATTTATTTCTCATAGTAATATTGTCAGGATAAACCTGACATTATAGATATGAAACATCATTTTTAGGGATGTGCTGGCAAAAAACGGCTCTTTGGTTTTTGTCTGTCGGGCTGGCTTGTGCGGATGGGGCAAAAGCAGATGTGCCGTTTGCGGGTAAGCATAAAATTGAATTAAAAAATGTGCGGAGGGGAAATGCCCAAGCATTCACGAACACCAGCAAATAAATAAAAGAAAGGTGAGTAAAATAAAAAATACAGAAGAGTCGGCAATGAGTGTCGGCTTACTCGTTGTCTACTTGAAATATGGTCTGTATGTCGGTCACTTGTTAAAATGGTTTGTTGTTGTATTAATGTTCAGTTTTTAGTCGTCTGTTTAATGGCTGTACTGTCTCGTCTTTTAGGCTTACTGCTAACGGTAAGGCTTTGCGCAGGTGTGGAATTTGAAATCCGCCTGCTGAAATACCGTATACCAATTTAGTATAAGAAATATTGTATTGAGAAAATTTCTGTTTTTATTTCGTCTGCCTGTAATTGCTGCTGATAGATACAATCAGCCCGGCAGACTTCCGTCCAGCCATACTTGTGCAAAACCGCTTGTTGCAGGCTGGCGTCTGTTGTCATTCCCTTGATTGCTTCAGTGCCTCAAGTTCAATGTCCTCGGATAACCTAAAGTCAGTCTTTTTAATTTTGGTTAGTATCGGCTTTATGCTTGGAATAAGTCCTTGAAGTTTGGCTTTCACAATAACACCTATAGTTCCGGTATATGTCAGCCCAAGTGCACTGGCAATTTTTCGGGCTTTGTAATCATCCAAAATAATGATGCTGTCCGGTATTTCCAAAGCTAATGCTATTGCACTCGATTCGCCTTTGTCAATTTGTAATTCAAGGAGCTGTTGTTTAGAGTTATCCGCAGCATTCACAATTTCAATCCAATCGGGAAGTGGTTCTCCGTATTCGGTGGCGATGTCTAAAGTCGTTGTGATTTTTCCGTAAAGCTTGTGTAAAAGTTCAAGTTCGTCAATGTTGGTCAGAATAATCAGACAGCTTGTGTCGGAAATAATTATTTTAGGCATTGGCAACGTCTCTTGAAATGTCTGATGCAGGATAATTAAATATAGAAACGTTATGCGCACCCAACAATTCTGCGAAAGTCCTTTTTGTTAACCCAGCAACTGCAGCGGCTTGTCCAAGTGATAATTTCCCTTGTTCATATAATCTGCTTGCAACAAGCATAGCAACTTGCATATTGTCCAGGTCTAAACTGTCGGGTATATTAAGTGTTAAAACTTTCATATGTCAAATTTATTGCTTTTTGTTGGTACTGTCAAACTTTGAGGATGTCCGCCACGCTTGCCTGCAACTCATCGCTTTACGCAACTTAGCTTATTTATAAATACTTATAAACGCTTGTAAGCACTTATAGTCGCTGTTAAGCGTTTACAAACGCCTAACAGGGATATCCCTTTATTATCCCGCTGAGCCAGAAATTATAGAATGGGGATAAAACGGGTTGATTGCCGGGCGTTATAGCGGTGCGGATTGAAACCATTTCAAACCTATTCATTTTTATCAAAAGTTGCTATTTTTTTAGTACATGATATGCATTGCTATGCAGATGGCGGTTTTATTGTGTTCCTCATGCATTACACGCAAATGGGTTACTTCGAATTCATTGTAGCACACAACACGGCGGCCGGGACCCCGGAACTTATAACATTCCTATCTGCCGTGAATGTCTTAAATTGCAGGGCAACTGTAAGAAGTAAAACACAAATTGTACTGCTTTAACGATTGACCACGCCATGCAATCCGCTTCCTGCTTCCGGTTTTACCTCATGCAATGCGCCTGTTAAAAAAAAGAAGGAGTTGATATGTTAGGGTTTCATTTTTCATTATATGATCCGCGGCAAAACGGTAAAAGCCGGTTTGAGCAATTGCTCGACCTGTTCATGCAGTTGCTTACCTACACCAGCGGCGATGCGGGCGAAGCGCTGAACTGGCTTACGCAATTAGACAAGCAATACCAGTTGACCGATGACGAATACGGTATGGGCGACTTCATTGACGACTTAAGAGATAAAGGGTATATTGACGAGAACAGGGAGAATGGTTCTATCAACATTACACCCAAAACCGAAAAAGGGATACGCAAAAAAAGCTTGGAAGAAATTTTTGGTAAGCTTAAAAAAACAAAAAAAGGCAATCATCAAACTTTTAAACCCGGGCAGGGAGATGAGATCAACCCCGAAACCCGGCCTTTCCAGTTTGGCGATATGCTGGAGCAGATTGATTTTGTTAGCTCTATCCGCAATGCGCAGATCAATCACGGCATAGACCAGTTGCAACTGGGGGAAGACGATCTTGAGATCAGGGAAACGGACTTTAAATCGCAAACGTCCACGGTGCTGATGATAGATATTTCGCATTCCATGATCCTGTATGGGGAGGACCGCATTACACCTGCCAAAAAAGTGGCGATGGCGCTCAGCGAGCTCATCACTACCAAATATCCAAAAGATACATTGGATATTGTAGTGTTTGGCAATGATGCATGGCCCATTGAAATTAAGGATATTCCTTACCTGCAGGTGGGGCCGTATCATACCAACACGGTAGCAGGACTGGAACTGGCGATGGATATTTTGCGGCGGCGGAAAAATCCCAATAAGCA
>CAYVEI010000240.1:0-5609 GCA_964450515.1 uncultured Terrimonas sp. | reverse complement strand
TTATCATTTGTTAAATATCAGTGGTGCTCTATTTGCGTTAAGAAGTGAAATTTTTAATTTATGAGGGTCAGGTCTGCCTTGCTTTGGGGTTTAATATTTACATGCACTTTTTTTTCCTGTACTAAAGAAGATGCTGTAACCGGTACAAATGAAGAAAATCCTTCAGTTGGGCAAAAACCCGATATTGCTTATAATGTAAATGCGGCTGTTATACTGGATCTCGTAAATGAAGTTCGTACCAAAGGTTGTACCTGCGGCGCCACAGCTATGCCTGCTGTTCCTGTACTTGCATGGAATAACCTGCTGGCTAAAGCGGCGTATGATCATAGCAATGACATGAAAACAAATAATTATTTTTCGCATACAGGTGGTGGGAATACAACGCCGGGAGACAGGATAAAGGCGGCGGGATATCTCTGGCGCGCTTATGGCGAAAATATAGCAAAGGGGCAAACAACCGAACAGATAGTAATGAATAGCTGGCTGAACAGCGAAGAGCATTGTAAAAATATCATGAACAAGAACTTCAAAGATATGGGAGCAGGACGTTCAGGTAATTACTGGGCACAGGTATTTGGTGCAAAGTAGCGGGCGGTGCGCCGGCTTTTATCAGTAACCATAAGCATTTTATGCCATTCGTTCAGCGGTAGCTGCTGTTGGTGCTGTAAACTCATTTTCACTTTTTGATATAACTAATGTTGCCACGCCATTGCCGATAATATTGGTAATAGCGCGGGCTTCGCTCATGAATTTGTCTACAGCCAGTAAAAAAGCCAGTCCCTCCAATGGAATTTTATGGAGTGCGGTAAGTGTAGACGCCAGGATAATAAACCCACTGCCTGTTACGCCGGCAGCGCCTTTGGAAGTGATCATAAGGATGCCCACAATAGAAATCATTTCAATGCCCGATAAATGCACGTTGTATAGCTGGGCCAGGAAAATAACTGCCATGGAAAGATAAATGGAGGTGCCATCTAAATTGAAAGAGTAACCTGTAGGAACAACCAGTCCTACAACGGGTTTGCTGCATCCCATCTTTTCCAGCTTAACCATCAGTGTTGGCAGGGCTGTTTCAGATGAAGATGTTCCCAGAACGATAAGGAGCTCTTCCTGTATAGTGCGCAGGAATTTAAAGATGCTCAGCTTGTAATAGCGCAGAATTAACCCTAATACTATAAAAATAAATACCGCCATCGTGCCATACATGGTGAGCATTAATTTGCCTAAGGGGATGAGTGTTTTGATGCCGAACTTCCCTACGGTGTAGGCCATGCCGCCAAAAGCGCCTGCGGGAGCCAGGTACATGACATACTTTAGCGCTTTAAATACAATATTTGTGATTTTCGTTAGCAGCGGTGTTATTCTCTGCTGGTGTTTGCTCATGCTCAGCAGAATACCGCATACAATGGCTGCAATAAGCACCTGCAGCGTAAAATTCTCCCTGAGAAAGTGTATCCAGCTAAAATCAGCATTGCCGCTTTCATACGCAGAAGCGTCCTGTATGGGCAATCCGGTTTTATCAATTTTTCCGGGCTGCACTATATTGGCAAATACAATTCCGATAACTAAGGCTATGGTAGTAACTATTTCAAAATAGATCACAGCTTTTAACCCGATCTTCCCAACTTTTTTAAGATTGCCCATGCCTGTAATGCCCAGTACAATGGTGAGAAAGATGATAGGACCGATGAAAAGTTTGATCAGTTGGATAAAACCTGTGCCCATCCATTCCGCCTTTATAGCTGTTGCCGGAAAAAAGTAGCCCAGTATTACAGCGGCAATAATAGCTAGTAAAACCCAAAAAGTGAGATGCGATAAGATCCGTTTAAGCACTCCGGTCAGTTGCATGCCTGTGATATTGAAGCTATAAATAAAAGATTTAAATGTAATATAAAATAGCATACCGGCTATGCGTTACAAACATTCTTTTGATCGCAGAACAGGTGAAAAGAATAATGCTTTTATTTGTAATGAAATGGATACAAAATGAAAATGGATATTAATGAGCTCGATAAAATTTTCTTTATTGGGGTAGCAGGCACGGGAATGAGTGCGCTGGCCCAGTATCTTGCCGGGATGGGAAAGCGGGTAGCGGGGTCCGACCGGTATTTTTTGGCGGGAGCGCCGGGTGATATGCAAACAAAGCTGGAGGCTACCGGAATACGCTGCTTTAAACAGGATGGGGAAGGGATAACAACAGATACCAGCCTTGTTGTGGTGTCAACCGCGGTTGAAGATACCGTGATGGAAGTACAAAAAGCACGGCAAATGAACATTCCTGTTATGAAGCGGTCGGAATTGCTTGCACATATTGCCAGGAGCAGAAGAACGATCGCTATTGGGGGAACCTCTGGCAAGAGTACCACCAGCGCTATGTTATTTGAAATTTTGAACTATGCGGGATTGCAGCCTGGCATCATCAGCGGGGCGGGGCTGGTAAGTCTTATCCGGGAAGGGAAAATAGGCAATGCCGAAACAGGGAAAGGCGAATGGCTGGTGATTGAAGCAGATGAAAGCGATGGTTCTATTGTACAGTATGAAGCGGAAATCGGCGTATTGCTGAATGTGGATAAGGACCACCAGGAAATAGATGCGCTGATGGATATTTTTGATGTGTTTAAAAGAAATACTAAGGGAACCTTTGTAGTAAACCAGTCACACCCTTTAGCAGCAAAACTTTCAAAAACAATTGCTGCCGATTTTTCTACAGACAGGCATTCATCTGCAGGGTATATTGCTACCGGCTTCAGGCAGGAGGGGTTAAATATAAGTTTTTTGATTAATGGCGTTCCATTTGTGCTGCATACCGTAGGAAAGCATAATATGGAAAATGCGCTGGCAGCAGCGGCTGTTGCGGGACTATTGGGAGTTGACTTATCCGCTTCCGCCACTGCATTGGAGAAATACGAGGGTATATACAGGCGGCACCAGGTTATCGGCCATAAGCATGGCATATGGCTGATAGACGATTATGCGCATAATCCTGCTAAATGTGCTGCATCTATTGCTGCTTGTCAGCACATTGCGCCTAAAGTTATTGCCTGGTTTCAACCGCACGGCTACGGACCAACGCGCTTTTTACGCAATGACTTTGTAGCAGAAATTGCAGGTGTTTTACGTCCGGACGATGAAATATGGATGAGTGAGATTTTTTATGCGGGAGGAACCGCTGTGAAAGATATTTCCGCCCGCGACATGGTTAATGATATTAAGGCATTGGGAAAAAATGCTTTTTTCACAGAACGGCGGCAAGATTTTATCAGGGAAGCCGGTTCTCATCTTACCGGCAATTGTGTGTTACTGCTTATGGGGGCAAGAGATCCTTCGCTGGAAAGCTTCGCCAGGGAAGTGTGGAAGGACTTATAAAGGCTGAAATACATAATTTGGCTTAGGCTACAGCTTCCCTTTTTATATTCCACCATATGCCTTTAAAAAAAGATTGCAGGTGGGTAAATTGTCGTTTAAATAAAAATTTAATAGTGGCAGCCGGTACGGCCAGGAGCAGGAAAAAGGATAGAAAAGCAGAAAATTGTAAAAGATTGCTGTTCCTGCGCATGAACTGGATACGGTTCCTGGTATTATAATATACATTAATAGCGCTTTTTTCAGAAGGGCGTAACGGCTCTTTATTATAAACAACAGCTTTTGGCTGGTATAAGATCCTGTATCCCTTTTTCAATATGCGTGCGCTTACATCGGAATCGTCAAAATAAATAAAAAAATTCCGGGGAAGCATGCCGGCCTGTTCAATTACGCATTTTTTGATCATCATGGCCCCGCTGTAAGCGCCATGCGTGTATAGCGGGATATCGTATTGTCCTTTGTCTTCTTTTTTGTGACCAATAATTGTTTTCTTCCCTGTTAACCTGTTCAGGGCGGTGTATCCTGCATATTGTATCTCATTTTTTTTGTAAAAGGAACGGATTTTTGGGCAGGTAACCCCCAGCTTGTTATCTGTTAAAAATGGCGCTAAAAGATCGTCTAAAGTATTTTCAGTGAGTTCGGTGTGATTGCTAACCAGTAATATAAAATCTCCTTTTGCCTGTTTGATCGCCCGGTTTACGCTATTGTCATTACCGGCATCCGTTTTAAGGATGCGTGTATTTGGATAGTTGCCTCCAATAATTTGCAGGGTGGGATCTGTGGCAGAGCCCATATCACAAACGATTATTTCGTAATTTTCATAAAGGAGCTTTCTCGCAGATTCCAAAAACTGGCATGTAATTTCCGTTTGGTTCCAGTTAAGCGTTATAACAGATACTAAGGGCTTTGCTTTTACCAGAATATATTTTTTTTCCTGCATACTATTTCTCTTTGATTATTAATTTAATAATGCGGGCTGAGAAATAAAGGATTTAAATATAGCTTTTCAATACTGGGCGTAAAACAGGATACTTAAAAAGGTAATGAACGCCGGGGATAGTGGAGGTATGTTGATTTTTGGCGTAATATTAAACAGGCATACCATGCTAAAGATAACGAATATTATTTCAGGGTGAAGATTACCGGGATGCGCGGAGTTTGATATCGCCTTATATTATCACCAGATATTTCACTAAATATATATTCATCAAATTGATAAATATATAATCTTTTCAACTTTGAATTTTTTCCTGCAAAGATTTTATCTTTTGATAGCTGAATAAGCATTCTGCTAAAAGCATATAAATCATATTCAATTTTATTGAAAGTTTTCCACTTTTAGTATTTATTAACTAATTGGTATAATACTTGCAGTCTTCTTCACTCTTTTATAAACATACTAAATCCAGTTACTATGCGTAAAATCTACTTAAGATTTCCCCGCAGGAAAGCATTATGCGCCTACTATGAATAATGACCTTTTCATTAGGCACATTTAAACCGTACAATATTTTTAAACCCCTTTTATTTCCTGAAAAATCATGAACCAGAACCAAAAGAGCAGTATGTTGCTCAACGTACCAGCAAGAGTCTTTTTCTCTTTTTCTCTTTTTCTCTTTTCCTTTTTTTTATTGAGTATTCAAAGTTCATTTGCGCAGTATCAAAAAACGCAGAGAGCGGTTACTGCAAATGTACACGCCAACCTAGCAGGATTTTATGAGTCGCTGCCTGTGGATTATGCCTCCAACCCAACTAAAAAATATCCTTTATTGATTTTTCTGCATGGTGTTGGAGAATTGGGGAATGGCACTACCCAGCTTCCTTTGGTTTTAAAGAATGCTATTCCCAAGCTTCTTAATGCCGGTACATTTCCTGCATCTTTTACTGTTGGAGGCGAGAAGCATTCTTTCATTGTGATATCTCCTCAGTTTAAAGCAAGTTCGGGTATGACAGACGCAACAGGTGCAATGATTGATTATTGTAAACAGCATTACAGGGTAGACGAATCTCGTATTTATCTTACCGGTTTGAGTTTGGGAGGGAAAATATCCTGGAATTTTGCTACAAGTGCTAAAGCTAAGGCGGATATGCTGGCCGCGATTGCTCCCGTTTGTTCAGGATCAGAAGGCTCAACATCACGTATTACTAATGTAACGGCCTCACAGCTTCCCTTATGGTTTTTAAACAATTCCGGAGATCCGTATATTTCTGCAACTGCTGCTCAAACTCTTGTGAACTCAATAAAT
>CAYVEI010000239.1:0-5619 GCA_964450515.1 uncultured Terrimonas sp. | reverse complement strand
ACAAATAACAAGAAACAGATAAAATATAAATATTAAATCCGAAGCAGAAAGTTCGAAATTCGAAGCGAAATGTAACCATAAACTACAAACGATAAACTAAAAACTCAGGGAAGAGATGAAAGAAGTATCCATCCTATCGTTAGTAGTTATTCAACTGATCGCGGCTCATTGCTCCTGATACCTCATAGCCTCATAAATTTCAGATCTCAAATCCTATGGTTTACCTTTGCCACGATTTTTAACTATGAAGATATTAATGGTATGCCTCGGTAATATTTGCAGGAGCCCGCTGGCGGAAGGCATTATGGAACATAAAATAGAACAGGTGCGGTTGAACTGGCAGGTAGACAGCGCCGGCACCAACGGCTATCATGCGGGCGAAGCCCCGCATCGCCTGTCGCAAAAAGTAGCGCTCATGCATGGCATTGATATCAGCAGGCAGCGGGCCAGAAACATTACCGCCAATGATTTTGAAGTGTTTGATGTTATTTATGCCATGGCCGGAGATGTGGTAGATGAAATTAAATGGAAAACAGGCAAAAAATTCAATAGTGCAAAGGTGAAGCTGCTGATGAATGAAGTATATCCCGGCCGCAATATGGATGTGCCCGATCCCTGGTATGGACCGGAAGCGGGCTATCACCAGGTATTTGACATGATTAACAAAGCCTGCGATAAGATCATTGAACACTATGCCTTATTATCAAAATAACTTTACCCTCAATATTGTAGCAGCATGAGCAAAGCCTCCATTCCACAGGGCACCAGGGATTTCAGCGCGAGCGTTGTCCGGAAAAGAAATCATATCATCCATACCATTAAAACCATATTTGAGCTGTATGGTTTTGAACCGTTGGAAACGCCCGCTATGGAGAACTTAGATACGCTGATGGGAAAGTACGGCGAAGAAGGTGATAAGCTCATTTTTAAGATCCTGAACAACGGGCTGAGCGATCCCAAAAATACGGATAAGGCAAGGGTTGCTTTTGAAAATGTATTACAGGGAAAGAATGATAAGCTTCTTACGGAACGGGCCCTGAAATACGACCTCACCATTCCTTTTGCCCGTTATGTAGCCATGAATCACGGGCAACTCACGTTTCCGTTTAAACGCTACCAGGTGCAGCCGGTGTGGCGGGCCGACCGGCCGCAAAAAGGAAGATACCGCGAATTTTATCAATGCGACGCGGATGTGGTGGGCAGCACGTCTTTATTAAATGAAGTAGAGCTCGCCAATATCTATGCCACGGTATTCCGGAAATTAAAAATTGATGTTGACATTAAGATCAACAGCAGGAAAATATTATCGGCCTTAGCCCAATTATGTGGCGGCACAGAAAAATTAACAGATATCACCATCGCCATTGACAAATTAGATAAGATAGGAATTGAAAAAGTACAGGAAGAATTATTGCAGAGAGGATTAGATGAAAAACAAGTTGCTGTCATTAGCCAGTACCTGCATATTGATGGCGATAACGCCGGAAAAATAAATGCCATAAAAGCATTGCTTGGCGCCACAGAAGCAGGAGCCAAAGGCATTGAGGAGCTGGAATATATTTTACACCACCCCTCATCCGATCATATTAAACCGGTTGTTGATTTTACTTTAGCAAGAGGATTGAATTACTACACCGGAATTATTTTTGAAGTGAAGGCAAGCGATGTACAAATGGGCAGCATTGGCGGTGGTGGCCGTTATGATGATCTTACCGGCTTATTTAGCGTGCCCGGAATTCCGGGGGTAGGCATTTCGTTTGGTATTGACAGGATATACGATGTAATGGAAGAGCTGAAATTATTTCCGCAGGAAGTGCACAGCGGCACGCAGGTATTGTTTTTTAACCTGGGCGAAGCGGAAAGTAAAAAAGCATTCTCCCTGATGCAGGAACTGCGGGATAGAGGCATATCCTGTGAGTTATACCACCAGCAGGCCAAATTCGACAGGCAGTTCAAATATGCGGAAAGAAAACATATCGCTTACGCAGTAATGATCGGCAGCCGTGAACTGGAAAGCAATACCTGCGTTATAAAAAAACTGGGAACCGGGGAACAATCTGCTATAGCATTGCCCGATCTTGCCGGCTATCCTTTTTGATCATGCATCCCATTATTCCGGTTTTTGGGTTAAGAAATATTTGCTTTACTTTCGTGCTGTCTGCGCATTGCAAAACATAACGCCCTTTTTAATTTAACCTGCTTTTAAGACGCCCGTAACTTTCGGTTCATATTTGCCATCTACTTTTGCTTTAACAAATTGCTGCCTGCTCAGGTCTTGCCTACCATACGCAACTTAGCCATATATAACCTTCCGGTTGCTGTTGTACAATAATACATGAATGCCATATGACTGTGCATGATTGCTTCCATGCAACGAAGTAAACTAAAAACAAATACATATGGAATCACGTACATTTTTTTCAATTGTCCGTAAATCTTTATTGGCTATCGCTGTTGCAGCAATAACCATCCCGGCTGCAGCGCATTCCTCTGTGAGCGTTGACCCGCTCGAAAAGTTGGCCGATATTCAATACCTGGGCGCGCAGGACCAGTCGTTGATGTTTACCGTAACATACAACAATGTTAATGCTGCCAGGTTTTTCGTAACCATTAAGGATGAAAACGGAGGAACGATTTTCCAGGGTGCTTTTACAGACAGTAAATTCAACAAGAAATTTATTCTTCCTAAAACGGAGACCGGTAAGCTTATTTTTATTATCAGCGATAAGAAGAACAGGCATTCGGAAACCTTTGAGGTAAGCACCCAAACACGTACGGTGGAAGATGTAGTGGTTAAGAAATTACAATAACCATTCCGGTACATTTACGGGTGGGTAATGCCTGCCCGTAAATTACCTGTTGCTACAGGCGTTTACTTTCAATATTTACAGTAGGTTTGTTGTGTAAAATTGAAAGCGCTATGAAGCAATTCCTTATTACAGTTGTACTGTTTATTTCTTTTGGCAGAACCTATGCCGATGAGGGTATGTGGTTACCGCTGCTGCTTGGCAAACAGGTATATGCCGATATGGTTAAGCAGGGGCTTAAACTCAGTTCCGAGCAATTATACAGCATCAATAAAGCGTCGCTAAAAGATGCTATCGTTATTTTTGGCGGAGGGTGCACCGGCGAAATGGTAAGCAATGAAGGACTGCTGTTTACCAATCATCATTGTGGCTACGGAGCTATAACCGCAGCCAGCGATTTACAGCATAACTACCTGCGCGACGGCTTTTGGGCTTATGATAAAAAGCAGGAAATTCCCGCAGCAGGGCTCAGCGTTCAGTTCCTGCTGAAAATTGAAGATGTAACAAAAGATATTGCGCCGGCATTGGAAGGACTAAGTGCAGACGACCGCTCCAAAAAGCAAAGCGAGCTCATAGCGCAGGTTAATGAAAAATATTCCGATCCGCTTAAAAATGTACAGGCCAGGGCAAGTGCGCTTTTCAAGGGAAATCAATTTCTTGTTTTTGTATACCAGCAATATAACGATATACGGCTGGTTGGCGCCCCGCCTGAAAGCGTGGGTAAGTTTGGCGGCGATACCGACAATTGGGAGTGGCCGCGGCATACGGGCGACTTTTCCGTGTTTCGCGTTTATGCCGGACCTAATGGCGAACCCGCTGCTTATGCCTCAGATAATATACCATTAAAACCCAAACACTTTTTACCTGTTTCTATAAAAGGCGTAAAAGACGGCGACTATGCAATGATCTATGGTTATCCCGGCAGCACAAACCGTTATGAAACATCGTATGGTATAAAGCTGGCAACAGATATTAATAATCCCAGCCTTGTAAACCTCCGGGATGTACGCCTGAAAGCGATGTTTGAAGAAATGAAAAAAGACCCTGCGGTAAAGCTCCGGTTGGCCCCTGCATATGCGGGCGTTGCCAACTATTGGAAATTTTATGATGGTGAAACCAAGCAATTGCTTAAATATCATATCTACGAAAAAAAGCAGGAAGAAGAAGCCCGCTTTATTCAATGGGCCAAGGGCAAGCCTGAATTTGAAAATATATTTACCACATGGTCTAAAGTATACGACGCGTGGAAACCCTATGCCAAACACAGGGTATATATTAACGAGGGTATTCTTGGCGCTTCATTGGCTAAGTTCGCGGCCACACTTATAAAGCTGGAAAGCGATATGCTTAAACAGGGGGCAGATGCCGCGGTAGTTAAGCAGGGGCTTGAAGCGGCAGATGCGGCAAGAAAAAAATTTAAGGACGGTGAGGATATTATTTCCGACCAGCGCATATTGGCTGCAACATGCCACATGTTTTACTCCGATATTGAAAAAGCCCAGCATCCTGTTGGCTTTTATGAAAAAATAAAAGCCGCATACGGCGATTTGAATGATACCGGCACTTATAAAAACTGGGCGCTGGCTGTATTCAGCAATACCATTTTCCTGAACGATGCAAAATGGGAGGCATTCATGAACAGGCCGGATGCCGTAGCACTTCAAAATGATCCTGCATATATTTATGCCGGCGGGTTTGTAAAGAACTATAATACTAAATATGAGCCGCTTTTTCAACGGTTCAATATTCAAAATAACGACCTGGGGCGCTTATACCTGAAGGGCGTTATGCAAATGGATCCGCAAAAGAAAATGTACCCGGACGCTACTTTTACCATGCGGGTAAGCTATGGCACAGTAAAGAGCTACAGCCCGAGAGATGCGGTAAAATACGATGTTGTATGCACCATGAAGGGAGTTATGGAAAAATACATCCCCGGCGATTACGAGTTTGATCTCCCTCCCAAACTGATTGACCTGGTAAAGAAAAAAGATTTTGGACAGTATATGGACAAAAGGCTGAACGACCTGGTAGTGTGCTTCATCACCAATAACGATATCACCGGCGGCAATTCGGGCTCTCCGGTAATAGATGCCAGTGGCAATTTAATAGGGTTGGCCTTCGATGGCAACTATGAGGCATTAAGCCATAAGCTCGCTTTCGACAAAGACATGAACCGGAGCATTTGCGTGGATATACGCTATGTATTATGGTGCATTGAAAAGCTCGGAGGCGCCGATAATATTATTAAAGAACTGAAGCTGGTAAAACAATAATAACCCTACAGCTTTAGCCACTTATCTTATTTTTTCCAGCGCTGCTTTTAATGCGGCAAAGCTCACCTGTGTTCCGGGGTTTGCTGTTTCTTCGGCATACACTACCGTACCACTGCCGTCCACTACGGTAACCCCTCTTTTAGCCACACCTTTCAATCCCAGCGCAAAATCCTCAAGGTACATATCATAGTCGCGGATCATGGTTTTGTTGAAATCGGATAGCAGATCGAAGTTGATATTGTTCTGCGTTTTGAATACGCCCAGGGTAAAAGGCATGTCAACAGAAACACCTACTACTGTTGCGCCAAGGCTGCTGTAAAAGTTCAGATCATCCCGGTTGCTGCACATCTGCTCGGTGCACACGCCCGTAAAAGCCGCAGGGAAAAAGTTTATTACTAATGTTTTGCCTGCAAAATCCTTTAAAGAAACCGCTTTCTTTTCGGTATTGATCAATGTAAAATCCGGTGCTTTAGAGCCGATTGTTAGTGCCATAGTATTATTTTTTAGAGTTGCTAAGCTAAAGAAAATTCAGGTAC
>CAYVEI010000238.1:0-5644 GCA_964450515.1 uncultured Terrimonas sp. | reverse complement strand
AAGATGGAACACCGTACAGAAAAGCAGAAACAGATTTGATCAAAAAACTGACCGGGAGGTTGTAATAAGCGTTACATACAGCAATGCATTAAATTTCATCGGATGCAAAGGTATTGTACAACACTCCTGTTATCTCTGCTTTGCATTGGCGAAATGGCTTTGGCGCAGCCAATGCATAAAGCGCCTGCACCTTTATACAGAGACCCGGTGTATGATGGTGCAGCCGATCCGGTAGTGGTTTGGAACAGGGAGCAAAAAAACTGGTGGATGCTTTATACACAACGTCGCGCCAATATGGATGGCGCTGATGTAGCCTATTGTTATGGTACAGCAATCGGTGCTGCCAGTTCCGATGATCAAGGTCAAACCTGGGTATACCGCGGGCAACTTCCACTGGCATTTGAAAAAGGACAAAATACATTCTGGGCCCCGGATGTAGTGTATCATAAAGGAATATATCACCTGTTTGTGGTGTATATACAAGGTGCACGCAATCATTGGGGCGGCAGGGCTAAGCTGGTGCATTATACAAGCAGTGACCTGTGGAGCTGGAAAAAAAGTGACGATCTGAAGCTGACCTCTGAAAAAATTATTGATCCTTCCTTAATTCAGCTTCCTGATGGCACGTGGAGAATGTTGTATAAAGACGAAGACAATAGTGGGGAAGGCAATATGTTTATGGCAGAGAGCAGTGATCTGCTGCATTGGAAAATCAGCAGGAAACCTGTTTTCCCGGGCGACCGGCAGGAAGGACCTAAAGTGTTTTATTATAAAAACTGGTACTGGCTGCTGACCGATGAATGGGCAGGCATGCGCGTATACCGCTCAAAAGACATGAACCGCTGGGAAAAGCAGGGAATGATATTAGATACGCTGAGTAACCGTTCTGACGATACTCCTTCCGGGGCACATGGTGATGTAGTGATCGTAAAGGATAAAGCCTATATTTTTTATTTTACACATCCCGGCAGGAAAAAACATACTGAGGCGCCTGCAGATGAAAATGGTGTGATCCCCTATGCTTTAAGACGTTCTTCCATACAGGTTGCTGAAATAGAAATGAGTAACGGAACATTGATTTGCGATCCTGATAAAGATTTTGATTTCTGGCTGCCAGACCTTAGTGATTAAGTTGCTTCGCTTCTGGGCGATGATTAAAATATATTGCTGATGTATTCGATGATTTATTATGTACTGGCATTACTGTTATGTTCCGCTAAAGAAGAGACCAGGCCGGCAACAGAACAGATATATCTTGCCGATCCTACTGTTTTTTATGAAGGCGGAAAATATTATCTCTATGGCACGGATGGCTTTAACGCCGATTCAGGATTTAGTGCCTATGTATCGGAAGATATGCAGCATTGGAGGAAGGCTTTAACCGGCAATCAACGGGCGCTTGCTAAAGGTGCATCTTTTGGAACAAAAGGTTTTTGGGCGCCACAGGTATTCCGCCATCACAACCAGTATTATATGGCATACACAGCGAACGAGCATATAGCGATAGCCTGTAGCGATAACCCGGCCGGTCCCTTTAAGCAAATCCGGATGAAGGCAATAGACGCGGATGTAAAGCAAATTGATCCTTTTGTGTTTAAGGATGATGACGGGAAGCTTTATCTCTATCATGTGCGGTTACAAAACGGCAACCGGATATTTGTGGCGGAATTAAAAAGCGATCTTTCAGTAATGCTGCCTAACACCTTACAGGAATGTATAAGCGCTGTAAGCAACCCGCAGCCATGGGAAAATACGCAGCAGGTAAAATGGACGGTTATGGAAGGGCCAACGGTCATAAAACGGGGAGGCAATTATTATATGCTCTATTCCGCTAATGATTTTCGTAACCCGGATTACGCGGTAGGATATGCCGTAGCGGATAACCCCTATGGGCCATGGAAAAAATATGAGGGTAATCCCATCATCAGTAAAAAAGTTACAGGCGCCAATGGCTCAGGTCATGGTGATATTGTAAGGGATAAAGCAGGTGATTATTATTATGTATTCCACACACATTTTTCCAATGAAAAAGTGGCGCCGAGGAAATCAGCCATGGTAAAAATAAAGTTTACGGATAATGGGAGTAGTGAAAGTATGAAAGCCGATACTTTAAGTTTTGGGTATTTGAAGTGCGGAAGATAATGTCATTAATATAATTCGCTTATCATCAATGATGATTGGTTGGCAGGTTTGTTTAAGTGCCGGGTACTGCAAGTTGAGAAAACATTAACTTAGTTATTATACAGGTTGGGTGTTTCACCCTATTGCTTTTCGTCCTTTTTATTTTCTATTCGTTTGAGTTCGTCTTTAACTTTTAATGCTGTTTTCGCATTAAGTGGTGTTATAACTTTTTTGCCAGTCTTGGCTTCTATTTCTTTTCGTGTATTGCCAGCTATAGTTCCTCCCTGGTTGGCTATTTTCTTGTTTTCGGCAAAGGTCTTTGGTTTCTTCTCTTTGCTGATTTCGGTAGTGGTGGCTTCTGCAAGCATATTAAGCACCAATTCGAGATTTGTCATATTGTCCCGAAGGTTTTCTTTTTTCAGCCCTTTGTGATTTTTGTATTGCTTAACCGAAAATCCGCTCCATGGTTTAGATATTTCATCAGTTAGGATAGCGTACTCCTGTCCTTTTTTTACATTCCGGTTATCCCATTCATCGGTAAGGTCTTTGCGGACTTCAATGCTTTTCAGGCGCTGGTTAATCCATTCTTTACTGTAACCCTTTTTTAGATAGGTTTCCATAAGGCGATCTATGCCGATTTCAGGGTCTTCGATTTCGTCAATACGTTCACGCCCTACTTTTGCCAACCACAACTTAAATGGCTCTGCCTTTTTGGATGGAACGGATTGTATCAGGCGGAAAAGTTGCTCGGTATCCGCTACATCGGTTAAACGCAATTTCCCATCTTCTGCAGGCATTTTCAAACCGTGAAGATTTGTCACGGTTTCATTTCTCTCGGCTTTAAGACGTTGTTTCAATTTCCTCCAATAAGCCTGTGGATCAGTACTTTCTGTGAGTATTGCTAATACGTCCACTACCGAAAAATACCATTTCTCCTTTTCCTCGTCCCAATGGGTGCGGACTTGCTTTTGCTCGAATATTTTTATGGCGTTTTCCTGTGTCATGGTTGTCAATAAATATACTGCAATATAACAAAAAAGGCGCTGAAGGAAGCGCCTGTTCTGATCACAGCGAAGACAGACTTTTCGTCAGGGTGACAAGCCGCGCGTTCATTGCTGAGCTTTATTTGCAACTGTTCAGTATTCTTCCTCCACGTCATTACTAGACCCTAACCCAATCTGAATAATGCGTAATAATTTTTAAGGGGCGAAGTAATCCCCTGGTGGCGGCGGCGGATTTTTTTGTTTTTAGTTTACGGTTTATTGTTTATGGTTGTATTCGCTTCGGTTTGTTCGCTTTATGAGGCGTCTTCGCCTCATAGGCAAAACATGCCGCCTCCGGGCGGTGGGAATTCCTTCTTCCCTTTTCGTATCAAAGGTTAGAAAGGGGCTGCTTCTATTTATTTCCCCGATTTATCAGGAAATGCCGGTATAGGCGGCACGCCTTTAGGCCCCGGCTCCTGCAGCTTTTTCTGCAATTCTTCAATCGCTCTTTGAAGCTGCACATCGTTACCAAGCCATTCCTGGTGCGGGTCGTTGATAACTTCAATATCAGGATGAACACCTTCTCCTTCAATAATGAATTTGGAGCCATCCGCCGCAAAGTGTGCGAACTCAGGCTTGCGCATATCAGCCCCGTCAATAAAGGGTAGCGATCCCCGTATTCCTACAACGCCACCCCATGTGCGTTGCCCCAGCAGGGGGCCTATTTTATAGAATTGAAACTGGTAAGGAAACAAATCGCCATCGGACGCCGAATACTGGTCAATCAAACAGATCTTGGGGCCTACCTGTGCGTCGGGTTTTATACCGGCCGTTTTATCGTTTCGCATCATCGTGCCCAGTCCCGGTATCCGCCGCAGCCGTTCAATGATCATGGGCGATACATTACCTCCGCCATTGCCCCGGTCGTCAATGATCAACGCTTCTTTGTCTAACTGCGGATAAAAGTAGCGGGCAAACTGGTTCAATCCTTCCGGCCCCATATCCGGTATATGCAGGTATCCTATTTTGCCGCCGGAAGCTTTGGTTACCTTAGCAATATTTTGCTGTACCCATTCATGATAATACAGGTTCGATTCATCGTCAATGGGTTGTACGAACACTTTACGGCTACCCGTAACCGAAGCTTTGCTGTTTACCTGTAATTCAACGGTTTGCCCCGCCTTTCCGATAAGCGCCTGGTATATATTGCTGAGCCTGCTCACATCTTTTCCATTGATGGAAATAATGTAATCGCCTTTGTTTACGTTTACCCCCGGTTGGCGCAGGGGCGATACCAGGGTTTTATCCCAGCTTTCGCCAGACAGCAGGGAATCAATTTTATAGTAGCCGCTTTTATCGCGGCTGAAGGTTGCACCCAGGAGTCCCATTTTTATGCGTTCCACTTCCGGCCGGTCGCCACTGTTTACATAGGCATGCCCGATGCTCAACTCGCCGATCATTTCACCAATAATATAGGTAAGATCATTGCGGTGATTTACATAAGGAAGCAGTGTTGCATACTTGTCGCGCATCGCTTTCCAGTTCAGTCCGTGCATGTTTGGGTCGTAAAAGTAATCCCGCATTTGCCGCCAGCTTTCATCAAATATTTGCTTCCATTCGGCATGCAGACCGGCGTTTATTTTTAACCCGCTGAGATCCAGCTTATTTTTGGGTTCTATTTTAAATTTGCTCAGATCTTCTATATAATAATCGTCTCCTTTTTTAAAAATAATTTTCTTCTGGTCATTGCTAATGGAATAGCCATTCATGTTCCCGATTTCAGTTTCCTTTTTGTCTTTAAGATCAAAGAATTTTAAAGATCCCGGCGTGCGGAAAGCAGCAGCCACATAATACAAACCCTCATTGGTAGCGGTAAGATTATAATAATTACCCGGCGTTACCGGCAAGCTTTCAATACGATCGGTTAATCCTGTTTCATCTATTTTGATTTCCACCGTTGTATCTGGTGTATCCACCGTTTTCTTTTGTGCTTTTTCTTTTTGATTAATCGCTTTACCTGCGCCGGCGCTGTCTTCCTTTATGGTTACTTCATCGTTTTCAACCTGGAAAGGTGATGTGGTTCCTGCTGCCAGCCTCACCATATAGGGTTTGCTCATGTCTACATAAGCGTGGTTCCATTCGGTATTGCTGTATACGGGGTTAAAATCGCGTTCCGATACAAAATACAGCAGTTTCCCGTCGGCACTGAAAGCAGACCTGCCGCTGTTATACCAGTCATCGGTAACGGCAATGCTTTTTTTGCTTCCGGTATTATACAGTTTGATCACATCAAACCGCCGTGCTTTCCCCGGTTCGGTATAAGCGATCCATTTGCTGTCGGGCGCCCAGGTATAATCTGTTATCTCCCTGTTATCGGAATGTGTAATAATTGTTTTCCTGGCAGTGGCTACGTCAATATAATACAGATCCTGTCCGCGGTCGGCAAGTAAGATCAGCTTGCTATCGGGGCTCCATACCGGGTAAAATTTATAGCTGCCGCCGCCACTGGTTAACTGGCGGGCACTATCCGTTCCATCCTG
>CAYVEI010000237.1:0-5713 GCA_964450515.1 uncultured Terrimonas sp. | reverse complement strand
ATGGCTGCCAGTACCATGAAGGGAGCAATTTGTTTTAGCGTTCTCTTAGCCATGTGGAATTTTTTAAATTATAAATAATAATTATTTATTAATATTCAACAAATGTAATAGATATTTAGATATTATTTCAAAAAATAACTTACATATTATTATTTATAATTTAAAATTGAATTCTGTTGAATTTAATTATACCATGTACTTCTTCTATTAGTGTGTTTAATTTTATGTAATTAGTGCTATTTTATATATTTTACCTATTATTTAGTATGAAATTATTAGTAAATACGATTTATTATAACATAGTTATTAAAATATTAATTTAATATACAATAATTATTAAATATTAATATGTGTACCTATTTATATAGTTGAATTAAAAAAGCCAGGCTTTTACGCCTGGCCGCACCTATATTTTTTATCCTCTTTAATTATCCTTAAAAGCCATTTGCCTTTTTAATTCCAGCATTTCAAACCTGAGTTTTTCTATTTCGAGCTGCTGTTCCTTTATAGACGCTACTAAAACCGGTATCAGTGCCGTTTCGTTTATTGTTTTAATAGTGGCGTTGCGGTATACGTTTTTTCCATACCTGTACGATACCGGTTTTTCATTTACCAGGTGGGGGAAAACCGCATGGATATCTTCAGCAATAAAGCCATATTGTTTTCCTGATTTAAGCCGCAGGTGTTTAAATGAACCGGCATTGTATTCAAACTGCTTTGGTTCGAGCTGTGTTAATTTCTGCAAAGGATTATCAATTACTTCTATATTTTTTTTAATAGCATGATCCGGTATGTCCTGGCCATAGCCTGCTGCAGCAGTTATAAAAAGGGAAAATACCATACCGGCTTTTATAATAGCATTATGAAACATATTATTGTATTTAAATGATAATAATGTAATTGCGGAAGAGCAACCCTTATGCAGGCTGCCTTGCCACGTTATTGGAAATGCAGAACGGATTATACAAAGTTGGGAGGAGGCGTGGCAACAGGGAAGAAATGGGTTTGCCTGTAATCTGTTTGTCCTTTATTATTGTTTAAGGATGCAGCAGGCATATGGGCTGCAATGGAAAAGACGTTTTTGTGATCCGCTATGCATGGTTGCTCGCCCTCCCGTTCCTGACGTTCCTTTCCCGGATTATCTGTTTCGGTATCTGCAAAAAGTTCAGCGGGATGGGTCTTTACGATGGAAAAAGAAAAGAGGGGCAGCAGGGAAGCGCTTCCCTTAAGAAGAAATATTGTTACGAATAACAGGGCTGCAATATGTTTAGAACCGTTAAGCAATACGCAAAAATAAACCGTTCAAACATTTCAGGAAATGTATTGCCTCTAAAATTTTGTGAATGCTGTATTACGCCCCCCGTTTTTTAATGCCGTTTTTTTATTTTTCATGCTGTACATTTATGAACCGCCTCATTTTTCAGCTTTTGAAAAAGAAAAAGACTATACTGATTTCTCCCTGCGTTTGTCTGGCTTTGTATGCAAAGGCCCGGCTTGCCAATAATGATCCTCATCATTTTGATGAACAAACCGGAAATTGGTGGTGGTACGGATGTATCTTCCTCATAACCGCTATGGCAGTTTTTTGGATTATTCATTCGTTACAGCAAAGATTAAAAGAAGAAAAAACAATCAGTGCTTTTGCTACCTCTTTATACGGGCAAAAAACGGTGGAAGACATTTTCTGGCATACAGCCAAAAGCTGTGTTGAAAAAATAGGATTTATTGATTGTGTGGTATATCAGATAGATACAACCCGGAACCTGTTGCTGCAAAAGGCCGCATTCGGGCCTAAGAATCCCTGGCGCCGCGAAATCATTAACCGTATTGAAATACCGGTAGGTATGGGCATTGTAGGATCGGTTGCGCAAACAGGTAAGGCAGAGATCATTTACAATACGGCCGCCGATCCCCGTTATATTGTTGATGATGAAAGGAGGTTATCGGAAATAACAGTTCCTGTGTGGATAGACGGAAAGGTTTTTGGGGTGATAGATTCTGAACATCCCCGGCGGCGCTTTTATAAAAAGCATCATTTGAGGATGCTCAAAAAAATTTCCGCTATTTGTTCCGAGCGCATTGCCAAATACCTGGCGGAAGACAAGCTGCGCAGCAAAATTGCACGCGACCTGCACGACGAGATCGGATCAACCCTTACCAGTATTAATATTCTCAGCAAAGTGGCTATGCAGAACGGGCTTGAAGCAGCTAAAATAAAAACCTATCTGCAAAAGATAAAAGACAACTCCGCTAATATTATGGAGCGTATGAGCGATATTGTATGGGCAATTAACCCTGTTAACGACAGCTTCGACAAAGTGATTTTACGCATGAAAGAATTTGCAGCCGAAATACTGGAATCTGCGGGCATCAATTACTATTTCAGCGAAGAAGGATCGCTCAATAAAACGCAGCTTAACTTAGAACAGCGGAAAGATATTTACCTGATTTTTAAGGAAGCGGTGAATAATGCGGTTAAGTACAGCAGGGCCACAGAAGTGAATGTTATTTTGCAAAAGGAAAATGACAGGTTGAAAATGATCATTATAGATAATGGTAACGGTTTTAATGCTGAAGCCGGACACGCGGGCAATGGAATAAAAAATATGCAGAGCAGGGCTGCGGGCATGCGCGGTACTTTAAAAATAGATTCTATAAAAGGTACCGGAACCACCATTGGCCTTGAAGTGATCATCACATGATTAGGGTATGGGCTACTATAATAAAGATGAGTAAGTTGCAGTATTGTCATACTTCGTTTTAGTGAAATTCCATGGTATTATTTATTGCATTATGCATGCATAAATGATAACCAGGGATATTTAAAAACCCGTACCACTATATGCGTATGCCTGTTAGTATTGTTATATATGAAGATAATACCACGCTTCGTGAAAGCTTAAGCAGCCTGCTTGCGCTCACGGGCGAATATACCGTTTTAGCCAGCTACCCGGATTGTTCCAATGTAATTACCGATATTAATGACAAGAACCCCGATGTGATATTAATGGATATTGATATGCCCGGCATCAATGGTATTGAAGCGGTAAAAAAAATAAGGACGGTGAACGCTGCTGTGCAAATTATTATGCTTACCGTTTTTGACGATAATACCCATGTGTTTGATGCGATGTATGCCGGCGCTAATGGTTACCTGCTTAAAAAATATGTTTCCGATAAACTGATCCATGCTATAAGAGAAGTGCTGGAAGGCGGCGCTCCTATGAGCCCGTCTATTGCACGCATGATCATTTCCGGTATGCAGGAAAACATAAAAGCTCCTGCCAGAAACTATCTTCTTACCAACAGGGAAAAAGAGATCCTGCAGTTATTGTCAAAAGGGAACAGCTTTAAGCTGATCGCTGCCGAATTATTCATCAGTCTCGATACCGTTCGCACCCATATCAAGCACATTTACGATAAACTCCATGTACGCTCCCAGGGTGAAGCCATCAGTAAGGCTATTAATGAGAAGCTGGTGTAAGGTATGAGGTATGAGGGGTAAGGTGTGGGGTGTAAGTGTAAAGCAGCGATCGGCTGCCGGCTTTCAGCGATTAGCGATCAGGCGGGTAACTACTAATGATAAGATGGGCGTCCTTTCGGATTTACTCAAAAATTTTCCGTATTAAAATATTGTTTTGATCCCCAAAAGAAATATACTACTGAAAACCTGGCTCTGATGAAGCGATTTGCGCTCATTGTTGTATTTTTCATGTCGGCAATGTCATGTTATATTATTTATACTAAGCTAAACACGGGGGCAGGCTTCAGCAGCAAATTTGTGGTAGCCTTCTTAGGGCTGTTGTTCGCTGCTATTAGCAATTATATGCACAATATCAAACCCAATTATTTCGCAGGCATCCGGTTGCCCCGGACCCTCGAAATTTAAAATTCAGCGATCAGAGAGAGCCACCTTGCCGCCGGAGCTCCCCACACTTCTTTATACGTAGCCGTATTAAATTGCGGCCAATAAGGTGTATCCTCATTAAACCTGGATTGCATACCCACCGGAATTGCGCCTACTGTTTCACCTGGCAATGCGGTATAGAGCTGGGGATAGTTACTACCCTCTCCCCATATAATGGACTGACCGAACGGATTTTTTCCTACTATCCAAAACAGTTGCTGCTCTGCAATATTGATCAGGTCTTTATCATTAAGGAATTTGCCGGCCAATGCAGCGGCTTTACCTGTGGAAAGATGCACAGCGGCATTGCCTTTAAAAGAAAACCATACCGGGAAAACCCGGAGATAATGCGCTTTATCCAACCTGACCCCGTTTTCCAACTGCTCTTTATAATCCTGGGTGGCTCCGCTCCTGATCCCTACCTGCACCTTGTAAAAATTAATAGAATCTTTTACCTCGTCAATATGGTACACACCGCTGGGCGCCATACCATAAGGTTGAACATACTGCATAATGGTTTTCAAATAGTTTCCGTATAACCGGATGGAGGCATTCCACTTGGTATAATCTGCATGACCGGGCTGGGTTTCGCAGAGCATGGTCAGCGCCTGCATATATACCTGGTCGCGCGACTGGTGTGTATAGTGAACGATGGATTTCTTATTTAAATCGCGATAAAAGAATCCGCTTAATTTATCCTTGTCTTTTAGTGGCTCTGTGCGTTGACAACTCAATGTATAACGTATGGCATTTGCGGCCTCACTGGCATAATAGGGATCGCCTGTTAGCTTATAAAGTATGCTGGCGGCAAACGAAATGTTGGCCATATACTGGCTGTTAGACGCCATAGCGGCATGATCCCCTCCGCCGCCAATGCTGCTCAGGTCGTTAAAGCCCAGGCTGTCGAACCGGCGTTTTGCAAATGCGAAATCTTCGATGGCTACCTTTCGCAGGTTTGCTTTCAGCATTTTATCTTTCTCTTCCACCAACGATGCATAAGCTTCTATACCCGCAAATACAAAGTTTTCAAAAGCCCTGTTGTGCACACGAATGCGGCGCCTGCCGGTGGAGTCGTCTTTTGTGCCGATGAATCCGTCTGTCCATAAATTGGTGCCCCAGGTTTGAGCACGGTAACCATCTCCCAAACGGGATTTGAGTATCATATCAATTCCCCAGGCTGCCTCCTCCATCAAACGCAGGTGTAAAGCCGTATTGCCCTTGGCTTTGGCATTTTCCGCCATTTCCAGTAGAGACTGTGCAATTTCTCCTGATTGCAATATTTGTTGCGACATATCTGCAGCATCGTGCCAGCCACCATTCATGGCAAACAGCTTACCGTTATATTCGCCGTTAAGGTCGGTGTGGCAAACGCCGTGCTTTCCCGGCACCGGGTAGCCGCACCGCTCACAAAAAATAAAATTCAGCACACGCCATGCAGCATTGTCCCATATATTTTTGTTGATGTAAAAGGGCTTGCTTGTAACGTTACCTACTTTAATATAGTATTCACCTTCTTTCTTAAAATCACTGAAGTCAATAGTTTCAAAGGATCCGAGTCGTGTTTTTTGTGATTGAATCTTTCCCTGGTAAACCAATCCCTTGGAAATATTATCTATCAATTGGAAAGTGCCATCATGTTTTTTTACATTTACGATAGCGGTTTTTTGGCTTTCATCGCCATAGCCGGTAGTGGAATAGATGATCCTGTTTTGGGCAGGTACCCATCCGCTCACCACTTCGGGGTTTTCTATCGTTTCAAGCGTAACGGCATCAATATCAAATTTTAATGAATCACCCATGGTACGC
>CAYVEI010000236.1:4485-5738 GCA_964450515.1 uncultured Terrimonas sp. | reverse complement strand
ATACCTTCTACCTTATACCTTCTACCTTCTACCTTATACCTTCATCCCTCACCCTATTCCTCCCAATATATTATCTTCATACTTCATTATCAATTACTGCTATATGAATAAATTGCTATTTTTCCTGGCATTTGCCGCTTTTGCAGGCTGCAGGGATAAAACGCCTGCCCTGCAATCCATCGGGTCTATCCAAAGCCTGGATCCCTCACTTCAAAATATCATAGACACTACCGCGCCTGTTGAAATTATTGCTGAAGGATTTACCTGGACAGAAGGACCTTTATGGGTGGAAAGTGAAAAGATGCTGTTGTTCTCCGATATTCCACCCAACAAAATATTCAAATGGACGGAAGCTAAGGGCGCCGAATTATACCTCACCCCTTCGGGCTACACCGGCACTGTTCCACGAACAGGCGAACCGGGGTCAAACGCCCTGCTGCTGAACAGGGAAGGTAAATTAGTATTGTGCCAGCACGGCGACCGGCAAATGGCTATGATGGATGCACCATTGAATGCGCCTGAAGCTGCATTTGTATCATTGGCCGACAATTACCAGGGAAAGAAATTCAACAGTCCTAATGATGCGGTATTCAGGAGCAATGGCGATCTTTTCTTTACAGATCCGGCATACGGGCTGGAGAAAGCCATGGATGATCCTGCAAAGGAAATTCCCTTCCAGGGTGTTTACAAAGTAAACAGCCGGGGAGAAGTGCGCTTACTAACGGATACCATTACCCGCCCCAACGGCATCGTTTTCATCAACAATGAAAAAACGCTCATCGTAGCCAACTCTGATCCGCAAAAGCCGGTATGGTATATGTTTGACATAGATGCCGGCGACAGTTTGCATAACGAAAGGTTACTGTTTGATGCAACGGAGGCATCAAAAAAAGAGCAGGGCATGCCGGATGGGCTGAAAGTTGACAGGCAGGGAAATATTTTTGCAACCGGCCCGGGCGGCGTATGGATATTCAACGCATCAGGTAAACTGGCAGGAAAGATATCGGTTCCGCAACCATGCAGTAATGTGGCGCTGGCCGATGGCGATAAAACGCTGTATATTACCGCAAATATGTACGTATTAAGGGTGAAAATGAGGAAATAAGGCAGTTAAATTGCCAGCCAGAACAAATTACTGACTATGCTATTGCTAATGCACTATTGCCTGCGTTTTTTCTTAATCCTACAGTTGTATTTCCAGGTCTGCAGACTGCATACAGCATAAGCAATCAATATTGTTTCGGCTCCATACT
>CAYVEI010000236.1:0-4385 GCA_964450515.1 uncultured Terrimonas sp. | reverse complement strand
GTTGTAAAAATGTTTTCAACATCAGCAATACTGATTTTCTTTCTAATTTATTAAGCTGCACAAAATAATTGTTCCATTCCTGCTCTAATGCATTTGCCATATAAATCGTGTTTTCACAAATTTACTTCTTTAATTTATTAACTAAAAATTACTCAAAACGCTTGCCCGGCAGTATTTCATCCAGATTGTCACGATGGGGTCTTCATAGTCGGGCTATTGCTTATAGGTCGAGACCCCGCCGGAATGTTCAGCACAGGAATCTGCTGTCCGCAATGGCTTTGAGGAAACCCTCTGCGCGACATATACTAATTATCTTTTTACTGCCCCTGAGAACCGGCTCTTTATTTCCGGGACATAGCCCCGGAAGAACATATTGGGTACGCAGTCTGCAGACTACGTACAGCGTGGATAGAAGAATAAATAAAAATAAAACAATCCCGTTTGTAGCATATATTGCTTCAAATTATTTTGCTATATGAATAAAAAGCTTGTTTTTTGGAGCATTGTTATTGCTTTGGGCGGATTGTTGTTTGGTATGGATGTAGCGGTTATTTCCGGCGCTGAACAGCAGATACAGGAAATCTGGCATCTTAGTGATGTACTTCATGGTCAGGCCCTTGCATCTGCATTATATGGTACAATCATCGGCGCATTATTCGGCGGCATTCCGGCGGAAAAATACGGTAGGAGAAAAGTGCTGCTTTGGATTGGAATTGTGTTTTTTATTTCTGCATTAGGCTCTGCGCTGGCGCCCGAGGTCATATCTTTTATGCTTTTCCGCTTCCTCGGCGGTTTAGGAGTGGGTGCTTCTTCAGTAGTGGCTCCCATGTTCATTTCGGAACTGGCCCCGGCGCGTAACAGGGGTAAGCTGGTAGCGGCTTTTCAATTTAATATTGTATTTGGTATCCTGCTGGCTTACTTATCCAACTATTTATTATCTGGTTTGGGCGAAGACGCCTGGCGATGGATGTTAGGCATACTGGCTATTCCTGCCGCTGTATTTATAGCGCTCCTGTATTTTGTTCCGGAAAGCCCGCGCTGGCTGATGGTACATAAAAAGAATTACGCCAAAGCCCGGGAAATTTTAGAGGTTTCAGATCCGGAAGGCGTAGATGCCGCTATAGAAGCCATCCACCAGGCGGTGAACGAAGAAAAGAAAAAGGCAAGCCTGTCCGGTTTCCTCAAAAAAAGATTTACTACTCCCATCATCATGGCCATACTCATTGCCATGTTTAACCAGATGTCGGGCATTAATGCCATTATTTATTTTGCGCCGCGGGTATTTGAACTGGCAGGTTTGGGAAAAGGCGCGGCTTTTTTACAAAGTGCCGGCATAGGACTGGCCAACCTCGTGTTTACTATGCTGGGGCTGTATCTTATAGATAAATTAGGACGAAAGAAATTAATGCTTATCGGTTCAATAGGATATATTTTATCATTAGGCGCCGTAGCAGCCGCTTTTCATTTTCATTATCTCGGTGGCTTCATTGTACCCGCATTGCTTTTCATTTTTATTGCATCGCATGCTATCGGGCAGGGCGCTGTTATTTGGGTATTCATTTCCGAGATATTCCCCAACCAGGTTCGTTCGTACGGACAATCGCTTGGAAGTTCCGTGCATTGGATCATGGCCGCTTTAGTAACCAGCGTGTTCCCGTTTTTTGCCAATAATCCCAGCATTGGCCCGGCAAAAATATTCCTGTTCTTTATGTTCATGATGGTGCTGCAACTGCTATGGGTGATTTTTAAAATGCCGGAAACAAAAGGGGTGTCATTAGAAGAGATGGAAAGAAAGCTGAGCAAAAAAAACAGCTAAGTTGTTTTTGGTTGAGCCGCCGCTGGTGACCGGCACTTCATTTCCTGGACACAGTCCCGGAAGAACATATTGGGTACGTAGTCCGGAGACTACGTACAGCGTGATATAACAAAGCTGCCCCTGGAAAGCAGCTTACCGGATTATTTGAAGGTATTTATTAAAATATTTACGAATGAGGAGTTGCCTATTTGTTATTGCGGCTTTAATTGCTGTTAGCCGAACTCCCTGTGCACCCTGCACCCTAATTCAACCCCCTGAAATCAACAGGCACTAATTTACTTACGCCTGGCTCCTGCATGGTTACGCCATATATAATATCCACGGTAGACATGGTCATTTTATTATGGGTAACAATAATGAACTGCGAATTTTCGCTGAACTGGCGGATCATATTGGTGAACTTGTTCACATTGGCATCGTCAAGCGGGGCATCTACCTCATCCAATATGCAAAATGGCGCGGGCTTGATCAGGTAAATAGCAAACAGCAGCGCCGTTGCCGTTAATGTTTTTTCTCCCCCGCTCAACTGGGTAATGGAAGAAGGCCGTTTACCTTTGGGTTTGGCAACAATATCAATACCCGTTTCAGCAAGATTTTCAGGATTTTCCAGCAGTATATCTGCAGTATCTTCTTCAGTAAACAAGGCCTTGAATACTTTCTGAAAGTTCTCTCTAACCGTATTGAATGTTTCTAAAAACTTCTGGTTGGCGGTGGTTTCTACTTCCTGTATGGTTTGCAGAAGGCTATCTTTTGCCGTTACCAGGTCATTCTTTTGCTCAAGAATAAACTCATATCTTTTTCGCATCTCCTGGAAAGCTTCAATGGCCGTGGGGTTTACCTCACCCATATTTTCAAGCCGTTTCTTCATCCTTTCGCAGGAAGCCTGCAAGTCCTCCAGTGCCGTTTCCGTTGTACGGGGCTCGTCTAATATGGTATCCAAATCTACCCTGAACTCCACGCTCAGCCTTTCTTTCATACCGGCTAACTGCAGTTTCAGCTCGCTTAATTTGTCTTTTATTTCATTCAGCAAATGATCTAATTGCTCTTTTGCCTTTTGCCGCTGGCGCAGGGCGCTTTCTTTTTCATTTAAAGCATTGCGCCGGTTATAATAGGCCTGGTCGGCTTCATTGAGCCTCTTTTCTTCTTCATCCTTGTTCCGCAGCATATCTAACAACAGGGCAGCGGCAACTTTTATGGTTTCCTCTGTTTGGGCAATGCTGCCGGAGGCTTCAAGCAACTGAACATTACTGTTGTCTATCTGGGCTTTCAGATCTGTTAACTGCCCGTTCTTAAACTGATGTTCCTGCTTTAATGCGTTTACCTTGCTCTGCAACCTGGTGTATTGCAAATTGCTATCGTTGTAGGCGGCACTGACAAAATTATATTCCTGCTCTGCAAGTGTATACTCCTGTTCGGCATCCCGCAGTTTATCCTGCACTTCCAGTAACTGTGCATTTAATTGCTCCAGCTCTTCCCTTACTTCGGCTATGCTATCGTGGTTATGCTGCAACTGTCCTTTAAGGTCTTCCAGCCGCCTGCTGCCGTTTGTCTGCATTTGCTGCAGGTTCTCCATCTTATTCTGCAAAGCGAATGCCTGGTTGGTTAACTGGTTAATGGTATCCTGGGTTTGCCGTATGGCCTGTTCTTTCAATTGCTGGTTATACCCGATCACTTCATTGTGATGCGTCTGTATAGTAGCTTTCAGCTCATTAACTACCGTTTCCTGTGCTATGATCTCTTCATGCAGCTTTTCAAGATTTTTTGCACGGCCTATTTTTTTCCCTTCAAATAATCCCACACTGCCGCCCGTGAGCGCATACCTGCCTTTTACGTATTTACCATTTTTTTCAAGTACAACGGCGCCATTGCTATTATGCAGCGCTTCATCATTTTCGGCGATATACACATTACTTAACAGGTACTCAGCCAGTTTCCTGTACTGCGGCTCCACTTCAATTACTTCCATTGCCGCAAGGGTTCCATTTGGCTGATGATGCTGCACATCACTAAAATCATTTACCCTGTTCAACAAAAAGAAATTGGCTTTACCTTTTTTATTGGTATCCAAAAGCTGAACCGCCTGCAGTCCTTCTTCCAGGTTGTTCACTACATAGTAATTAAGGTAAGGCTCCAGTACATTTTCTACTGCTGCGCGGTATGCTTCTTTAACGTAAATAATATCCGACAAAATTGGAGCGGTATGGTTCCATCCCTGGTTGTTGTGCAAAAACTTTACGCTTTCAGGATAACCCTCCATAGAGTCTATCAGGCTTTTTAGCAATGCATGCTCATTTTTACGGGCATCGAGCTTACGGCTTTCCTCTGCCAGCTGGTTGCGCAGAATCTCTACCTTTGCCTGCGTTTGCAGGATCTGCTCCTTTGTATGTTCATGCTGCTCCTGCAGTTGCTGCAGGCCGGTTCGGTTATTGTTTAGTTCAGTTTCTTTGGCCTCCCTTTCTGTTTCCAATAGCGCTATCTGCTGTTTGCGCTGCCCCTGCTCCTCTTCTCCCTGCATAATCGTGCGCTGAATATTCTGGATAGAGGTATCGGCAACGGCTACCTGCTTTTC
>CAYVEI010000235.1:2613-5803 GCA_964450515.1 uncultured Terrimonas sp. | reverse complement strand
TGCAGGCTGATTTTCATATAGATATTAAACAAAAGTCCGATGGAGGAGGCAATAAAAATGCCCATTGCGAGTTGAATAACCTGCGGGGGAAACTCTGGCTGATGACGTAAAACATAAGCCATCCAAAAATAAAAGATGATGCAGGCCATGTAAGGAATAATCCTGTCCTTTTGTGTTTTAAGAAACAGGGAGTTCACAAAACCCAACCCTTTGGCCAATAGTACCGTCACTATCGGGAAAAAGCAATACATCATCAGGAAGCGAATGAGCAGGATTGTTTTATTAGTAGGTGTAAGCCCTGCAAAAAACTGAGGCTGTAGGTACACGAGGAAACAGATAATATAGAAAGGAACAAAAACAGGATGAAAAATATAAGCAATAAAGCTGGCAGCCCACCGTACCAGTTTATTTTGAGGCTGGTGACTAATATCACGAACTTTTTCCGGTTGTTGCTCTCTCGCCATCATCATGTGGGTCTGCATACTACGTGTACTTTTTTGCAAAATAAGCGATTATTAAAAAACAAAAGGGAGTATTATATTTACCTCGCCAAATGATATCCAATAACCATATAAAAAAACTACCTGAGAATCGACCATTCCGCCGTTTACTTTTTACTATTGTCGTATTGCTGCTTTCTGCCTATCTGCAAGCACAAGGAAAGTACATAGCTAAGTTTAAACCATTTGCCGATTCTCTTTCTGTTGTTTATGGCGTACCTACTTCTATTATGTTAGGAGTAGCTATTATTGAATCCGGCTCCGGCACTAGCCGCAACGCAAAGTTGCTAAATAACCACTTTGGAATCGTTGGCAAAAACAATTTGCTAAAAACAAAGGGCATTCGCTCCCGCTATAAACAGTACGACACTCCCGAGCAGTCCTATGTAGGTTTTTGTCAGTTAATGACAAGAAAAAAATTCTATGCTACGCTTAAAGGCAATAATGATTATAATCGTTGGCTGGATGCGATGGCAAAGGCTCGTTATTCCGAAGCTCCTGTAGAATGGAAAAAAAGAATTACTGCAGCTATTAAGAAATTTAAACTTCACCAGCCGTAGCATCCATTGTATATGAACAGTAATCGCCGCGTGCTTTTTTTTGTGGTGTACAGCATTGGCCTGTTATTATTATTGTCCATAGTGGCGTATGTTACCAATTTTAAATGGACACCTTTTAACAAAATAAATCTTATCACAGATATTGTTCATCAGCAGGAAGACAGTCTTGCTGTAACGGACTCCTCACTCGTTATTACAACACCCACCGATACGATAGCCGGAGAAAGAGAATTTTCTCTTTATCATCAAGGCGGTGCTATTATTAATTTTCACTCAGATACACAGCAAACAAGACTCCCGCAGGTTGCAAAGAAGTTATATGCACTAAAAGGAGGTAAACCTGTGAAAGTGCGTATCGCTTATTTTGGGGATAGTATGATTGAGGGTGATTTGCTTACGCAAACACTTCGAGAGTTATTGCAAAAATATTTTGGAGGGAATGGTGTGGGTTTTGTTCCTATCACTTCACCCGTAGCCAAGTTTCGACAAACGGTAAGAACATCCTATGATAATAACTGGAACGATGAAAGTTTCAAAACAGGTAAAACAAGTCGTTTGTATTTGTCGGGTCATAGTTTTTCTTCCGCAGGTTCCTGGGTACAAATGATCGATCAAACCAGTTATGATAGTACAGCCGTAGTGGCAAAAAGTCTATTGTATGGTTATACTTCTCAGCCAGCTACCATTAATGTAAATGGTAGCAATGTTATCTTACCCGGAAGAAATCCTGTAAATCGCACAGAGCTTATCAAGGATCCGGGTAGAGCCATTCGTGTGGCCGTAAATAATCCGTCTCTTCCTGTTTATGGTATTTCATTTGAATCTGCATCAGGCGTTTTTGTTGATAATTTTTCATTTCGCGGTATCTCCGGTGTTGAGTTTGCCCGTATAGATTCATCATTTATGGCGGCGATCGCAGCAGAAAACCCATATGATCTTATCATTTTTCAATATGGCGTCAATTTATTATTTCGCCCCAATGATAAAAACTTCAATTGGTATGGAAAAGCAATGTTGCCGATAGTGCAAAAGTTGAAAAGTGTTTTTTCTTCTAGTGATATTGTGCTGGTGAGTACTGCCGATAGGGCTTTTCGTTATGGAGGAGAATACCAATCGGCAGTAGGCATAGATTCATTAATAAAAGTGCAGGCCTTACTGGCCTATGAAGCTGAGACTGGTTTTTATAATCAATACGAAACGATGGGAGGGAAAAACTCTATTGTGGATTGGGTAAAGCAAAAACCATCGCTGGCCAATCAGGATTATATACACCCTAATCATAGAGGAGCCGCGAAGCTGGCCGGTCATTTTTATGAAGCCATCTTGAGGGAATATGAAAAATACAGCAACAACGTAAAAAAATAATATGCAGGGGTTTGACATAGATGCGTTTTTCCGGCAGTTTCTCTATGATGAGAACAACCCGCTGTTATTCAACAATGGATTTTTTGTACTATTCTTTGCGCTGTTCATTGGCCTGTACTATTCTTTTCGCAACCATTTTGCGATACGTAGGTATATTTTTTGTTTTTTCTCACTGTACTTTTTTTATAAAGCCAGCGGCAGTTTTGTAATACTGGTTATTGTATCGGCTATTGTAGACTATCTATTATCCAATGCTATTTGGCGGCAGCAAAACAAGACAAAGAAAAAAGCACTCTTACTGCTGAGTATCGTTTTTAATCTTGGAATGCTTTTTTATTTTAAGTACACCGATTTTTTTATCACGCTCAGTAATGATTTATTTCACACAGAGTTTAATGCGCTCAATCTTTTATTACCAATCGGCATTTCTTTTTACACGTTTGAAAACCTCAGTTATACGGTAGATGTGTATCGAGGCCAGTTTGAGCCGGCAAAAAAATTTAGCGACTATCTGCTTTTTCTTTCTTTTTTCCCAAAACTGGTGATGGGACCCATTGTGAGAGCACATGATTTTGTACCACAGATCAACCGTCCTTATGTTATTACAGAAACAGATTTTGCCAAAGGTTTTTATCTGATTATTTCCGGGCTGGTAAAAAAGTTGATTATCTCAGACTATATCACGCTGAATTTTGTGAACTATGTTTTTGATGATCCTACCCGCTATACAGGATTGGAAAATTTGATGGCGGTATATGCGTATGC
>CAYVEI010000235.1:0-2513 GCA_964450515.1 uncultured Terrimonas sp. | reverse complement strand
GCCATACATAAAGTATGGATGCTGCTTACGGGAAAGTCGCTACAAAAAATAAATAAGAGTGGCATTTATAGAGCGATTACTGTACTTATCACTTTTCATTTTG
This sequence comes from uncultured Terrimonas sp., assembly GCA_964450515.1. Lineage (GTDB taxonomy): Bacteria > Bacteroidota > Bacteroidia > Chitinophagales > Chitinophagaceae > Agriterribacter. The sequence goes on along the minus strand of CAYVEI010000235.1, from coordinate 2,410 downwards.
TATGCTTCTGTTGGATATTTTTTAAAACAGCCGATTTTGATCCAGCTACCAATGACTTTGAGAAGGCGGTGAATATGATTCAGCAGATATATAACGATTTCAGTTTTTCTGTGTGGGGTGCTTTTGCCAATAATTACTGGCCTGTACTAGTGATGATGGGGATAGCTTATTTGTTACATGCTATTCCGGATAGTTATGCAGACACAATAATTAACAAACTTCCGAAAGTCCCACTAGTGATTTATCTACTGATCTTTTTTGCTTTTGTAGTTTTATATGGCTATTTTAAATCAGCAGAACCTGTTATGCCAATTTACTTGCAGTTTTAGCAGGAAAATAAGACTTATTACTTTTAAAAGCAGATAACAATTACTATTTTGCCCTTTCCTTAAGCCTTCGGAAATTCCGGCAACCTTTAGCACCATCTTTTTTTCAAAAAATCATCATGAAACGATCTATTACCCTTGTAATGGCCCTGTGCCTTAGTGTCTTTACGTATGCTCAAGAGCTTACCCTTGCTGAAACAAAAGAATTACTAAATAGCTCTGTCTGGATGCTTCGCCGTATTGAAGTGGGAGAAAAGATGTACAGTTTACCAGATTATCTTGTAGGTAAACGAATGGTTTTTGTACCTAAAAAATCTTTGATGTACACTTATTTTCCCAAGGAAAATGGGGCTATACAGTTGATGGAGTATAAAATAACTGCTGATGAAATTATTACCGGAAGCAATCTTGACGACCCTCGTTACAAATATGAAATAAAAAACATAGTTGGCTACCAAATCTATATGCAAGATATTGATGAAGAAGATGGGATGACATACGTATGGGAAATAAATGCTCCTTTGGAAGGAGATGGCTATCTCAAGGAAAGGAAATATGATAAGCCTGTTAGTAAAAAACCATTCTTTTCTCATTCAGATAAAATGAAAAGCCTTACAAAAGAGCTGAATGAAAACTTACAACAAGCAGCCGGAAATTTGAGAATTTATAAAAATAAAAGCAAAATATTAGTAAGTGAAGCCAATTGCGAGTTGTCTGAAAGAGGAATAACATTTACATCCAAACTCCAGCAGAGCGGAAAGTCTACAACTACTCAACTGTATTCTTTTTTACCTTCTATGATTGATAGTATTCAGGAATATGGACTGGATGCTAATTCTCCCGGAGGATTAATAAGAATTAAACTAAAAGCCCCGTTTAGCTTCTTTTCCAGCCAAACCAATAAGAGGGATTACGAGGCTTACTATAGGGAAGAAGTTTATCTAAGTTTTTTAAAAATAAAGCCAGGTGCTTATCAGCAAATGCGCAAATTGCTATTAGATCTAAAAAATGAATTTAATCAGCAAGCGCCTCGTTTGGAAAAACTAGTTTCTATGATGGACATAAGAGATAAGTTTTGGGTATCCAGAGAGGGGAGTTCCAATAATTATACACTACTCAGTGCTTCCGTAGCCGGAACAAAGCTACTTCTTGAGTACCATCACCATCATATAAGCACCAGTGCAGAGACAAAGAAAATTAATATAGTAGAAGTTCCTATGGAAGCGGTGACGGATTTAATTGGAGATAAAGCTAAGTCCAGCCCCTACACTTTATTGCTCAAAGCCGATAGAGACGGTTTTACCACTTATAGTTATAATCCAAAGACAGAAAACTACACTTCGACGTATAGTACCAAAGAGGTTCCCCTATTTATAGACGTAACAAAAGCAGATAGACTGGAACGAGTAGGAGAGTTGATAAAGGCGTATATAAGAGAAACCGCAGGTAGAAAAGTCAACTGGAGATAAGGTTCGTTTTTTGTGTGAAATTGCAGAAACAGTAATACTTTCGCTGCTTCAAAAAGATACAAAATGCAACTAACCGCTAAATTGATACAATTGCTTCCCTTACAAACAGGAACAGGAAAAAATGGCCAATGGAAAAAACAGGATATCATTGTAGAAACAGATGGTCAGTATCCTAAAAAAGTTTGTATATCCATTTGGGGAGATAAGATCAACGAAGCAGTATTAAAAACGGGTACAACGTTGAAAATAGATTTCGACGTAGAAAGTCGTGAATACAACGGACGCTGGTACACAGATGTAAAGGCGTGGAAAGTAGAAGCTGCCGGTTCGGGTCCTATTGATCAAGCGCCTGCAGATGATTTTCACGATACTTCATTTACCAGCAGTGATGATGATAACGATCTTCCTTTTTAATAGCGATATCTAAGGAAAGTTTTTTATTTAATCTTTTAATTTCCCTAAATCCCTAATGCCATATTGTTGAATGAGGGGCATGTTTTCTGGCGAAAGCGTAAAGTACACTTGAATGTCTTTATGTTCTCCTTCAATGATGAAAAATCCCCGCAATTGATTTTCGGCGTTTACTTCTGTAACAGAAATAATTTTTCCGGCGGC
>CAYVEI010000234.1:0-5816 GCA_964450515.1 uncultured Terrimonas sp. | reverse complement strand
TAACGCGTACATTTATGCTATAAGACGCTATTGTCCTAAAAAAAATGGTGTTGAAAATTAATGTTTTAGCATTATACATCCTGTATTGTTATTAGTACAATCCGTTTTACCATTCTACCTCGTTTTTTTTCCATAAATCATCAAACGGACTAATAATATTTACTAATTGCTTTTTGCTTACATGTAAATAGCGCTCAGTGGTTCTTATATTAAAATGACCCAATAAATCTTTAATGTACCTGATATCGGTTCCTTTATCTAACAGGTGCGTGGCAAAACTATGCCGCAAACTGTGTATCCCTACCTCTTTTCTTATGCCCGCATTGCGCTTGGCATTAGAAAATATCTGCTGTACCGTTCGGGTTGGATATGCCTTTAAGGTTTGTTCCGACTCAAACAGGTATACCCCCGGACGGGGCTTGTATTCCTTAATGTATTGTCTTAAAATATCTAAAAGCAAAGGGCTTAAATTTACATACCGGTCTTTTTTCCCCTTGGCGCTCCGTACTAAAATTTGCATCCGCCCGCTGTCAATATCTGAAATTTTAAGGTTTACGATTTCGCTTACCCTTAATCCGGAACTGTATGCCGTAAACAACATGGCTTTATGCTTTTTGTTGGATAAGGCATTGAACAATCTGGTTAACTCCGTTTCATTCAATAACCTGGGAAGTAATAACGGTTTCTTCGGCCTTGGTACCTCCCAAAAAAACTTGTCTTTGCTTAGTACTTGTTCAAAGTAAAACTTTAGGGCATTTAGCCTGCTATGGGCCGTGTTTTCACTAATGCCCTGCTTTTCCATAGCGTAAACCATATATCTTTTCAGGTCATCAGGTGTTAATTTACTTACAGGCTTATCTTTCAGTAAATGCAATAGCTGCACAAATTCATTGCGATAAGTGCGAATGGTAGATGCACTGTAAGCCTTCAGTTTTAAAAGTTGCACAAAATTATCTAATGCTTCCTGGTTTTCTTCACTCAGCCTCCAAACCGCCGAATGAGGCGGGGCGCCGTTCACCGTTGGCATTGCCTTCGCCGCCAGGGGTTCCTTCTTACTTTGCTCCAGATACTTCCGTATGGCATTAGTATCTACCGTGGCTTTGCCGCTTACCGATTGCTGAAACGCTTTATAGTCCGCCTCCTGCAAAGGAATATACCAGCACCTGTGGGTTTTGCTCCATGCCGCGCAGGGTAATGCTTTTAAAATGGTATTGATGGTAGTGTTGAATGCAAAATGCAGGGCAATGCATGCTTTGCCCCGATGTATGAGTGGTGTTAGCCTGATGTTTTCCATAACCTGCTATTAATGCATACGCCTTCTCAGCCACAGCGTTCAGGGTGAGAAGGGTTGAAAAACTGATCTACAAGTTATAAAGTAACTCTGTTTAAAGCAAGATTATTTTGTAAAATCACCTGTTTATTTAGTATTTGGCAACAGTGGGCTGTTTAGGCTTCCGGCTGCACTACCCGTTTAAGAAATATTAAATAAAAACATGGCACAGGCCTGGCCTGCACAAAGCAACGCTGCCAACCCTGTGCCGGTACGAAAGGGAACGTGAATATTCCCGGTTTCAATCCTTTATACAACGTACAGAAAGCCCTTCTTTTTCGGATGTAGTATTAAAAGCGTTAAACATGGCGGAGTTGAGCGATAAAATATAGGAATACAAAAATGTTCCCGCCTTGGTGGATGACCAAAAGCCGGCAACGGTTCCCTTACCCGCAAATATACCCAGGTGGCTGCCGCGCCCGCCTGCCGCCAAAGCTGCAAAACCACTGCTGTTATCTCCCGGATCGGTTGATCCGCTATTCCACAGGGTGGTGGCTTTCAACTTCACACCGGCATTGTTCTCCCCGCCCAAAAATGCGGTCAGTGTTTCCCATTCTGCTTTTGTTGGTATATGCCAGCCCTGGGGAGCCAGCTTGCCGGTTTTTACCGCGTCCCAGTTATAAAGTTGCCCGTATATTTTCCCGTTATTCTGATCGTTGTCGTAATAGCAGCGGAGCCCGCCCGTACGCTCTATCCACGAGTCGGGGTTTGTTGCAGAGGCGGTAGCGTTGTATATGTCCCCGCCGTCATTATAATGGGTTACATTCAGGTTTTCGGCCATCCATACCTGGTTGCCGATCTTCACTGTTTTATATACATTGCCGTCTATATCTGTAACCTTACCTGTTTCCCCCGGATCATCAGGGTCTTCGGGGGCATTGTCTTTGCTGCACGACAGTAATACCAGGGTAAATGCGGTAACCGTAAGCATCATTACCGGAATTTTTTTTAGTATACTCATTTAATTTAATTTTTAAAACAGATTGAAATTTTATCCGGGAAACGTCATTGAGACTATTGTGGAATAATTTGAATCAGGACTATTGCTTTATAAATTTCCGGCTTACTGTACCTGCATCTTTTTTTACTAATTTTAAAACATACAATCCTTTACTCAGTGCACTGATATCAACAGTAGCCTGCTTATTGGCTGAGGTCATTAGCCTTCTCCCGGCCATATTAAATATTTCAACCCGGTTTATATCCCTGTTCTCAATACCGGTTAGCGTAATGGTATTGTTAGCGGGATTGGGAAATACGCTCAAACGCGTTACAGCTCTTCCGCAGCTAATGTTTAATACTTTTGAATAAGTTGATTTACCATCCATGTCTCTTTGTATTACCCTGTAATAGCGGTAATTGCCGCGGGTATTATTTTCAGTATACCGGTATGCAACAGATGTATTGCTGTTTCCCACTGCGGCAACGGTATCCGCATTGATCCAGTTTACAGCATCAGCGCTGGCCTGAACAATAAAATCACTGGTATTTATTTCAGTAGCAGTCTTCCAGTAAAGGACAGGCAAACCGTCTTTGCAATCAATATCCATTGTTTCCCACACTACAGGCAATATCGTTTCACTTAGCTTATACAACTCCTGCCCCAGGTTATTATCGAGCGTGGCAACAAAATACAGGTTATCATTCATGGAAACCATACCCCGCAACTCATGGATAAAGCTAATAGGGCTGCCCGCCCCTTCATACAGATCCGCCACCAGCGATGTGCCGGATTCTGTACCATCTGTTTGCCATATTTCGCGGCCATAGGCCGCCGTAGTAGCTGTAAAATAAATAAGGCCTTTGTGGTAGATAAAACTTTGCGGCGAAGAACCCGCTGCGCCGGCATTAATGTCTTTCACTAATACGGTTCCGGCTTCCGTGCCATCGCTCTTCCATAGTTCGGCGTTGGCACTCCCATTGTGCCCGGTGAAATACAGTGTATTATTGATATTGGTAATAAATTGCGCTCCACCGTTAAAATTGCTGCTATTCATATCTTTTACCATCACTGTACCTGCGTCTGTCCCGTCACTTTTCCATAGTCCGCCACCGCCTTCGCCGTCAACCTTTGCCTCAAAATACACTTCATTGTTGAATGCGGCAAGATAAGCAGGACCAATACCAAAAGGAAACCGGCCGGCATTGTTTGATACCCTCACCGTGCCCGCTTCGGTTCCGTCGCTCTTCAGCAAAGTGGTACCTACGGGAAGGCTTGACCAATAGTCAATAAAATAAAGTGTACCGTTTACGTTCACCAGACCACTCGGCACGCTCACATCGGAACCTACCGGGCCGGCCACTAATTGAGTGCCTGCTTCCGTACCATCCGTTTTCCATAAGCCACGGGTTCCCGAAGCGATTGTGGTTGTGGTAACGGCAAAATAAAGTACGCCGTTCACATCTGCCAGCGATCCAGGGTAGGTATGCGCGCTGCCGGGCATAATATCTTTTACCATTTGTGTACCGGCCGCTGTTCCATCGCTTCGCCAAAGCTCTCCGCCGTTTATTCCATTATTGGCCGTAAAGTACAGGATGCCATTACTAACCGTAAGCCACTCGGGGTCCGACCCGCTGCTGCCCGGGTTAATATCTTTCACCATTACCGTACCGGCTGCTGTTCCATCCGTTTTCCACAGCTCTCTGCCAAACGTATTGTCGTTGGCTCTGAAATAAAGTTCATTATTATATACGGTCAGGAAAGCCGGATCACTGGATCTCCATTCCGGTGCAATATCTTTTACTACGGTAGCGGTAACCTGCGGCAAAGCAGTTAAGGTATGTGCCAGGCAGAAAAGAATAAAAATTCCACGGCGTAAATTTTGTTGCATGCTGTATGGTTTATTCAGCAAAATTTCACCAAGTGGTAAACTAACGCAACCCCAAAAAGGGGGATAGCATACTGGTGTTGCGTTAACCATAATATGCCGCATCATTTTGTGAACAGTAAATAAACGCACCCTTCACCCTTCACCTTTCACCCTTGCCCCTTCGCCCACAGCCCACCAGATATTTTTCCTGCCTCAGATCAGCTTTTCATTAATGGCTTTACTAACGGCCTCCGTAGCCGAACGCACCTGCAGCTTTTCGTAAATGTGTTTGATATGCGTGCGTACGGTTTCAAACGAAATATTAAGCCCTGCAGCGATCATTTTATAGCTGTTGCCCCTGCAAAGCCATTCAAGGATCTCTTTTTCCCGGCTGCTGAAATGATATTGTTCTTTCACGGAGGTCTTCTGCATAGCCTGTATAACCATCTTGGCAACGGAAGGGCTCAATGTAGCGCCCTCGGTCATCATTTCCTTTATAGAGGGAACAAGTTTTTCCGAAATGCTTTTTTTCAGCAGGTACCCCGAAGCGCCGGCGCATATAGCTTCCAGTATATGTATGTTGTCATCAAATACCGTAAGCATAATAATGGGTACTTTCTTATTAAAAGTTCTTATTTGTTTTACGGCCTCAATACCTGAGATGCCGGGCATATCAATATCCATTAAAATAATATCCGGCATAGCTGTTGGGGGAGGGTATACAAACTGGTCAAAACTTCCGGTTATTATAAATTCTCCCGAAAGATCAAGTAATTGCTCAAGGCTTTGCCTGAGCACGGTATTGTCATCATAAATATGGATTGTTATTAGCATACAAATAGCAAAGTTAATAGCCAAAACCCGTCAGCGCCTCCCCAATCCGGGGGATAGCAACAGGTTTAGCCTGCCGGAAAGGTAAAATAAACAGCAGTGCCTTTTCCTGCCGGCGCGTTTAATGCCAGGTTGCCTTCTAAGGCTGTTGCCCTTGTTTTCATATTGGTTAAGCCATTTCCTTTTTTTACCGATGCGGGGTTAAAGCCTGAACCATTATCGGTAATGGTAATTTGCACCGTACTGTTAACCACTTCACTGTTTACCTGCAGCAAAGTGCCGCCACTGTATTTTACCGCATTGTTGATAGCTTCTTTACACACCAGTAAAACATGCTTGCGTTTATGGGCATCGAGCCATACCCGCTCTAACCCTTTTGCCATGCTTATTTCCATTTGTATATGCAATGGTTCACACAGCTCTGCTGCAAATTCATGTACACGTATCATTACACTTTCCAGGTTGTCGTTGCCCGGGTTTACCGACCATACAATATCACTCATGCTTTCCATGGTGCCGGTAGCATATTGCCTGATCTTTTCCAACTGTTCGGAAACAACAGCCGGTTCTGCTTTTTTAGCAAGCGCTATGCGGCTGCTGATGTCTATCACCGACAGGGCCGATCCTACGTCATCGTGCAGATCGCCTGCTATCTGGTTACGGAGCAATTGCTCGTTCAGCTTTCTTTTAATACGCACCCGGTTAAGCAATAACCAGCCAATTACCACCGAAGTAACAAAGAGCAGCCCAAAGAGGTATTGTAACAGCCTGTTTTTCCTGTTGCCGGCCTCAGCTAACTGGTTTTGCGTTTTCAGCAGCGTAATCTCACTTTCCTTTTTCTCCAG
>CAYVEI010000233.1:0-5855 GCA_964450515.1 uncultured Terrimonas sp. | reverse complement strand
TCCGTGCAGCTTTGTGGCTTCGTGGCTTTGTGGCTCAACCCTAAAACTCAAACTCCCTTTTTTGAAAAAAATAATGGCTTCTTCATTCCCACTTAATACCCTGCCGCCATTCCATCTTTGTAAGGGAATCCCGATTCGAGTTCAATGGTGCCAACTCCTATTCTTCGGGAACCCGAAAGGTGATGAATGCTTTTCCGTTTAAGCGATCTTGTGCTCTGGCAATTTGCGCAGCAGCGATGAAGAAAAACAGGAATAAAAAGAGAAAATACTTTTTCATATCTCTTCAATAATGAATCCTCTATTTTCGCGCCGGCTCCAGATGATATTGTTCTTTTAATAGAGAAATAAGCTGGTCTGCATCTTTAATGAGGTTTGGGAGTTCATATTCTCCCCTGGTACTCAATCTCTCTTTAATTGTACGACAGTCGTTTACCAGGCTCCTGATTTCACTTATGTTAGTAGTTAGCAGTTGCAGATCCGGATGATTCTTAATTTCCTGATCGAGTAAGGAGGTGAATATGGAATCGCGGACAGGGGCCCAACTGGGGGGCGCCTGAAAAGGGTAGTTAATATCTACTATCCGGTTTCTTTTTTCTAAAACCCGGTCACCGAATTCTGAATCAGCATTAAACCAAGCGTTACCGCCAGAAAAACCATTAAAAATTTCAAAAAATAATCTTTCCAATTTTTTTTGTGATGAATGCGGAGTTCCATTTTGACGGGTGATTTTAGATTTAGTTGTGTCGCTTGCCGTTGGCTCATTGCTGTTTGCTAATGCCTTTCTTCCGGTATGCTTTTTCCCTCAGTCATCTTTTAAACGGTATTAATTTTTAAAATTTCCATCAACTGCATTACTTTTTGCCCCGGTAACTTTTCTCTTCCATTTCCTTAAGCCATTGATTTGTTATTTCCGGCGCGAGTTGTTGCAACAAAACCAAAGGCTCCAACTTTTTGCCATTGACAGCATAGTTGGCAATAAATTCCCTGATAAGATCTGTTTTAAATTTTGGATACAGCCTCTCACCAAGGTCCTGGAATCTTCCCTGATACCATCCATAATTTCGTGCCCCTACATTTGAATACAATCGTTCAAAATCTTCAAGCGTTTTATACTTTGGCTGGTAACCGGTTTCACCCACTTGCGGCAAACCCGGATAATTTTTATTTTCTTCGAAAAAGCAGATGCCGAAATAAGAGGCTAAAAATTCATCAGCCCAAAACTTCCTGGTGTATGTATTATTGATTTTTTGAAAAAAGAGATGTCCTAATTCGTGCAGAGCGATACAGTCGAACGCCGATAAATGAGTATCCAAAGTACTATCTGGTTCTCCAAAAAGTTTGCTTACTGCTTTTTTGTCTGCTGCAATAAACAATTTGTTTATTACCGGCCAGGCGGTAGGCATACCATACTCAGAGCCATATTCATCCAAGTGGATATAATGCCAGTCTTCCTGGGTTAAAATCATTATCTGCAAGTCAAATTTAGCATCGGAAAATTTAGGACTGTAAAATGCAGCGCAATTTTCCACCATGGACTGAATAGTTTTAGCCCGTACTTTATAATTTTTACTGTAACGCGCAGTGATTTTTCCATTCAATATATTTAAATGCAAAGTGGCCAGGTAAGATTCCATCTTAGCGCCCATCGCGGCATCGGGTTCCGCAATTTGTTGTACGGTACGTTGTTGGCCGTAGCTCCAAATTGTGCAAAATATAAATGCGATGATTGTTATTATTAATTTCATGGAATCTATTAATCTCATGGAAATGAAGTCAGCAACAGCAACCAAAGACTGATCGGTTCCGCGCTGGTGCAATACAATACAACGGTAATCTTTGGAAAGATTTTCCCATACCGGTTGCAGCTAACCTGTATTTAACCCCGGGGCGCCGGCCAGTACCATAACAGGGGCTCCTTCACCATATTCCTGCACATGCAACTTAACGCCATCTTTAAGCAGCAGCAATGACCAGATTTGGCGAAAATCCTTCCACTCCTTTCTAATCTGTACCATGGCAAGAGGTACCCAGGGAGAACAAAAACTTCCATCAACGTCCATGCGGTTCCATATTGGGCAGTTTGTTTAAATCCCTGAGATAATAATCGAAGAACATTTTTGTTTGCCTGAAACTTTCCTGTTGGAATTCCGTCAAAGAGTGGTCAGCACCTTCAAATAAAATAAACCTCACAGGATGTTTGTATTCGTACAGTTTTTGCATAAGCCCCATGGACTCTTCCGGTAGCACGCGCCAGTCAGAACTTCCATGCATCATCAATATGGGTGTGGTTTTGCACATTTCATTTGCCCAATAAACGGCTGACCGTGCCCTGAGTTCTTCTTCTTTATTAGCCCAATAATTTGGAATTAATTCTGCCATAACCTTCGTTTCCATATTAGGCCTGCTTGCAATATTTTTAAAATCATCTGCTGACCCTGCTGTTACTACCGCCGCTTTGAACTGACAGGTTTTTTTTAGCGCAAGGTAAGTCATCATACCGCCCCTGCTACCGCCTTCAATTCCTATTCTGCCGGTATCTGCTTGGGGCAATTGACCAAGCGCGGGAATCAGATTGAGCACATCGTGAATGTCTTTTCCCCCAAATTCTTCTACGCCTTCTCCACCGTCAACTCCCCGGTATTGACTGGCAATTACTACATAATTCCAACTCGCCATTCTTCCCAAAAAGTTAGCGATACGCATAGGTTCCCATTGGCCCAAATCCCTGTTGCCGCCACGATTGGCAATAATACAGGGATATTTGCCTTTTGCCTTAGGCTCCGCAACGTATGCCGTTACCTTTAACCCATCTGACAAATAAGTAAGCCGGTAAAAGCTAATATTATTTTTTAATTGAGATGCCCAGGCGGAGTCAATCATCTCAATGCGATGGAATATGCTGTCCTGCAAAACGAACAACTCCTTGCTTATTATTTTGCCATCCTGCGCTTGTACCAAACATGGGATTAGAAAAATAACACCTAAGAAAAATACTTTTATTTTCATGAACAGACTGTTTTTTGCCATTTACTACATCACTCTGCGCAAATCAAGCGTGCTGGTTCTGGTTTGTTTTCCGTTCCCGTCATATTCTTTATCTACCTGGTGCCATTTCCCGTTTTGCAGGGTTATTGTAAATTCAGTTTGTATAGTTGTCGGCTTATCAGGATACATTATGGTAACAGTAAAGGAGTTTACTTTATCAGAAGTGATGGTTCCTTTTTGAACGAATGTTTGTCCAAAACGACTTTTACGGACAGACATATAGGAAATAGCCCCCGTGTTATAATCGGGTATAAAATATTCGTGAGCGGCCGGCGGAGCAAATGATTGACCATCATTATCCGTAAAAATAAAATTTGAAAGCTGTTCAAATCCGATAGCTGTTTCCTTCAGTTCAAATTCAACCGAGTGCAATTCACCTCTGTCTGCAGGCTCTGTTGTACCTTGTCCATCCAGCACCCATTTGCCTGCAAAAGTTCTCATGTTGCCCATGATATTGTTCAATGCATAAGAACCATTATCTATTAAAGTAAAATTCAGGATTTTCCATACGCCGTTCTGTTTCACCAAAGTGCGCATTTCTGTATTCTGGATTTTATCTCCTTCTTTGAAGGTTACGGCAGCCATATTGCCATTAATATAAATATGGTAATCGGTTTTATTCAGAAAGGGAGCAATTTCAGCATCAGTTCTGCTACGCAAGTTCTGAATGCCTTGTTTATACTCGGCGGCGATCGCATTCCAGCCAAGAACCTGGTTATATCCATCGGTACCTGCGCGAAGAATGCTGGCTGCCGTATCGTGCAGCCAGGTGTCTGCCCAGCCATCATAATTTTTATGAAAGTACGTGCTGGTTTCCTGTTGTATTACTTTTTTTATGGCGGCTTCATCTTGTTTTTGGGCTGAAACCTTACTGGTTACAAAGCACCCCGCAATGAGGCAGATGGCGCCGAAGAAGATTGATTTTTTCATGATTGTTTATGTTTAATTTTTTGTTTTACAATAGCTGTCTGTCGCTGTAATATGGGTAAAATGATTGCCAGCCTCCCTTTTTGCCTGAGCCTTTCACCGTTGTTTCCATGTTGTTTAACAGGCAGCAACGGCAATGCCCGGTTACTTTTGAATAGCAGCGCCACGCTGTCAAAAGTAAATTGAACAACACGCTTTATACCTGTACTTTTCGTACAAAAGGTTGGATAATTCCCGCATTTTGAGTGTTTCTGCGGTAAGTACCGGTTGAAGAAAGCGGAGGCGGAAGAAAGATTTTAAGCAGCCGGGCATTCATCAGCCCATCCTGTTGGGGAGTATGGATGCAGGGTTCAAACATTTCACGCAAAGACCGCAACGGAGCAACGGGTGCAATAATGAAGAAATAAGCCAACTACGCAAAAAATCTCTGTGCAGCTTCGTGTCTCCGTGGTTCAAATACTAAAACTCGAACTCCCTCTTTCCAATATTCCAGCGAACGCCCGTTGAAAAAAAGAATTCATTTGCTTTTGGCTGATCCTGCACGTTGTAGCTCCGGTTGGCAATGCTAACATCTATAAACAAATTTTGCAGCAGCTCATAGGAAGCCGAGAAGGACGCAAGGAGCGATTGTACAGGAGTTCCTGTGCCGATAAAGAAACCATAGTCCCGCGGGCGGCTTTCATAACTTCTGAAAACATCCCCGCCCATATTTACACCTGCCGAATCAAGTCCTTTTTTGTAATACAACAGCTTTCCTGTAAGATATAATTTGTTTAAGGGCTGGTATTTTAAAACAGCAATATATTCTTTGAAATTTGCGCCGAGCGGATGTGCCAGCTCGGTATTATAATGCGTAAACCCAATGCTGCTGTCGCGGTGAGCATACATAAAAGGACGCACCAGGTTTATCTCCGCCTGAATATCCAGATTCTTAACGCCCAGCACATCAATATATTTACCTCCCAGTTGCAATGCCTGCTTATTCCACCAACTGCCATTGCTGTAGTTTTTAATATCCTTTAAAATAAATTCGCCTATTACAAGGTTGCCATATAACTGGAGGGTTTTAAAGAGGTTGGACTTAACATCAATACCCACCGTAGCTTTTGAGCTTCCGCTGCCCAACTGCATTTCAACTGACCTGTAAAAAATAAACGGATTAAAATAGCTCAGCTCTATACCGTTTCTGCCATTATAGATCACATTCTCGTATACCCCTACATTCAGCCAGCGGGCAAGCTGCACACTCAGGTGATGAAATGCCATGTAGTTCTTATACCGGATGGTATCCCTGTTGCGGGAAGGATCAAATGGCGCTATCAGCTCCGCATATACCGTTTTGTAAGCAAATTTGCGCAACTGCACATCCATTTGCAGGTAAAGGAAATTATTGCTGAAATCGCTGAGCAATAAGCTGCGGTAGCCATTCCCAACAAAAAGCTTATCATAGCCAAACCGGAAATTAATGTATTTGGAAGCCGCGAAATCAATACCACCTCTTCCATCGAAATAATCATAACCTCCTCCCTGTAAAAATTTAAAATAACCGGCATTGGGAATACCGGTCCGCTTTTTTACATACCGGTCAACATATAACGGGTCTCTCTCCTGGTTCTCCGTAATATAGGCATAAAAGCCAAGCCTTTTGCCAATATTGCCACGTACTGTAATACCTCTTGTGTTTGTATAAATCGCTTTATCAAGCTCCGATGATTTGCCCGCCTGCAGGTTCAGCACAGGATCAATAATGAAAGAAAAATCATCAGAATGCGTTTCGTATAAATGAGCGGGTGTTTTAAAAAAAGTATTCCATATGGGTTTGCGCAAATGAAAGGATTCACCCCGGTCTTTCGTCCAGTCGGAATTGTTCATCAGCAGGCTTT
>CAYVEI010000232.1:0-5866 GCA_964450515.1 uncultured Terrimonas sp. | reverse complement strand
GCTGAGCAAAGCGATACATCCAATAAAAATGATTTTCTTCATGACGGAGCAAAGTATTTGAAGTTTGTTTTCGCTGTGTAAAGATAGCTACGGTATGGAATAAGCATTGGATTTTTCGGCAGGAGAAAATAGCTACAGGCAGATGAATATATCAAAGTATGGGAAGCAGTAAAACTATGAAATGGCAGCGGGATTTATGACCGGGATAAATGTGGAGAAGAAGGGATTTTTGAGGGACGCGGGCTGTGGTGCTACTATGTGGCGGCGGTTGCATCGCACTCTTGTACGGTTGGAGTGCTGTTGGGCATTAGGCAACGGTGTTTCAAAAATTCAATCTTACGTATATGTATAGCGTTTATATTGCAGGAGAAATGAAACTGGATTTCAATCAGTTTTATTTTTTCTTTTTCAGTGAGGCGCGGATCTTTTTTACAAAACTTACCGGCATTTCGGCAATATCAGCTACCTGCTTATCCGATAGCCCCAGCTTGATGATCAGGTTTTCAATAACCTCCTGTTTGCCCTTTTCGATACCCTCTTCCCGCTCTATTTTTTTTATGGTCTCTATAATGCCCATAGTAATTGTTCCTCCTGTTAATTGTTCAATTTGTGTATCAAATTTACGGTTTATTTCCTCGTTTCCAATATAGATAAAGTTTTTCAAGAAAAACAGCAACTTCTCTATCTTTTTATGGCTGAATTTTTTGCTTTGTATTAATGCACGGGCTACCGTCAGCCGGTGGCCCGCCAGCGCTTCTTCAGGTACTTTACCCTGCAACAGCGCCTTCTGCGCTGCCAGCACGACCAGGGCAAACGGATTATCCATTGCCAGCAGCTCGGCTTCGGAGTGATCGAATATATGGTAAGCATTAAAGCGGTAAGTAATTTCAGTTCTCATAAATGCTTTATGGAACGTATTAGGGTGCTGCTGTCGCCTGTTACCTGTAAATATTGCCAGGGCCGTTACATCCACCCCGTAGCGGTCATATATCCTGTACCAGTACTGGAACATGCGTTTGGGAAAGTTTTTGGTGCTGCCGCCCTGTATTTCAATATGCACCAGTATCCATTCTTCTTTGCCGTTTTTCAGGAATGTTTTTACCAGCATATCAACAAACCTGCCGCCACCCTGTTTTTTAAGCTCAGGAAACAGTTCAGTCAGTTCCTTATCCAAAAACACAAAACCTTTACGAAAGTCAAACACTTTATCTGCATCCGGAAAACAAAAACGAAGCAGGTGAGGAAAAAGCTCTTCAAAAGCGGCTTTTAAAAGAGCATCGTCTTTTTTGCGCGGTATGGTATTGTCCCGGTTAGCTATAGGTTTTTTATTCATAGCAGGATTGTTGTAGCGTGCTATATAAAACAATTCAAATATAATGTTTTGAGGCGGAATAAGTAACGTTGGGTGTATGACAAATTGCAGTATTAAGCTACTGTTTTGATTAGGGATGTGATTTTGTTCCATTGTTTACTTTTCTTATAAGCCCGAAGGTTGACAATCTTTTGAGCGCCTTCTACATCCCATCTTTGTCCTGATAGCTTTAGCCGTTGTTGAACAACATTTCGGTGTGCAGCCTCCATAGCTCCTGACCCGATCAGGTAACCGGCTTGCAGATAGCTTTGATACTGCATCCGGGTTTCATTTTTTTTGTAGTAACCCAGCACTTCTTTTAATGCCTGCAGGGCTTCGTTGCTGTGCGTGGTTGCCTGTTCCAGTTCTTTTATCATGTCGGCTATTTCGTTGTTCAGAAGTCGTTGCTTTTGCAGGTGCAGCCATTCTTTTCTGTACTCCGCATCCATTGGATAGCGTGCATTGGCATAGAGCCCCAGCTTCTCCACAGCATGAAAAAAGTCCAGTATCTGTATACTTTGAGGATAGGCATCTTCCACATAGTTCCATATCCACTTAGCTCCGTCCGCAATAAATATTTTGTTGCTGTATGCCTCTATGTGTCGTTCCCATTTTTTCAAAAAATCTTTACTCCCACCCAAATGGCACACATAATCTGAGTGCATTATTTCGTTACGCTCCGGCTGAACGGATATACAGGAACTTTGGGTAAAGGCACGACCAACCTTCATTTCCATCCACTCATTTTCTCTGGTCAGCACCATGCCGCCATCAAACATTACGTAAACAGCTTCTTGCGGATTTTTTAACGCTAATACCTGCTTTTCGTAATCCTGCTGTTCAAGCTCCTCTATTTCATGCCCATAATAAATATTCACTTACTCTTTGTATTTGTTTACCGCTAATATCAAGCCCCAATAACGCTTGCAGCATTTCTGACCCTTCCTCAAACACATGGCCCTGGCCTAACAGGCAAACGATCTCCTGCAGCCTGGCTGTAATGCCGAATACTTCGGTATGCTGGCATAAAACATGTGCCTTGCTTACTTCTATTTTCCCGAAACAGGAATGGAGTTTTTTTTATTCCGATCCTTCGGTAGATTGACTATGCTTTTTTCAAGCATCAACTTGTTTACTTTACGGCTAAACTGTATGTAACGTTCTTCATATTCATAGCCGTCTTTTATCCTCGGCGATGCCTCAAGCCATACATCCAGCTCCTGCGATATGGCTGTTAATATCTCTGTTTTGAGCTGTTCTAGTGTAATGTCAACTATATTATGACGTATAAATTTTGTATATTTACCAAAAAGTATATGGTAAAATACAAGGTGACGTTAAGGCAACAAGAAAGAGATGAGTTGCTTTCAATAACAAAGGGAGGTAAGCATTCATCAAAAAAAGTAATTCATGCGCTCATATTATTGAACTGCGATGAAGGTGAATTTGCAGACAAAATCAATAATGAGGAAGTAGCGAAGGTTCTCAGGATAGGAATGCGCACTATCGATCGGGTTAAAAAGAAGTTTGTTGAGGATGGATTTGAAGCTGCCTTAGAGAATCGCCCTACTACCCGGGTATATGAAAGGAAAGCAGATGGAGATGTAGAAGCCCATTTAGTAGCCTTAGCTTGTAGTACAGCTCCTGAAGGTTTTTCAAAATGGTCGTTGCGATTACTTGCCGATAAGATGGTGGAACTGGAGTATGTAGATGATATTTCTTATGAAACGGTAAGACGAGTTTTAAAAAAAACGAACTACAACCCTGGAAAGTGAAGGGTTGGGTGATTCCACCGCTAAAGAACGGTGATTTTGTCGCCAATATGGAGCGGGTGCTGGATGTATACAAAAGACCCTATGACAAAGCTTTCCCGGTGGTATGTATGCCCGCCTGACCGGACGGGCAGGGATGAATCACCGAAGCAGTTGATCAAAGAAACCAGAGCAGCTATTGAAATGCTGCCCGGACACGCGGCTAAGGAAGACTTTGAATATGAGCGTTGCGGGGTGGCAAATATTTTTTTGACATCAGAACCGCTAACCGGAAAAAGATATGTGGAAGTAACATCCCAAAAAACAAAATCTGATTGGGCAAAATACATCAGGCGTATTGCAGATGAGTGGTATAAGGGCGCCAGTAAAATTATATTGGTTATGGATAACTTAGCAACCCATAAGCCTGGTGCTTTATATAAAGTGTATGAGCCTGAAGAAGCGAAAAGGATATGGGATAGGTTTGAGTTCGTTTATACCCCAAAACACGGCAGTTGGCTAAACATGGCTGAAATAGAACTCAATGTACTTATGGGGCAATGCCTTAATCGTAGAATTGGAGACATTGAAACAATGAGCAAAGAAGTGGAGGCATGGCAAAATCATCGAAATAATAAAAAAACCAAAATAAACTGGCAATTTTCCTGCGATGATGCCCGCATCAAATTGCTACGATTATATCCGTCAATTTATACGTGACATGACACTAGTGTTATTGTATTGGTTACGCTAATTTCTGACTTTTTTCCCTTTCCTGCAATTTGTCATACACCGCAACGTTTAGGCATCAGGTCAGCCAACACACAATAGCTTTGCTACAGACCTCCGCCAGGGCGGCATTGGGGGTGAGGGTGCTTTGGAAACTCAGTACGCTTTGTCCAAAAGCCTTTAATATAATTTTTTAGGCAATCCTCGTTTACACAACAAAGGAATAATAGTCACTTAAAAATTACATTAAAATGATTGAAGATTTATTTTTTTTAGATGAGGGGCAAGTTAAAATAACTGCTGCCTCGGTCGGAATAAGTAAACAAAGATGGGTACATGTAAAAGAATCTGAGATTAATTCGGAAAAGCATATTGATTTAATGACTGCGAATAGGTTTGACCATTTGCCAATTGTTTCTGAAAACGGGTTAGTTTTTGAACTTTTTAAGACAAAACAGCCTAATGACTATAGTGAGATTAATAGAATGAAAATTCAGGTGGATGATATTTTACCCTTAGACACACATATCAAAGATGTAATAGAAAAGTTTTCCGAAGATAGGACATTTTTCTTCTTGACTTACCAAAAGAAAATTTCCGGGTTGATTACAATTGGGAATTTAAATTGTAAACAAGTTCAAGTTTATATTTTCAGTATAATTTGTGAATTAGAAAGGGAGCTTGGTGATTTTTTAAATTCCGAGCTTTCAACAGAAGATATAAAGGATTGGCTAAAGAAAAGAGAAAAGGCTGATGAGCCGAACTGCAAATTTAGAAACATACTTACCGAATTTAATAAATTGAGTTCCGTTGATTTAGAAAATCAAATAGCTGACCACTTTTTTCTTGTTGATTTTTTCAATATAATTGAAGAAAAAGAACTTTATTCCATACTAGAATATTCTAAAGGTAAATGGAAAGAATTGAGTAGCATAAACGAACTCCGCAAAAGAATTGCTCATCCAACGAGAAGTTTGCTTGACTATGAAAATCCGATTGATAAACTGAAAAAGCGGTTAAAAAAGGTGGAAGAATTGCTATTCAGACTTTCCACTTTTAAATATATAACCGTTGCTAATTAGGTAGCAGCCTCTCCTTTCTAATGCCACTTAGTAAACATTTAACGTTTTTTTTTAGTCATCAAAATTTAAAACAATATGAGAACAAATAAGCGTTATAGATTATTTTATTTATGCGATAGACAACAAATATTTTTATATTCTGTTTAGGCTCCAAATAAATCAAATCGTATGAAACATTATCTCATCTATTCCTTGTTATTAGTTGTGTTCTTCTCCTGCAAAAAGGATGATTTAATTTCAGAAGCAGAAAAGAGTGCATCAAAGTTTGGAGGAAATTCAAAATTAGTGGGCGAGTATAAAGGGGGTACTTTGTCTTGGCAATTTATGAACAATGGAGCTCTTGAAGAAAGGACTGATCCGCATGCAACTTTTTTAGTAAAATATGTAGGAAAGGATAAGGTATCTGTGAATTTAATGACAGATAAAGATATATCAATAAAAAAGTTTGACTTAGTTCTTCATCAAAAACAAGAATTTGAAGGAGCACATCATTCTCTCTATATATATACAACGGAGCCATATAAAGAACAAGACGGAGGAAAACTAGAGATAAAAGTAACCAAAGAAAGATCTGAAGGAACATTTTATTTCATAAATAAAGCTCCAAGCTATTATGTGATGGGAATTAGTGGATGGAAAACTTTTTAGTCAATTTTACTTTTAAATGCCTCTTCATAGCACGTACTGTAGCAATGTAGCCAATATGCCAGGACCAGTGCTTTGGCGTTACTTGTTTAAAATAATAAAATAACTAATTGTTTGGTACTGGTCTGGCTGCACTCAAGACAATAGTACCAAACCTGAGCCAAAGTGCGATATAGGGCCAAACTCAAAGACAATGGATCAGTCGAAACTTGAAATTAGCGGCAATACTACCATTAGTGAAGCAATAAAAATACTAAAGCAGCAAGCTGATGCAATTGCCCATTCAGAAGAAGCAGCAAAATTCCATG
>CAYVEI010000231.1:0-5881 GCA_964450515.1 uncultured Terrimonas sp. | reverse complement strand
GTAAGCTGGCGCCGGTTACAGGCAATATTGCTATGGATATGACGATGATTGATATAACAGATATACCGGGCGCACGTGAAGGGGATGATGTTATTGTTTTTGGGAAAGGGCTCTCTATTACCCAGTTAGCGCAGTGGGCACAAACCATTCCTTACGAAATAATAACCGGTATTTCACAACGGGTACAAAGGGTGCATTATGAAGAATAGATATTTTTTGGCAGCTATCAGCAGACAGCTATAAGGGTCAAATCCCTGCACACCTTTCACTTCTCACCTTTCATCTATAACACTTACGCTGACCTGTAATCATCCTGCTCTCATGCAGAAAATGCCGCAGATGTGCAGATTAAATCTGCGTATCTGCAGCTAAAAAAAACAGGGTATATCCTGGGTTTTGCTGGTGTGCCGGCCCGGCTAATTTGGATGCACCCGTTCGGATTTTGTAAAAAAAGCATTAACTTACAAACACCGTTTTTAACAACCTTTCCTTATGCTTCAAAGTATATCAAAAAATAAATGCTTAATTGCGTTGCTGTTACCACTTTGCGCGTTTAGTCGAAATTTTGAAAAGCTTACCCCAACAGGACCTGTTGATTTTTTGTTATGCCATACATGGATAATTACCTCTAAGCTTCTCCCCAAAGTTGAAGGAGTCAGATTGGTACATGGCGTAGAATCGCCGTCCGCTATTACATTTAATTCAGACGGTACATTTATTATGCAAACAGTGAATGATGTTAAAGGACGCTGGAATTATATTAAAAGATCACAGTTACTCACTTTGGCATATAATCAACAAGAGGAAATGTATCAAATCCTTCAAATTTCTCCCAAAGAGCTAATCATAAGGAAAGAGGAAAGGAAGCAACGATCAACTAAAGAGGAGCGCCTGGTTCGTCTTGAATGAGATTAAACAAATAAAGATTGTTAATAGTGAGCGGCGTAAAGTGCGGAATCAATAAGGTTAGCTATTTTTTTAAATGATCATGAAAAAATTGAAGCGTACTTTTCTAGGAGCATCTATTTTAAGTGCTGTTTTATTCACTACATGTAGAGAAAAAGATGATATATTCAATTTGGGTTTTGAGAGATTAAACGCCAACGGATACCCCATCGGTTGGCATTTAAACGGAAGCATAAAAATTGATTCACTTTTTTTTACCGAAGGCAAATATTCGTTACAATTATACAAGAAGTTAGGTGCATCCGGCTTCGTTTCTTGTTCAAATACAATCAATGCTCCAATTACAGGCAGACTACTGAAATTGAAAGGTGATATTCGATCTGAGAATATAAAAAACGGATTTACCGGATTATGGATAAGAATAGAGGATAAAAACGGAGATATTCTTTCCTTTGAAAATATGCAAGGTAATGGCATTGTAGATTCTCATGATTGGAATAAGTACAGTATTGAGGTACCCTTTGATGCGAAAGCTTCAAAAGTTTACTTTGGAGTTTTATTGGCAGGCTCAGGATCTGCCTGGGTGGATAATCTCCAACTATTTATTGATGACACTCCCATACAAAACGTAGCCTTAAAAAGAACAGACTTTTTACCCGCTGATGAAGGATCGGGTATAAATACAATTCATCTTTCAAAACAACAAATAAGATTTCTAACAGACCTTGCAATGGTTTGGGGGTTTTTAAAATACCACTATCCTACAGTTATAGAAGGCAGGTATGATTGGGATAATGAATTATTTAAAGCAATTAGAAAGACAGCATCAGGTACCCTGGTTAATGATTTCAATAAAGCGATCGAAACCTGGATTGATTCTTTACCTCCAATTAAAGATTGTGAAAGCAAGACTGATGTAAGTAAACTCGATATAAAAATTTTGCCAACTTATGGTTATATTTTCAATCATCATTTTCCCACATCTTTAGAAAATAAATTCGCTGCGATTCTTGATGTGTGTAAAGGGTGCTATACTGATCAATATTATGTAGGTATTGCTCCACAAATCGGCAATCCGTTTTTTAAAAATGAAAATGGTTTTATAAACATTTATAATCCAGATGCGGGTATAAGGCTACTATCATTATTTCGGTACTGGAACATGATACAATATTTTTGTCCTAACAGGCAATTGTTGGGCAATTGGAATGCCGTGCTTCCGGAATTTATTCCAAAATTTATAGCTGCCAGCAACAGGCAGGAATATATTTTAACCTGTTTGGAACTCACAACCCGAATAAATGATGGCCATGCTTTTACATCAGACCGTGTGGGGACTCTTGACTCTATCAAAGGGTTGCAGATTACGCCTTTTCAGGCTAAGTTTATTGAAAATAAATTAGTGGTTACAGGGTTTTACGATGATTCGGAAAAAGGGAAGGATAATTTTAAATTAGGGGATATAATAGAAGCTATAGATAGTATTAGTATTGATAGCCTTGTAAGGAAATATATAAAATACACATCAGGATCAAATCAGGAATCTCAATTAGCAAGCCTGGCTTCTGTAACTGGTTTTTTATTACGGAGCAATAAAAAGTCAATCAAGGTGAAAGTGAAAGATGAGAAAGGGCTTCGCGAAGTGCTAACAGAAACCATTCTACTCGCATCTGCAAATACTATTATTGATTATAGGAATATACATGTGTCAAAGGGTTTTGAAAGAATCAATAACAACATTGGTTATATTTATCCTGCTCTTTTAAAAGATAAAGATATTGATTCAATACGTATCTTGTTCAATGATGCAAAAGGTATAATCTTTGACTTTAGGTGTTATCCTTCTACATTTATGCCGTTCATATATGGGAGTTGGCTAAAACCTAATCGGTCAGATTTTGCTAAATTCACATTGCCTAGTATACTGCTTCCCGGAGCCATCTTAAACGGGAACGTGGCTTCTAACGGAGGTCAGCAGGCAACTTATAGCGGGAAAGTAGTACTAATTGTCAACTCTTCTACTTTTAGCCAAGCAGAATATACTGTAATGGCTTTGAGTACTATTCCGAAAGCAGTTGTATTGGGAAGCATCTCTGCAGGTGCCGATGGTGACGTGTCTGCTGTACTCTTGCCCGGAGGATTACGGACTGCAATTTCAGGTTTAGGCGTATATTATCCGGACGGCACCGAAGCACAAAAAGCGGGGGTAAAAATAGATATGCTCTGTTCTTCAACCATCAAAGGTATAAAAGAAGGAAGAGATGAATTAATGGAGAAGGCTATATACCTAATTGAGCACACACAATAAACAATAGGGGATAAAAACAGTATGCTGCGGGCTTTCTTATTTCGAACCCGGGTTATAAGGTGAATAAGTTGCGGAGACAGTGAGAATTATATTTCTTCCAATATCTTTAAATAAATTTTATTTAGAATAAAATCAATCGCCCTTTCTTCCGAAACCTCTCCTCCTGATTTCCAATATTTAACCATTCCTTCCTTATTTACAATAACATTCACCGGACATCCAAATCCCTGAAGCAATCCCGAAAATTCTTCATAGGAAACAGATATGATTTCAAAATTTAAGTTATATTTTTTCTTTATTTCATTTATAATTTCTGGTTTTTCATAAGTAAGCGAGATAAACTGAAATTTTTCATTCCAAACCAATTGATCATATAATTTATTAAGCGCATTAAATTCCAAAAGGCAGGGTTTGCAAGAAGCAAACCAGAAATTAATCAAGGACACTTTATTCTTGAAATAATAATGCAATGTTCATTCAATTTCCTCACCTTTTCTCATCTTCTCAATAATTTCGTCTGCTGATTTACCGGATTTTTTTGAGAGTAGAAAATATTCTTTCATGAAATGTATAGCCAGATCTCTTTCTCCCGCCATGTATAATATTCGACTGTAAGTTTGCAGAAAATATGGTTTTTTCTTACCCGTAGTTAAAATTGATGACCATTCTATAGCATCTTTAAAAGACTGTTTATCCTTGCAGTTTCCGATTAGCTTAACAGCCATGTTATTAATCAGGCTTGTATCTATATTATCTTCTTTGCTTCTATAGTCTGACAAAAGATTATTGAAGCTCTTCCAGTCTTCAAGCCAGTCATAATACTTAAGTTTTCCCTTCAGAAGGATTTGTTCTGACAAATCGCCGTATTTTAAGCTCAATGTTGTTTTGATAGAATCCCAATCTACGTCATTATTCATCTCGCCACCTCCATATATACTTAAGCCACCTCCATATACAGTTTTTTTCCCTTTGATCATTATCACCGGGAAAACATCTTCATCAAATGCTATCATGTTTAATATTCCAGCTCTTCTTTTTTTTCCAATTACTGCATCTACTTCTTTTGAGTGGTTAAGCAGCACGTCAAATCCTTTGTCGCCGCTTTTCGAAGTTCCCTCTGCAATCAGAGAAATATTTTGAGTCGAAAGCAGATCATTTTGTGTATTCAGGTAATAATTGATATAGGCATGTAGCAACGAGTCATCACCTGCATCCCTGGCAGCACTTATCAACGATAACAACAAAGTAGAATCTCTTTTGCCATCATTGAAGTCTTTTTTAAGGTTTGTATACTGCGTTAGTGGGTTTATTGCATTTTTTGCTTTGGTTATGAAGTCATTCTTATTTTCGCTGGCGCCGGTTATGGTATGCATTAGAGTTCCGTCTTGATCCAGGAATAGATAAGTCGGGAAAGCGCTTATCTTATAAAAATCAGAAATCATTTTAGCATCCTTATACCAACTTTTAATTATTTTACTATCATTTTTGGTAGTATCAATTTGTAATGCAATGCTTATAAAGTTTTCATTAAAAAAATCACCAACTTCTTTTTGCGGAAAAATATATTTAGACATGTATTTACAGGGTCCACACCAGGTAGTATAGGCGTCAATAAATATGTATTTATTTTCATTCTTAGCTTTTTGTTTAACACCTTCCCAGGTCAGCTCTTTTTCCTCAAATTTGATTCCGGCAGATTTTTGGGCCTGACTAAGAAAACAAATCAGTAACAACTGCAGCAGAAGTAGATACCTCATAATTTCTATAGTTTATCTTTTTATTATATTTTTTGACCTTGTTGGTGTTCGTAAGATGGACAATGCTGCAGGCCTCACCAACGACAATAATGAAAGTTGTATATCGGGCAGACCTATATACTTTCAATAACCAATATCTCATTAAAAATAAGTTTTGACGGCAAAGTCAAACTGTTCAATAAAAATACGTTTGAAATTTGAAATATCGCTGAAGCTTTGTGAGCTGCTGTAATTCACTTTCGGTAAAAACGCCGTATGCTGCAAGTACATCATTTATAACAGAAAAATTAAACCCTGCTTTGATATCCCGCTCGTCAATTTCTCTTTCGTAATATTTATCAATACTTATGGGTTGAATGACTTCCCAAGCAGGCGAAATAACATATTTTGTACCTTTCCTCTCTACCTTTACGGAAAGAAAATGCCGGGCAACAAGCTTCAATTATCCGCTGCTCTTTATTATCCATTTTTCCATAATTAAGCTCATGAAAATAGTAAATATGGCTCAATTTTAGCAGATTTTGAGTCATATTTATACTTTAAGTGAGCCGGAAATAAAAAAAAGCAGAAAGGATAAAATAATTTCCGCTTACGGTCTGCGTACCGACCGCCGCCCCTGCAACCTGGAACTTGTAACCTGCAACCATCCCATAACCCTGCTCCCATTTTCAAATTTATCACATTCCCCCATTCACCACATTTCCCACACTTCCACATTTTTCACATTCCCACATCCCTCCCCCAACCCTCTCCTCCGCTTTAACCGTATATATTACTGCAGCTATCGCATGTTTAAATAGTGTTATAATCGTTTAAAAACAGGTCAATGTGCAATGGTATAAGGAATAATGTTTTTATCTTACCCATTGAAACAAAATATGCCTGAAAGCAGGGCATCATTGTGGCAGGA
>CAYVEI010000230.1:0-5927 GCA_964450515.1 uncultured Terrimonas sp. | reverse complement strand
GAAAGTGGTAAACTTTGAACTGAAACACTGGTAAACTTTCACTGAAATATCCATGTCAGTAACTTTTGTTGCTTTTGCATTACCAGCACCTTTTACTTGCCATCCACCTCCGGGACGGGGAGTAACATGAATGTTCTTTCCCATTTTTTTAATTTAATTGGGTTAATAAAATGCCTGTCCACAATATTATGCGGAGTAGTGAACAGTAATAGCCGGAGAATGTAGTAGAAGGAAAAATTACCTGGCAGGAATTTTGTATTATTCTGCTTGCGAAGATTGCAATAAGCAGGTATTGTTTATTATATAAACAACACCTACCTTTGCAGCCTGAAATAAAAAAGGAAAAGAGACACTCTCAAAACTCATTTCCCGAAAGCCTTGGTCTTGACCCCAAGGCTTTCACCTTCTATAAAAGAGCTTTTTAACATATCAATAACTTTGCTCTTTTCACTGTCGGTGTCATTTCATGACAAAATTACTGCTTTTGTATGATTGTTAATAATTTTAGTTAAATTACTAACAATTTGTGCAAAACTCATTAACTACTCAACCTCACTCTTACTTCTTCTTTAATTCTAACATTACTATGAACAAAACTAAAGTTGTTTAATAGCTGTGTCACTTCGTTGTAAATGTTGCCTTTCTTTTTTGTATCCTTAACAGTAAGGATCAGGCAAAACTCCTGGCTTGGTACAATTTTCTGTATTTCACATTTTACCTCTGTAAAATGTCTGAATAACCCTTCAAGTTTTAAATACCAGTTCTTAGGAGCTTTAAGATATTTTTCTTTATTACTATCAGTAAATTCATCAAAGTTTACACTCCATTTCTTTACAGGCTGATATTTGTCGCCGTATGACACAAGCATTCTTTCTGTCGCAAAGGGTGTATCCATGTTTTTGGTAGCTACTTTGCTGTACACTGCTGTAGAAAGTACGTTCTGCCTGCCACCTGCACCGATTGGATTTTTTATGATGGGCTTTGTGGTATCCCTTTCCACCTTTTCATCGTAACTGCCAAACATTACACTGATATTCGATTGACAATATTCTGCACCCTGAGAAACATCTAAAATTGGTGCTGTTACAAGAGTTACTGTTACTTCCCCATAATAATATCCGTCTTCATCTATCATACTTTGAGGAAAAGGAAAATCAAGAATATCAATAAAGTTTCCCTTCTCTAAAGTATCCTGTAGTATCAGCGTAATTTCATTGGGCTCATTAAAAAGAATGTCTTTGATATTAGACGGCAGACCAAACCCTGCTGCATTGATTTTAGCTGCAATGGCTATTTTCATTTCCTCGGGATATTTGGCAGAATGAATGATAAGAGCTTTCAGAAGAACCGGATCGAATTTTTCATTCAGCAACGAATCAAGACCGGCCGCAATAGCAGAAATACGGGGTGTTGAAAAACTTGTTCCTACTTGTTTTACAATCCTCCCATTTGGTGAAAAAGATTTAACAGGTAAAATTTCGACTCCATTTCTTGCATTTAACGATGCAGCCCCACCAATGTGTACAACGTCAGGCTTTATCAAATGTGATGGGCCTGGTCCTAATCTTGAAAATGAAGATGGACTTTTATCATGTCCCAGCGAGCCAACCACTAACCCTCTGACTGTATCTGCAGATTTCGCTATCCGAGACTTAGGAGCATTAATTTTAAAATTGTTGCAATTTCCTGCGGATTTGCAAATCAAAACATCATGTTGCTCCTGTATCTCATCTAATGCTTTTGCAAAATCAGAAAATTCATACAAATCAGCTTCACTGTCTGTTCCCAACGATAGGTTCCATATTTTTATATTATCGTTGCGGCTTATTGCATCTCTTATTTGTTCTATTAGTTCACTTTCGTAAATTTTTTGCTTCGTTTTATCGGGCATTACTATAGCCTCAAAAAGCTTACATCCTTCAAATCCAGTATATTCTTCTCCCTCAAGTTCATCGCCATAAATTAATACTCCAGCAACAAAAGTTCCATGCTGCTTATTTACATCTTCGTCTTGGTAGTAAGTAATATTTGTTCCATGAACCCAAGGGCTTAAATGGGGGATATCGGCTATGCCGCTATCTAAAACACCCACAACAGGGTAGTTTACTCCAGCTTTTGGTTGTCTTATCGGAACGGTATCATCGGTGGTTAATTCATCTATTTTGATATCGTAAGTAGGCATCTCTGTTACAAGCTGTACACCGTCAAAATCCTTAAGCTCCTCCAGTGCATCCTGTGTAATACCGTCAATCCTGTATATATTTAAATCACCTGAATAAGCTGCACGTTCAAACTTTAAATTATTGTCATTGCAGTATACTTCAAAGGCTTTAATCAAAATCGAATCCAAGTCACCATTACCGTAATTAAAAAGTTTCACTTTCAATACGCTTTCTTTTCCTGCTTCAGCTTCAATAACAGGTTTAAATTCTTCCACATTACTTATTGCGGATATGCCTACCATCGTAGAATAGCTTGGGTATGCATTATCTACCTTCGCAAAGTTTCTCGCTATGGCCTGTAAATCAGTCTCGTTATCAACTTTTACTAACACTTCATCCTCTCCACTTACACCAATAGTATTAAGTTTACCACCAGCATTAAATAAATTTCCAATTTCCCTTCTGTAGGTTTTTGCCAAAGCATCTTCGTTCACCTTCAGTTTAAGAACGGACGGTATATAGTTGTTTCTTTTTCTCTTCTCTGTAAGCTTTGCTGAAATTGTGCCAAGCACATCTCTAACATACATAGACCTTTCATGTAAGGCCTGCGGATCTCTCAATAACCAAGGTGGTGGTGTTCCGCCACCGCCACCTTCTGTGTATGCATCATCTTTCTGTCGCTTCTGAAAGAATTTTATAGGAAGGTTTTTTTCTGCCATTGGTTTAAGATTGTTTGTTTAAATAATTTCTTACCTGCCGTAGTGAAACTTTCATTCTTTCAGCTATCGCAGCTTGGGGTATTCCATTGTCGTTTAAAAATTCAACCAGTTTATCTATAGTTAAATCCCCGTGGTGATTAAATTCAAATAAGTCCACCAGTAAATCCTCATAGGTAAGTATCTCTTTACCGTTAATTATAGCATGAGCTTTTGCATTATTAACAATACTCTTTATGTCCGATGGGGTTTTACCTTCAAGTAACTTAATAAGTTTATCAGATCTTTTTTCGTCATCACTAAAATCGGTTTTAAAATCACTTGTAAAAGTTCTTACAAGTTCAATAATCTCTTCATCTTGCGGCACTCCAATTTCAATAACAGTGTTGAATCTTCTCCAAATAGCCTTATCAAGCAATTCCGAATGATTAGTTGCAGCAATAAGAATATTATGTTTTGCAAATGCATCTATGTTTTGCAGAAGGCTGTTAATAACCCTTTTTAACTCCCCTAATTCATATTGGTCATCTCTTGCTTTTGCGATTGCATCAAATTCGTCCAGGAAGAGAATACAGGGTTTGTTATCTGCAAAATCAAAAATCTTCCTGATGTTCTTTGCCGTATTCCCAAGCAGGGATGAAACAATAGCATCAAACCTTGCAATTACCAACGGCAATCCTGTTCTTTCAGAAATGTATTTTGCAACGGTTGTCTTTCCGCAACCAGGTTTACCATACAACAGCAATGTATTTGACATATCTACACCGCCTTTTATTAACTGGGTTTGATGCTTAACAACATTGATAAAATCCTCAATCTTGTTATCAACAAGTTTGGGCAGTACTATTTGGGTATGTTCCTTTGGAGGAACTTCCACATCCACAATGCTCAATCTACTTTCCTGGTCAACAGGTGTGGTTAACAACTCATCCATAGTTACTGTTGTAGCAGGCCCATGATCAATGGCTCTCAAAATCATTTTAGCCATCTTATTGTCGCCATCTTTATCAAGCTTATCAGCCAGCAATCTTGAATAGTTGTATACCTTTTTGGGGTCTTTCGCTAACCCTCCTTCTATTATTCGCAATATTTCGGTATACATGGCGTATGGTTTTTTTTAGTTTCCGATACAAAAATAACATATTTTGGAATAAAAAATAAATAAAATGAAATATTTTTACAAAAAACGTATTTTTATTGTCTGGTGATGTATCTAAAGCTGCTTTTCAGTAATATTTTGTCCAATACCGGATTTTTGGGCAATGAGGAAAAAGGATTAATAAATAAATGATTAATAAAATGACTCAAAAATCAGATTCGGGAAAAGACATTATCCCTCCGATGCTTAAGAATGTAAGCTATGCTCCTCATGTAGTTATTCTTGGTGCAGGCGCAAGTTTGGCAGCATTTCTGAAGGGAGATAAAAATGGAGTTAAACTGCCATTAATGAATTCTCTTTCCAAAGCCATTAATCTGCAAGAAATCATTCCTGCACATCACCTTCCATTGTTGAACAACTTTGAACATCTATACAGTGCAATTACAAAAGACCCGGCTGCGGCAGAGGCCCAAGCAATTATTGAGAATAAAGTATATCAATATTTTTACGATTTAGAAATTCCTGATACCCCTACTTTATATGATTACTTAATTCTTTCATTACGGGAAAAAGATATTATTGCAACATTCAATTGGGATCCACTTTTACTAAAGTGTTTGCGTAGGCATGAAAATGTGAAGAGGTTACCTAAAGTTGTTTTCTTGCATGGAAATGTTGCTGTCGGTCTTTGCATGGATTGTAAGGTTATTGGATATAGATACAATAAAATATGCCATCATTGCTATAAACCATTTGAGCCAATGAAACTTTTATATCCGATTGATAAAAAAGATTACAGCACAGATATTTCAATAAATGGAGAGTGGGAAGAACTGAAATGGTATTTGCAACATGCACTTTATACAACTATTTTCGGCTATAGTGCACCTGCTTCTGATATTGAAGCAAAAGAGTTAATGTTAAAAGCTGCGGCTGCAAATAAATCTAAAGTGTTTTCAGAAATTGAAATCATTGACATAAAACCAGAAGATGAAGTTGAAGAAAATTGGGATATATTTTTTTATAAAAATCACTACCGAATTATTAAAAAATTTCAACAAAGCTATTTATGGTATCATCCAAGAAGAAGTTGTGATGCTTTCTTCTCGGCATATCTGATGAATACTCCATGGCCAAATAATCCATTTCCGAAATTCAAGTCAATTAGTGAGATGCATAATTGGATAAAACCACTTTTAGATGATGAAGAAAAAGTTACCGATGGCAATGCAGGATTTACCTACAAAGCGAAATGATTTTGTTATCAGCTTCAATATTTCATGGTGTCTTCGTTTCGTCGTACCCATCCAGCCCAGTGATAGGAAGAGCGTTAAAGTAGCTTTTGCTAGTAAAGTACAGCTTCAAAACACAACTGCCTGATTCTTTTGCAAATCAGCTTTTTTGGTAATTCGATTTTCATACTTTTGTATTGATAGGGAGAATGTGGCAGTAACCGAACAAAAGTGGCGTAGCAGACCCTGACAGAATATTGACAGACTTTTCTTATAATTAGTTGATAATTAATGTTTTGGGAATCCAGTCCCGGGAACTATTTCTTACTGCAAATTTTGTTAGAAAGCTTGGCTGAAATTTGTTCAATAAGTGAACTCCTATGTTAGCTTTTTTTGAATTTTAATTGTATCGTATTTAATAATTTTGGTAACTTAGATTAAGTTCTTTACGTCTATATTAACCAGTGAGTAATTCACTGAGTATTTGATATGTGTATTTTACAAGAGTTTGAAAGTAAGACAGTTAGAATATATATTCGAATCTTGTCTACCCGACTTTATTATTTGAAGGGAGAAGGAAAGCAGTTCGTGAGTAATTCGGTGAGTATTAGGTTCAGATTTCTGAAACCCGTTACTGGCACCGGTTTTAGCGAATGATTCTCGTCCTGTCCTCCCGACTCTGCCCGCTAAAGCTCGAAGAGCGTTGGCGGGCTTTTTT